>DASZYH010000094.1:0-40384 GCA_035545515.1 Opitutaceae bacterium
TTGATATTGTGCAAGAGCTTGCGTGGGAATCGCGTAGACTCGAGACGGCACGGAACAACGATGACGGTCTGCGACATTGCGACCCAGCGTGAAGGACAGTTTTTAGGTTGCAAGCCACCTGCTCGGTCCGGATTTTGCCGGGTCTTTTTCGCCTCCCTTCTCCGCCTACATGAACAAAAGCGACGCCACTCCTGCAGCCCAATCCCTCGTCAAAGAGCTGGTCGTGCAGAACAAGATGGGCATTCACGCCCGCCCCGCCGCAATGATCGTTCGGATCACCAACAAGTTCAAAGCGGAGGTTCTGGTGGAAAAGGACGAGGAACAGGTGAACGGCAAAAGCATCATGGGGCTGATGATGCTGGCCGCCGGCAAGGGGTCGAAGGTCAAGTTCATCGTCACCGGCGACGACGCGGCGGCGATGGTCGCGGAACTCGAGGCGCTGTTCGCGCGGAAATTCGACGAGGCCTGAGGCTCGAGCCGCAATCACGTCGCAGCCTGCGAGCTTGCTCGCGGCCTGATACTCCTGAGGCCGGTCTCCGACCGGCCATTTTTGTGCCCGCGAAACGCGCCGGGCCCACTACCCCATCACGTCGGAATCGTCCGGGATACGGCGCGGCGGACCGGTTCGAAGCGCCTCGTCAACCCGTCGCTCACTCTCACAAGCCGTAGAACTTTTTCGCGTTCGCCGAACTCACGGCCGCCAGCTCGTCATACGATACGCCAAATACCGCTTTGGCCGCGAATGCGGCCGTGTGCCGCAGGTAGGCCGGCTCGTTCGGCTTTCCCCGGTGCGGCATGGGCGTGAGATACGGCGCGTCCGTTTCGACCATGAATCGACCGAGCCCCTGTGCCTTGGCCGCCGCGCGGACGTTGTCGGCCGACTTGTAGGTGAGAATTCCGGTGAATGACCCGACGCCTCCGCGTCGGTTGAGTTCCGTGATCTCGGCCTCGCCTTCGCTGAAGCAGTGGAAGACGACTTTCGTCCAGTCGACCCCGCTTCCGTCGATCTGGTCCACGCACTCGCGGAACGCTCCGCGTGAATGCACCACGACGGGACAGCCCAGCTTCTTGGCGATCGCCAGCTGCGCGTCGAACGCCGCCCGCTGCCAGCTGAAAATCCGGTCCGCCGCCACCGGATCCTTCGGAAGATGAAACCGGTCCAGACCACATTCGCCGAGCGCGATCGGCGTCGCCAGTTGCGCGGCGGTGGCGCCGCCCGTCCAGTACGCCTCGATCTGCGCGACCGCGTCGCTCCAGTTCGCCTCGACCGAGCAGGGGTGCAGGCCGACGGTAAACCGCACGATCCCCGACTGGGCCGGCGCGATCTCCCGGTACAGGGCCCAGTCCCCGGGTTCCGTTCCAATCGTGACCAGCGTCCCGACCCCCGCCTCGCGCGCCCGCGTCAGGATCGGCTCGAGTTCGCCTCTCCGGGCGAACGACTCGAGATGCGTGTGAGTGTCGATCAGGAGCATGGGCGGGAAATTCCAGAGGTACAACCGGCAAACGCCAAACAAAACCGGGGCGCACTCAGACGCCGTAAAGCCGGCCGTATCGCTCCCGCAGGTATCGAATGAGGTGCTTCGGTGAGAGCTCCTCCCCGGTTGCGCGGCGCACCAGTTCAAGCGTGCCGAACCGGCGTCCATACCGATGAACGTTTTCCCGCAGCCAGCCGAGGAGCCAGCCAAAGTCCCCGCGGGCAAACTCCTCCTCCAGAGTCGGCCTTAGTTCGAGCACGCGATGCCAGAGTTGCGCCGCGATCATGTTTCCGAGGCAATAACTGGGAAAATAGCCGAACGCGCCGTCGCTCCAGTGCACATCCTGCAGCACACCTTCGCGGTCGGTCGCCGGCTCGAGCCCGAGAAGTTCGCGCGACGCCGCGTTCCAGGCACCGGGGAGATCGCCGACGCGGAGCGCGCCGGCCAACAGCCGCTGTTCGATTTCGAACCGAAGGATGATGTGCAGGTTATAGGTCACCTCGTCGGCATCGACTCGGATCAGGGTTGGCTCGACGGCATTGACTGCGAGATAGAGTTCCTCGGAGTCCACCGTGCGCAACGGTTCGGCGAACGTCTCCCGCCACCGGGGTTCGAACCACCGCCAGAACCCGCGGCTGCGCGCCACCTGGTTTTCCCAAAGCCGGCTTTGCGACTCGTGCATCCCCATGCCCGCGGCGATTCCGAGCGCCGTGCCGAGATGCTCCCGGGGCAGTCCTTGTTCGTAGAGGCCGTGGCCACACTCGTGGATGGCGCTGAACAGCGAGTCCATCGGCTGGTCCGCGTTGTATCGCGTGGTCAACCGGACGTCCGCACCGGTCCCCGAGCAGAACGGATGCAGCGAAACATCGATCCGGCCGCATTCCGGGTCGAAGCCAAGCTGGCGCGTCACCGCATGCACCACCTGCTGCTGGCTCGCGGTGGGAAAACCCCGCAACCGGCGTCCGGCCTCACGCGCCCGTTCCGCCGTAGGCGACTCCGCAATCCGGCGCGCCAGGGGCACCAGCTCGGTCCGGAGTTCGGTGAAGAGCCGGGTGATGATCGCGGCTGACATGCCCGGGTCATGCCGGTCGATCATGTAGTCGTACGGCGCATCGCCGGCTCCGAGATACGTCGCCTCCTGGCGGGCAAATTCGAGATTCCGCTCCAACACCGGCGCGTACCCGGAAAAGTTATTCGCCGCCCTCGCCCGCGCCCAAGCATGGTACCCGCGGCTGCCCTGCGCCGCCTTTTCCCGCACAAATTCCGCGGGAAGGCGCGTGGCGCGGTTGTAGTCCCGGCGGGCATTCGCCACCACCGCCCGCTGCGGCTCGTCGAGGTCAGCCCGGCGATTCTCGAGCTGCGCGAGCAGCTCGCCGATCCGCGCGTTGCTCGCGGCAGCGTGCTGGGCCTCGGCCAGCGCCGCGTGCTGTCCGGCCCGTTGCTCCGCCGCGCCGGGCGGCAGATTGACCTGCTCATCCCAGCCGAGGAGTTCCCCCACCGTCGCGAGCCGGTGGGCCCGCTGGATCAGGGTCGTCAACTCCGTGAAAGCCGCGTCGGGTGCCATGCCCATCACTGAAACCGCGCAACCGGCCGACGCCAGCGCACACTGCGGGACGCGGGGACTTTTCCGGTTCCGCGAGCGCAAGCCGCCGTGTGGGTGGGCCGGCGAACGGCTACTCGAAGGGCGTTTCCGCCGGCTCCAGGCTCACATCCCCGCCGCTCGCGTGGACCGTGAGCTTCGGACCGCCCCGGTTCAGCCGGGCGACGAGCGTACGTCCGCCGACGCGGCCGGATTCAATCTCGGCCGGCAGCCGACAGGCGATGTGCCCCAGCCACGAGGTCCGGGCCCGCACCTCGCAGTTGGCCGCGGGATCGATCAGCATGATCACATTGCCGCCCGACGTGGAGACATCCGCGACCGCCGCGAAATCACGCGGCACGCCGATCTTCGCCGTGCCCGCTTCGGCAAAAACGCGAGTGTCGCCGCGGGCCTCCATCACTTCGACGTCGCCACTGGAGTTCTTCAGATCGCAGCGGCCGTTCACCACCCCCACCCGGATGAGCCCGTGCCGCACCGAGGCCGCCAGGTTGCCGTCACATTGCGACACGACGAGTTCGCCGGAATCCACGCTGGCGTCGGTCGGGCCGATCGCGTGGCGCAGAAACACGTTGCCCGTCTCGGCGTGGGCGACGATCCGCCCGCTCAGTTCGCCCACGACGATGCTCCCGCGGATCGTGCGCAGGTCGAGGTTGCACCGTCGCGGCACGGTGATCCGGAAGGTCGGCTCAATCTGATGGTCATCGTTCCAGATGAAGCGGGCCCTGGTTTCCGCCGGATGGCGCGCCCGGACCGAAATCGTGTCACCCTGCTGCGTGCAGGACAGATGGAACCCCGCCAGGACCTGTTCGGCTTCGGCCGCGGTGCGGGCGCCAATCTCGAGATGAACGGCGATCCGGACCTCCGGACGGTCGCTCTCGATGACGGTGATCGCGCCGCGGTAGGTATCGATCGCCACGGTACACCCCGGTTGGACGGAAAACGTCCGGACCATGTCCCGCTCGGCCGCGCGCGACGCGCTGCAGACCAGCAGGAGGACGAAGACAAACTGGGCGAGCCGTCGCATGGTGCGTCTCACCCTGGCATGGCCGTCCGTCGTCCGTCACGCCCGCACCCGTGCGTAGTATCCGCCCCGGCCCCCGGGAAATGCGCAGGCCCTTACCGCACCGCGAGCGCGAGCCACTGACCGAGCGGGCCCTGATAGAATCCCAGCGCGA
This sequence comes from Opitutaceae bacterium, assembly GCA_035545515.1. Lineage (GTDB taxonomy): Bacteria > Verrucomicrobiota > Verrucomicrobiia > Opitutales > Opitutaceae > ER46. The sequence continues at coordinate 4,251 of DASZYH010000094.1, forward strand.
CCGACGCGAGCGCGAGGACGCCGAGCGCGAATTTGGCGAGGCCGCCGACCGGCGTGGCGGCCGGTCCGGCCGGGGCGCCGTCCTCCGCCGGCGGGGTCCAGGTCTCGAAGAACGCCGCCTTGATCCAGCCGAAATAGTAGTAGATCGAGATCACGACGCCGACGATCGCGATGAAGAGCAGCCAGCGCGCGCCCGCCTGGTAGGCGGCGACGAACACGAACAGCTTGCCCATGAAGCCCGCCAGCGGGGGAATGCCCGCCAGCGATCCGAGGCCGACGGCCAGCACGGTCGCGAGGAAGGGATTCCGCTTCGCCAGTCCAGCGTAGTGGTCGAGTTCCTGATCGGCATCGTTCGGACCGGCCAGGTGAGCCATGACCCCGAACACCGCGAAGGTCGCGATCAGATACGCGTAAAGGTAGAAATAGATGGCACCTGTCGCCATCGCCGCCACGGCGGGCGTGCCCGCCGCCACGACGCCGAGCAGGAGGAAACCGGCGTGCGATACGCCCGAAAGGCCGATCAGACGTTTGACGTTGTGCTGCGTCAGCGCGGCGATGTTGCCGAAGAGGATCGTCGCGGCCGCCATGAGGGTGAGGATCGGCGTCGTGAGGCTATGATAAGGCGCGAACACGCCGCCCGGCCCGCACAGTCCGAGGAGAACCGCGAAGCCCGCCGCCTTCGAGGATACGGCGAGGAAGGCCGTCACCGGCGTGGGCGCCCCCTGGTACACGTCCGGCACCCAGATCTGGAAGGGGAACGCCGCGATCTTGAACGCCACGCCTGCGAGCACCAGCACGATGCCGAGCCCGGCGATGAACTCGTGGGGATTTGCCGCCAGGAAGCGCTGCAGGTCGTCGTAATGCATCGAGGCCGCGGTGTGCCCCGCCAGCATCGGGTTTCCGGCGATGCCGTAGAGCAGCACGATGCCGAACAGCATCAGCCCGGAGCTCAGCGCGCCCATGATGAGGTATTTCAAGCCGGCTTCGAGCGACGCCGCGCTCGTGCGAAAATATCCGACGAGGATATAGAGCCCGACGGTGACGGTCTCGAGCGCCACGAACAGCATCACGAAGTGGCTGCTCTGCGCCAGGAGCATCATCGCCGCGGTGACGACCAGCAGCACGTGATAGAACTCAATTCGCGGCATCGGCTGCCGCGCCAGGCTCACCCGGGCGAGCAGGCAGACGAGCAGCGCCGAAATGACCAGAAACACGCGGAGAATCTGTCCGCCGGTCGTGTGCCGGAGCAGTCCGTTGAACGTCTCCGTCCCAACGGCGCTGTGCCAGCCGGCCAGCAGTCCGACGAGCGTCACGGTCAGTCCGAGCGCCGCGACGCCCGGGATGAGCCGGTGCTGCTTGCGCGGCAGGATGATTTCCAGGAGGAGCAGCAGCAGGGCGACACAGCCGAGGGTGAGCTCCGGCCAGATGGCGCCCCAATGGTTATCGGCCGCGGCGCGGCTGACGGCGTCGAGATTCATCGCGAAAGAACGTGGGTTTGTGCCGCCGCCGTGCTGGCCAGGGCCTGGTTGGGAGAGGTCGCGACCGGCTGCGTCAACGCGGCGGGACTCGGACCGCGCGACACGAGCGCGTCATTGATGGCATCCGACATCGAGCGCGGCCAGATGCCGACGAGGAACAGGAAGGCCAGCAGCACGAGGGCGGGAATGCGCTCCGGCCACCGGAGGTCGGTCGGCTCCGCCTTGGCGGCCACCTCGGCAAACCGCTCGGTCGGGGGCCCGAAGAACACGCGCGCCGAGGCGCGCAGTCCGTAGATCGCACTGATGATCACGCCCGCGATGGCGATGACGCACAAGGCGGAGGAGAACTTCCAGATCGCGACGAAGATCGTGAACTCACCCCAGAAATTGGCGAAGCCCGGCAGCCCGATGCTGGCGAAGACCGCGGCGACGAAGAAGGCCGCCAGCACGGGAGCCCGCATGGCCAGCCCCCCCATCTCGTCCATTGCGAAGGTCTGCGTCCGGTGATGCACGCTCGTCGCCAGCATGAACCAGAGCGACACCGAAAGCCCGTGCGCCACCATCAGCAGCACGACGCCACCGACACCGAGCGTCGATCCGGCGGCGATGCCGAGGAAGGCGTAGCCCATGTGCATGACCGAGCTGTAACCAATCATCTGCTTCAGGTCCCGCTGCGCGATCGCGATCAGTCCAACGATGAGAATGTTGCCGATCCCGGCCAGCCACGCGAGGGTCACCGCCCAGTGCGGCAGGCCGGCGGGCAGGAGCGGCAGCGCAACCTGGATCAATCCGTAGAGGCCGAACTTCTTCAGCACACCGGCATGAAGCATCGCGTTGGAACTCGGCGCCGCGCCGTAGCCCAGGGGGGCCCAGGTGTGCAGGGGCCAGAGCGAGACCAGGATGCCGAAACCAAACATCAGCAGGCCGAAGATGTTTTTCTGCACCGTCTCACCGAGCGGATGCGCGCCGAGGTAGCTGCGGAGCGCGATCAGGTCGAACGAATGCGCGCCGCTCTTCACGTACAGCATGATGAGCCCGATGAGGGACAGCATCGCGCCGGCCGTGAGATAGATGGTCATCTTCATCGCCGCGTAGCTGCGGTCGCGCCCACCCCACACGCCAACCATGATGAACGTCGGGATCAGCGCCAGTTCGTGGAAGAAATAGAAGTAGAAGACGTCGACGCTCGCAAACACGCCCATCAGGCCGCCGAGCATGATGAGCAGGAGCATCAGGTAGATCTTCAGGCGCTCGGCCTGCGACTGGAGCGCGTAAATTCCAGACGCAAATCCGACGATCCCCGCCATCGCGAACAACGGCATCGAGATTCCGTTGAGGCCCAGCCTCAGGCCGATTCCCAACGAGTCCAGGCCCGTCGAATACCGCGTCAGGAAGGCATAGCCGGCGTGTTGCGGCATCTCGCTGAAATGCCACCAAACATGGAGCCCGAGCAGCATCGGAACGGTGAACGCAAGGTAGGCGAGCCGGACCGACCAGCGCTTGGGCAGGCCGAGTGCGATCAGCAGCGCGGACACCAGCGGAGTCGCGATCGCGAGGAGGAGAGGATCGAAGGGCAAGTTGCTCATCGCTGGATCAGAAAGGGGGCGGCCTGCGCGGCTCGGATTCGGTTCGGGTGCATCGGCGGTTCAGGAATCAGAACGCCACCACGCCGCTAAGCGCGAAGCACCACAGGACCACGACGCCGAGCAGGAACCAGTAGACGTAGGCGTTGACGTTGCCGACGTGGAGTGCACGGGCGCCGAGTCCGAACAGCCCGACGACGCCGGCCAGACCACGGATGATGAGACCCGCGAGGAAGATCTGCTCGAGGAAATTGAGGAAGAGCGCGAACCGCTGCTGGATCTTCGCGATGTAGTAGCCGTAAACGCGGTCGAAGGACTCCTTCAGGCCGACGAGTCCGTTGAACAGCGCCGGCGACTTCTCGGCCAGCGCATCGGTGCCGGCCGAGGGATAAAGCGCCCATGCGACCAGCACGCCGGCCAGCAGCACGCACACGCTCGTGATGAGGATCACCGCGTGGGCCGAGCCGGTCGCCTCGGGCACGAGCGTCAGCACGCCGGCGAAGGCGTTGTGGAACACGCTGCGGTAGAAGCCCTGGTATCCGCCCACGATCGAGAACAGCGCGAGGACGATCAGTGGCAGTGTGATCAGGAGGTTGTTCTCGTGGGCGTGGCTCGCGTCCTCGCCCCGGGTCTCGCCGAGGAAGACGATCTTCCACATCCGGAACATGTACAGCGCCGTGAGCGCGGCCGTGAACGCGAGGATCGCGAACACCGCCTTGTTGTTGGCATACGCCAGGAACAGAATCGCATCCTTCGAGAAGAACCCGGCCAGGAGCGGGAGGCCGCTGATCGCCAGCACGCCCACCGTGAACGTTGCGAACGTCACCGGCATCTTCCGGGCCAGTCCGCCCATCTTGAAGATGTTCTGCTCGTGGTGGCAGGCGTGGATCACCGAGCCCGACCCGAGGAACAGCAGCGCCTTGAAGAAGGCGTGCGTCGTGAGATGAAACATCGCGGCGCCGACGCCCGCGGCGATCACCATCGTGTGCCCCGTTTCCGCGCCCTCGGGTGAAACTGCAAGCGAACCCAGTCCGAAGGCGGCGACCATGTAGCCGAGCTGCGACAGCGTCGAATACGCCAGCACCCGCTTGATGTCGCTCTGCACGATCGCGCAGAGCGCGGCATAGAGCGCCGTGGCGGTGCCGATCCACATGATGACGTGGAGCGCCTCGGGCACCATCAGCACGTTGATCCGGCACAGCATGTAAATGCCGGCCGCCACCATCGTCGCCGCATGAATCAGCGCGGACACCGGCGTCGGGCCCTCCATCGCGTCCGGCAACCACACCTGCAACGGAAGCTGCGCCGACTTGCCGACCGCGCCGCAGAACAGCAGCAGCGGAATCATCGTGCTGGCGACGTGCTGGTGGCCCAGCGCCGTCAGGTTCACCGTGCCGTTCGCCCAGTAGCAGGCGATGATCCCGAGCAGGAAGCCCCAGTCACCGACGCGATTCGTGATGAACGCCTTCTTCGACGCGTCCGCCGCCGATTGCCGTTCCAGGTAATGGTTGATCAACAGCCAGGAGCTGAAGCCGACCAGCTCCCAGAAGATGAACATCATGAAAAGGTTGTCCGAGAGCACGATGCCGATCATCGAGAACATGAAGATCGACAGCCCGCCGAAGAACCGCGCCTTCGCGCCGTCCTTGCCCATGTACACGAGCGAGAACACGTGGATGCACAGCCCGACGATGCCGACGATCGAGAGCATGAGCGCCGCGAGATCGTCCAGCTTGTAGCCGATCGAGAACGTGAAGCTTCCGAGCGTAAGCCACTCGATCGCCTTTTCGTCGCGCACGCCGCCGACGGCGAGCATCAGTCCCTGGACGCAAATGTAGCCTGCGGCGAGAACGGACACGACCGCCGCGATTCCGCCCTGCCGGCGCAGGAACAATGCGATCACGGCCGCGGAGAGCAGCGGCACGACCAGGAGGGAGGGAATGACGTGAGTCGTCATGAAAGGCGCGGGGTCAGTTCTTCAGCGCGTTCAGCTCGTTCAGCTGCACGGTCTGGCGCTTCCGGAACAACGCCACGATGATCGCGAGGCCGACCGCGACCTCGGCGGCGGCGACGGTGAGGATGAAGAAAACAAACACGTTGCCGTCGTTCGTCTGGTTGTAGCGCGAAAACGCGACCAGCGCGAGGGTCGACGCGACGAGCATCAGCTCGAGGCACATGAACACGACGAGCGTGTTGCGGCGGAGCAGCACGCCGAGCAGTCCGATCGCGAACAGCACGAAGCTGAGGAACAGGTAGGCGTTGAGCGAGGGGGCGATCATGGGTGTCAGCGCGGGCTATTTGATGTCGTCGAGTCCCTCGAAGCGCTTGCTCAGCACGATCACGCCGAGCATCGCGATCAGGAGGAGGAAACCGACGATCTGGACCGGCAGCAGATACGTCGTGAAGAGCTGGTAGGCGTAGAGCTTGAGCGAGGCGCCCACCGCGGGCGCCGTCGTCGGATCCGGCACCGGGAGCCGCCCATGGGCGAAGAAGGAGGCGATCCCGGCGAGGACGAGGACCAGCGCGACCACGCGGGCGGCGATCGGAATCCGCGCGACCCGCGCGCGCTCGTCGCCCTTCGTGTCGAGCAGCATGATGATGAAGAGGAACAGCGCGACGATCGCGCCCGCGTAGACCAGCAGGAGCAGGAACGCGAGGAGGTAGGCGTCGAGCCCGATGAAGAGACCGGCGACGCCGACGAGCGAGAGCAGCAGGCACATCGCCGCGTTCACGGCGTTCTTGTTCACGACGACGCCGATGGCGCAGACGACGGTGAAGATCGCGAGGAGATTGAAGAGGAGATTGGCCATGGCAGGGTGTCGGCGGTCGCGCGGGGCTCCGGCTCAGTGCCGGTGATTCCCCTCATCCTCCCGCCGCTTCTTGTAGTCCCACTTGAAGTGCTCGTCCGGGAGCGTGCCGCCGATCTCGTACAGGCGGTCCTTGTGATTGACCATCTCCTCGCGCGTGTACCCGGTCATGGTGTACTGCTGCTGGAGCCAGATCGCCTCCTCCGGGCACACCTCCTGGCACATGCCGCAGTAGATGCACCGGAGCATGTCGATGTCGAACGCCTGGGGGGCGCGCTCGACGTGGGCGTTCGCGGAATCGGGCGGGATCTCGCCCGGGGTGATCCGGATCGCCTTCGGCGGGCACACGAACTCGCACAGCTGGCACGAGACGCACTTCTCGCGCCCGTTCGGATCCTTCACCAGCGTCGGCACCCCGCGGTAACCGGCAGGAATCGCGGGCCGCTGCTCGGGATACTCCATCGTCTCCTTCGGCCGGACGAGGTGTTTCCAGGTGGTTTTGAGCCCGCCCACGATCTGCGGCACGTACGTGCGCTCCGCGAAGGTGAGCGGCTTGCGTTCGACTGGGACTCCGGTGGCCATGGGAAAAGGAGGGATGGGCGGGCGGTCCCGCCGGTCAGAATTTCGGTTGCAGGACGGCGATCGCAATCGCGTACACGAACAGGTTAACGATGGCGAGCGGCAGGAGCTTCTTCCACCCGATCTCCATCACCTGGTCGTAGCGGAAGCGCGGAACGGTCCAGCGCACCCACATGAAGAAGAAGATCAGCGCGAGGACCTTCCCGAGGAAGATGATGATTGAGACGATCCCCAGCGCGATCGGATGGTTCACGAGGTGGACCCAGCCCGCGAAGCGCTCGAGCGTGATCCAGGGCAGCGGATTCCAGCCGCCGAGGAACAGGAGCGTGAACACGCCGGAACCGATCAGCATGTGCGAGTACTCGGCGACGAAAAACAGCCCCCACTTGAACGCGCCGTATTCGGTGTGGAACCCACCGACCAGATCGGCCTCGCTCTCCGGCATGTCGAACGGCTGCCGGTTGGTCTCGGCGAACATCGCGACAAGGAAGATGAACGCCGACACCGGCATGACGAAAACGAACCACGCGCCGCCCCAGAATCCCGCCTGGCTCTGGAACTCGACCGCCCGCGCCAGGCTCATCGTGCCCTCGCGCCCGGGGGCGTTGATCCACAGGAAAACCGGGATGACCGAGAGCGTCATCGATAGCTCGTAGGAGATGAGCTGCGCCGATGCGCGCACGCCGCCGAGGAAGGGGTACTTCGAGTTCGAAGCCCAGCCCGCGAGAATGACCGAATACACGCCAAGCGAGGCGACGGCGAAAACCGCGAGGATGCCGATATCGACGTTCGCGAGGGCGAGCGGAATCACCTGCCCTGCCCGGTCCAGGTACGCCCCGAACGGAACGGTCACGACCGTGGTCAGGGCCGGAATCATCGCGAGGATCGGCGCGAGGATGAAGTAGAACTTGTTGACGTGACCGGGAACCGGATCCTCCTTGAACAGCATTTTCCCGCCGTCGGCCATGACGTGAAAGAGGCCGAGCCGCTGCAGGAACGGTCCGATCACCGGAATCCACGCGAACCACGGCACGATCGCGCGGTTCGGACCGGGCCGGCCCTGGATCCAGGCGGAAACCTTGCGCTCGGCCATCGAGCACGCGCCGCCGATCGGGAAGATCACCAGGATCACTGCGAGGCCCTTGAGGAGCCCCTGCACGACCGGATTCAGTTGGAGGTAGAATTGAACCATCTCAGGAAATCATCATCAGGGCTGCGCCGACCACCACGGAGATCGCCGCGGCGATGCGGAGCTTGCCCGTCTCGGCCTGCCGGACCGCCTGCTCCGCCGCCTGCTCGCGGAGCGCGGATTTCTTCATCGGACGCCCGGTGGCCTCGGTTTTCGGCTTGCGCAGGGTGAACGCAAACAAGCCCACACCCGCGAGGGCGAAAAAGATACCAAGTCCGAACAGGGGAATGGAACGCATGGGGCTATCGGGATGAAGATTGGTCCGGACTCATGGCTTCGCTTCCGCCGCGGGCGCCGCCGCCGGTTTGTAATGCAGGGTCTCACCCTCGGGAAACGCGACACCCGCCCAGGCCGACGGGTCGAGCAGCAGCCCGGTCTCGGGCAGCGAGGCGAACGTGATGGCCTTCAGCGCGGGCGTCTCCGCCGCGAGCACCGACCACAACGCGTTGATCTCCGCCGGGACCGCCGCACCGCCGACCGCGACCACCAGCTTCGACAACAGGACGAGATCGTCCGTCGCGGTGGCCGGCCCCGGGACGGCCTTGTGGAATTTCTGGATCCGGAACTGCTGGTTCACGAACGTGCCGCTCTTCTCGAACACCGTGAGCGTCGGAATGACGACCCGCGCCGCCGCGGTCGTCACGTTGGCGTGCGTGCCGAGATAGATCACGGTCGCCTTCGCGAGCTGCTCCTTGCTCAGCCCGCCGACCACGAGGTCCTCGCCCATGGAGACGATGACCTTCACCTTGCCCGCGTCGATCGCAGCGCCGAGTTCAGCGAGCCCGCCGATCCGGACCGCCCCGGCGGTTTTCTGCTCGCCGCCCGCGCTGGCCCCGGCCGGCAGCCGGTCGACGAGGCCGACGACCAGCGCCCCGCGCGTGTTCGGGTTCCGGTCCGCCGATATGAGAATCCGGTCGCCCTGACCGACGCGCGTCACGAAGTGCGTCGAGGCGCCAACGGCCGCCGCCAGCTTCTTGGTCAGGAACTGCTCCTCGACCGAGCTGCGGCCCGAACCAACGACCGCCACCGCGCCGCGATTGGCCTTCAACGCATCGGTCGCCGCCGTGACCGCGAGCTCGAGATTGGCGGCAACACCGTTGATCGCGCTGCCGGCGAGCCGGTCGGAAGCACGGACCTGCTTGTAGAGTTCGCGGCCGGAATCGGACATCCAGGTGTCGTTCACCTCGTCGTTCCGCCGGGGCGTGATCCGGTAAACGATCCCCTCGCGCGACCACACGACCGTGTTCGCGCCGACGGAAGACTCGGTGTCGATGCTGTTCGTCTGCTTCAGGAACCAGACGCGCATCTTGAAGCGGAAATCCGTGCTCGTGAGCGCGCCGACCGGGCAGATGTCCACGGTGTTCAGCGAGTAGTTGTTCGCGAGCGACTTTCCGGGGTAGCAGGTCAGCGTCGAATAGCTGCCGCGATCGACGAACCCGAGCACGTCGTCGTGGACGATCTCCTTGCAGAAGCGGATGCAGCGCGAGCAGAGGATGCAGCGCTCGTCGTCGAGGGTGACGCGCGGCCCGAGCTGGGTGCGCTTCGGCTTGACGTTCTTCTCCTCGATGAAGCGCGAGTAGCCGCGGCCGTAGCCGGTCGCCTGTTCCTGCAGCTTGCACTCACCCGCCTGGTCGCAGATCGGGCAGTCGAGCGGATGGTTGATCAGCAGGAATTCCATCACGCCCTCGCGGCAGTCCTTCACCATCGGCGTCGTGGTCCGGACGTGCAGCCCGGGCGAGGCGTTGGTGCCGCAGCCGATCTGGGGTCGCGGGATCCAGTTGATCTTCTGCTTGCCGGTCGCCGGATCCATGATCGGCGCCTTGGTGGCCGGATCGACCGCCGGCATGCCGATTTCGACCAGGCACATCCGGCAGTTGCCGACCACCGACAGCTTCGGGTGATAGCAGTAAAACGGCACGTCCACGCCGACCAGCCGCGCGGCTTCGATCACGTTCGTGCCCTTCGGCACGGCGACGTCCTTGCCGTCGACGTTGACGGTGATGAGGTCGGGTTTGGCGGGTTGGATCATTGCGGAAGGGAAAATCCGAAGCGCGAAGTCGCGAAGACGCGAGGATCGGAGTTAAGGAGGAGAGTTGGCTTTGTCGGGACTTGGTGGCGGTGCGTCTTCGCGCTTAGTCAGGTCAGACCAATGGCTGGGCGGTGGCGGACGGATTGGCCTTCTTCGCTGCCGGGTACGCTTTGAACTCGTCGCCGAACTTGGCGATGAAGCTCTGCGTCGGCCACGAACATGCCTCGCCGAAGGCGCAGATTGTCCGGCCCGCGATCTGGTCGGCCACGCTCTTCAGCAGCGCGCCGTCCTCAGTCCGGGCATCGGTATGGACCATCCGGTTCGTGATCTTCTTCATCCAGAGCGAGCCCTCGCGGCAGGGCGTGCACTGGCCGCAGCTTTCGTGCGCGTAAAACGCGTTGATGTTGGCCAGCGCCTCGACCATGCTGACCGAGTCGTCCATTACGATCACGCCGCCGGAGCCGCCCATCGTGCCGCAGGCCGCCAGGGTGTCGAAATCCATCGGGACGTCGTTGAATCCGAGCGTGCGGGTCGAACCGTCCTTGTTCTTCAGCGTGAAGCTCTCGCCGGCCTTCAGGATCTTCGCCGAGGAACCGCCGGGAATCACCGCCTTGATCGTCCGACCCGGCAGCGGCCCGCCGCAAACGCCATACAGCAGTTCGCCGAGCGTGATCTTGCCAACCTCGAATTCGTAATAACCGGGCTTCTGAACGTGACCGCTCACGCAGAGGATGCGCGTCCCGGTGTTGTTCGGCGTGCCGATCTTCGCATAGGCGTCGCCGCCCATGTCGACGATGTGCTTCACGTGGCACAGCGTCTCCACGTTGTTCACGATCGTCGGGCACTGGTAGAGTCCGAGCACGGCCGGGAAATACGGCGGTTTGATCCGCGGATACGGGCGCTTGCCCTCGAGCGACTCGATCAAGCCGGTCTCCTCGCCGCAGATGTACGCGCCCGCACCGCGGTGGACGTAGATCTCGCAGCCGTAGCTCGTGCCGAGGATGTTGGGCCCGGCGAAGTTCGCCGCGCGCGCCTCGGCGATCGCCTGCTCCAGGATCCGCGCGCCGTGCGGCATCTCGCCGCGGATGTAGATGTACGCCTGCTTCACGTTGTTCGCGAAGCAGGTGATCATGATCCCCTCGATCAGCTGGTGCGGGTCCTGATGGATGATGTACCGGTCCTTGAACGTGCCCGGCTCGGATTCGTCGGCGTTGACAACAAGGTAGATCGGCTTGCCGCTCTTCCGGTCGACCAGGCCCCACTTCACGCCGCAGGGAAACCCCGCGCCGCCGCGGCCGCGCAGGCCGGACTTCTTGACCTCGTCGATGATCGCCTGCGGCGCCAGGCCGACGGCCTTCTTCAGCATCTCGTAGCCGCCGTTGCGCACGTAGCACGCCAGGTCATTGGTGTAACCAGGCTCGTCGATGTGCTTGAAGATGATCCGGCGTTGTTCGGGAGCTGCCATGAAGAGAAGAGGTCAACCACGAATCGACACGAATGAACCCGAAGGTGCAGGAGCGCACGGCAACGTATCATTCGATTCGTGTCTATTCGTGTCCATTCGTGGTTAAAAATTACCGGCGCTTTGCGGCCTCGGTTTTGATTCGATCGCTGATCTCCTTCGCCTTGGCTGCGTCGACCTTCTCGTGCAGCTCGTCGTCGACCATCACCACCGGCGCCGTGCCGCAGCTCGCGAGACACTCGACGAACTCGATCGTGACCTCCCCGTCGGCCGAAACCTCGTCGCGATGCGTGTTGAACTCCTTCTCAAACGCCTCGCAGGTCTTGTAGCCACCCATCAGCGCGCACGACAGCGTGCGGCAGACCTTGATGTGCCGCCGGCCGATCGGCTTCTGGCGGAACATCGGGTAGAACGTCACCAGCTCGTAGATGTTGATCGGCTGGACCTCCAGCTTCTGGGCGATCCACTCCACGGCCTCGTTCGAGATGTAGCCGACGTCCTCCTGCACGAGGTGCAGCAGCGGCAGCGCGGCGCTGCGCTTCACCGGGTAATGCGGGATCACCTCGTCGATGCGGCGGAGGGTTTCGGGTTTTAGATTCACGGGAAGCAGAAGAAGTCAGGATGCAGGATTCAGGAGTGAAGGAGACGGCCACCGGATCGATCCGTCGGATCGAACTCCTGGCTCCTGACTCCTGGCTCCTGCGTTCTAGGAATCATGCTCATCGGTCGCACTCGCCCATCACGAAATCGAGAGACCCGAGGATCGCGACGACGTCGGAGATGAGGCACCCGACGCAGATCTTGGGCAGGATCGACAGGTTGCAGAACGACGGAGACCGGATTTTCAGCCGCCATGGGACGCCGCCGCCCTTGCTCACGATGTAGAAGCCGAGGATGCCCTTGGGGTTTTCCGCCTCGAAGTACACCTCGCCCGGCGGGATCTGCGGTCCCTCCGTCACGATCATGAAATTCTGGATCAACTCCTCCATCTTCGTGAGGATCTTGTCCTTCGGCGGAGCGAAGATCTTCTTCGCGTCGACCGCGTACCACGGGCCGTCCGGGAACTTGGCGATGACCTGCTTGATGATCCGGACCGACTGGCGCATCTCCTCGCCGCGGACCAGGTAGCGGTCGTAGCAGTCGCCGGTGGTGCCGACGGGCACATCGAACTCGTAGTTCTGATAACCCGAGTACGGCTTGTCCTTCCGAAGATCGAGCGCGACGCCCGAACCGCGCAGGTTCGGTCCCGTGAGTCCGTAGGCGATGGCGTCCTCCTTCGAGATCACGCCGACGTCCACGGTCCGGTCCATGAAGATCTTGTTTCGCGTCAGGAGCTTCAGGGTCTCCTCGAGAATCGGCAAAAACTGGTCGCACCACGCGTTGACCCGGCCGAGCCAGCCTTCCGGCACATCGCGGCTGACGCCGCCGATGCGCGTGTAGCTGGTGGTAAAACGTGCGCCGGTCAGTTCCTCGAACAGCTTGTAGAGTTTCTCGCGCTCGTTGAGGCAGTAGAGCAGGACCGACCACGCGCCGACATCGAGCCCGAACGCGCCGAGGCCCATCAGGTGCGACGAGATGCGCGCCAATTCGGCCGTGACGACGCGGATCGCCTGGCACCGCGGCGGAACCTCGAGGTTCGCGAGCCGCTCGACCGCGATCGCATAGGCCATGTTGTTGGCGAGCGGCGCGAGGTAATCCAACCGGTCCGTGTAGGGCACGAACTGGTTGTAGGTCATGTTTTCGGCGATCTTCTCGTCGCCGCGGTGCAGGTAACCGACGACCGGGTCGCACTTCGTGAGGGTCTCGCCGTCGAGCTCCATCTGGAGCCGCAGCACGCCGTGGGTCGACGGGTGCGAGGGCCCCATCGAGAGCGACATCTTCTCGGTCTGGAACTCGGCCGGCTCTCCGGCCGCCGCGGCACGCGCCGCCTCGGCGGCCTCGGCCGCTTTCGCCGCGTTGTCGGGATAGGCAAATCCGGTGCTCATAGGGCGATTCGGCGGTTCAATCCTTTACCTGCCGCAATTCGGTTTGGTCGGGGCGCGCGCGGCGGTCGCTCCAACTCTCGTCCTTCGCCCGGGGTTCGGCTTCCGTCAGATTGATTTCGCCCGGCGAAGCGACGAATGGCCCGCCCTGCATCGGGGCGGCCACCACCCGCGTGCCGGTTTCCTCGGCGATGTCCTCGACCGGCAGCTCGGTCTCGATACCCGCCAGCGGAAACTCCTTCCGCAGCGGGTGGTAGGGATAGCCTTCCCACATCAGGATCCGGCGCAGGTCCGGATGCCCCTCGAACCGGATGCCGAACATGTCGTAGCACTCGCGCTCGTGCCAGTTCGCGCCCGGCCAGAGTCCCACCACGCTCGGCGCCTTCGGCTCGGCATCGTTCGCGCAGGCCGCCGCGATCCGGATGTACGACCCGGGATTCGTCGTCGAAAGCAGGTGATAGACGACGGTGAACCGCGGTGACGTGCCCTCGCCGGCATCCACCGCGGTGACATCCATGAGGAGGTTGAACGCACCCTCGTCGCGCAGGAACTTCAGGACGGCGAGAACGTCGCCGACCGGCACGTTGAACGCGGGATGGTCGGAACTGGGACGTACAACAGCCTGCGGAAACTTATCCTTCAGCGCGGTGGCGGCGTCGGCGGGCATTCAGTATGAGAGTGAAGGTGAGGATGGCGGAATTTTCCCCGGGCGCCGGGCGGGCCCGGGTCGACTCAGGCGGACATCAGCCGTTTGGCCGCCGGTTCGTGCCGGACCTTGTTCTGGAGCTTCATCAGCGCGTCGAGCAGGGCCTCGGGCCGCGGCGGGCAGCCGCTGACATACACGTCGACGGGGACAATTCGGTCGACCCCCTGCATGTGGGCGTAGCTCCGGTACATGCCGCCGGAGCTGGCGCATGCGCCCATGGCGATGACCCATTTCGGAGCCGCCATCTGGTCGTAAATCCGGCGGACTTGCGGCGCCATTTTGTAAGTGACGCTGCCGGCGACGATCATGCAGTCGGACTGCCGCGGCGAGAAACGCATGACCTCGGCGCCGAACCGGGCGATGTCGAAGCGCGCGCTGCCGACGGCCATCAGTTCGATCGCACAGCACGCCAGACCCATCGGCATCGGCCACATGGAGTTCGTCCGGATCCAGTTGATGACGGCATCGGCCCGGGAAACGACCACGGTGCCCTCGACCTTGCTGTTGTAGCCGAAATCAGTGTTCGCGGTGACCATTTGAGTACGATGTGGGAGCGAAAAATCCGAGTGAGAGTTGGCTTCGGATCCGCCTCGCGCAAGTCGGTTTTCGAAAATGCGTCATAAGGTTCGCGTCTAGTAGGTTGAAGCCCGGGTAACGTGAGGCGGGCTGAAACCGATGCGCAGAACTGGAATTCACCGCGTCACCCACCGCGGCGGGGGCGGAACACGTGCCCACTAGCCGGAGCCGGTCCGGCGGGCGCCATCGCCGAAGCTGATTTGGAACCGCCGGCTGAGTCGAAGCTACCGTGGCGCCGGAAGATGATAGTACGCTGATAGCACGCCCCGTCCCCCCGGGTGCGCGGGTCCGGGTACCGAGACGGAGATTTCCGGGCCGGCAGAAACGGATGGATTTACCGTTGACCGCGCGGATGGCTGAACCATTTCTTGGCCCCTTCGCCCGAAGAAGCGTCGTGTCACCACGGCTCTTCAGAGCACCCGGAGAGGTGACAGAGTGGTCGAATGTGCGTGATTGGAAATCACGTGTAGTCGAAAGGCTACCGGGGGTTCGAATCCCCCCCTCTCCGCCATGCTTGCCGCCAGGCCAGCGTGTCGGGTTTCGCATCGCGAAACGGCTGCGAAGCACCAAGTGAGGGATATGGGAATACGCGCAAGCGTTTGAGGCGCAGCCCCAAGCGCAGCGAGTCACCCCCTCTCCCCATTTGCGCTTACGCGCAAACGGTGGAACGCGATGTCCTCATCGCGTTGCCCGGCTCAGCTGACGCGATGGTACAATTCCACTATCGCACGCGCTGCCCCCGGCCATCGTCCGTCCTCCGTCGTCTGCCGGGCGCGGCGCAGCCTTCACGGCACAACATACAATTCCACAATCGCCGTCCCGGTCATCCGACCAACTCCAGTGATCTCTGCCGTATAGGCGCCCTCCGAAAAGTCGCGCAATACGACTGCATCCTTGCTCCCGGCGTCGATCGCAAACGCCCCGACGGAGTTGGAGACGCTTTGGATTGTGGCGGCCGTATTTCCATCGGACCGAGTTCCCCAATTGTCGTTGCCCGCAATCTGGGTCTGACCCGAAAACACCGCGATCTGCGGATCTGTGATGGCATCGCCGACGCCGAATTTCACCAGCCCGGGCCCAACGGCACGAATCAGCACCTTTACGGTGCCGGCGCCAGAAACCACGAACCCGGTGAACATCGCGCTGTCGCCATTCCCGACAAACCCTCGGGTTGACGCGTTGATAAGACGTGCGTCGCCCGGATGCGCGCCGGAATTGTCGTAGATCTCCAGCATCACGTCGCCACTGCCGCCGTTCACGTCGGAGATTTCAGCGGTGTACAACCCTTGCTGCAGCGTCAGGAATGTTGCCGCATCCAAGCTTCCCATCGGCAATGCAAACGCGCCCGCCGCGGTCATGTCTGCCGATCGGTTTGCCGGCCAGCCGCTGTACGGCGTCACGGTACCGTCAGGATTATGCAGCCGAATCATCGGCTGCGCCATCACGCCACTGACGCCAAAACTCGCCAGCGTCGGCCCCACTGCCCGAATCAGCACCGGCAACGGCTGCGTTCCACCCGTCACAAACCCGCACAACGGAGTCCCCGCCGCCCCTCCCGCCGGCACCCGCGTCGAAAGATTCACGAGGTGCGCAGTCGCCGTCACACTCACACTCACCGGATCCGTCGTGTACGTGCCGCTGGCGACCGTGACTCTGCAAGTATAGCTCCCGGCGTCAGCCTGATGCGCGGCCGGAATATCGAAAGTCGACGTTAGATCAGTGACGATCGTTCCATTATTGAGGTTGATCGTTCCATTGGAGCTTACGGAACTACCATTAGTCGCTCCGGGAATCAGAGCGCCGTCGTGATACCATTGAAACCACATCACGCTGCTTAAGGCCTTGGCTTCGACCTGGAGATGAACGGGCTGCCCATCCTGCACCGACATCGCCTGTGGCTGGGCAATGAACTGAAGTGCGGATAACGTATTGTGGGCCTTCGTGGATGCCGCCGTCCCGCCATAACACGTCACATTGCACCAATAATCCCCGGCATCGGCAACCGATGCAGAAGCGACATCATAGGTCGATGTCGCATCAACGGCGCCCGTGGTGGTCAACTGACTGCCGGAGGTGGCGCCCGCAATTGCGACGCCATTGTGCATCCATTGAAAGAGCATCGGCCCCGTCGGGCAGCTCGCCCTGACGGACAGGTGAACGGGGTCGCCGAGTTTGGCCGCCAGGACGCTGGATTGAGAGACAATGGTCGGAGGATAACCTACCGTCACTTGGATTGCGGCAGTGTCCGTGCCGTCAGCGTTTGTCGCCGTGCAACTGTATTGGCCATTTGTGCTTGGGTCAGCACTTGTGATCGTAAATCGTGCGTCCGTTGCGCCCGGGATTGAAATGCCATCCTTGCTCCATTGCCACTGCGATGGACGGTTGTTGGAGACGGATGCGACCAGCGTCGCCGGTTGGCCAAAATCCGCAATGGCGGTAGCGATGCTGCCTGCGGACCCGACATATAACGTGCCCGAGCCCGGAATGACGGAACCTAAGGTGTTAGCGCTCGGGATGCTGGGAACAATTATTGTATAAAACGGCTTGAGGGCACCTCCGCCGGGTGGCGGTGACGGCGGTGGAGGCGTTGCTGCTGAAGTGATATATAAGGTAAGGGGCGCAGCGACGGAGGGGCCAGCGGCATTCGACGCGGTCACAGCCAATTCGATACCAGGACATTCGACTTGTGGTGTTCCGGTGATCAAACCTGATGAGCTGATGGATAGGCCGGCACGATAACCAAAAGCATCGGCACTGAAGGCATAGCTCGTTGGTGAGTTGGTCGCCCGAACCTGAACCGGCGTGATTGGGACCCCCACCTGACCATTGACAGTCACTGGATACACCGAGGGCCGTGAATTTCCCACCACGGTCACCGTAAAGGGGGCCCCGCGCGAACCAGGAACGACGGTGCCCGACCCAGGGTACAAAAACTCTGCGGCAAACGTGTACACTCCTGGATACGCAGCGCCGCGTACAAAATCCAGCCAATCGCCGGGAGCTGGATTGTTCGCTGTACTTCCTAGTGTATAGAAAACCGGAAGGAACTCCGCCGATACGGGACCTGAAATTGCGACAACGTGAACACACGCGTAAGGCGCTGACGTGCCCTGAACCATCCAATTGCCGAATCCGTCATCCAGCGGGTTCGTGATTGAGGTGATGGTCGGAGAGCCAGCAGGCGAAATGAGCAGCGCGATGTCTGCGGACGCTGATGTACCTGAGCCATTCGCTGCCCGGACGGTCACATTGACGAGCCCCGCGCTGGTGGGTGGAGTCGGGGTGCCGGTAATAAGGCCCGAACTGCTGATCGAGAGACCGTAAGAATCGAGCGATGAACTGAATGACGTCGGCGATCCTGTTGCTGGAACCTGGACGGGAGTTATGGGCACGCCTGCTACACCATAAATCAGCACCGAGCTGACAACTGGAACCTGCGCGAACGCAGATTTGCTCACGATCGCGCCAACGCTTGCGGCCAGGGCCCACGCGATTCGCCATAACCAAACGCGGGAAAACAACACGCTCCGCTGGAAAGCCGGGCACAGCCAGCCGCGCACAATACCGACCGCCGCAATCCACCAAGATAGTCGCATAGGGGTGACGCAGAGCCAATGACCCCACCAAATGACGCGCGAGTAAAAACCGGAGGAAGGGGAGAATCTTTCGGGTCAATCGTCGATCTCGTCCTTGGTCTGATGCCAGCCTACGTTATAGGAACTGTTTTCTTCTGGGTGTTCCTGATATCGCTGCCCCACGTAAAAATCGCCTCATTTTCGAACGCGTGAGGCGGGTCGTATATGCCCCGGGAGGCGTCCTCCTATCCCTTTATTGTGATTGTGATTATTACGCGGATCGCCGTCGACAAATTCGGTCCGGATGTCGTGCGTTTATGTCCTCGTGCAAAGCTGCTTTGGTCGCAAACGACGCGGCAATCGAGGCGATCATGCAGTAATGGCGGTGAACCGCGTTGAGGTTTGTCGCAAGGTGGCCCGAAATTCCGATTCCGCCTTCCCTTCGCGTCACTTTCGTGCCCGTCCTCCGCGGATCTAGGCGGCCCGCCAGCGCGCTGCCGATCGACGGGTCTTCACCCCGGTGCGCTACGGTATGCCCGCGGCTCGACCGCTTTGGGTCTTGGCGTTCAACCCGGAGCTCCGTGCGGTAACTTGATCGGCCCGGCCCAAGGCGGCCATCCTTTCGCTTTCAGTTTTCGGGTATAGATGCGGTGATCGGCACAGACGACGTGCAGTGTTTGAAAATCAGTCCCTCCAAATGCGACGCCGACTACTTCGCCCCCAGGCACCGGCAAGATCGCTCGGGAGCGACCGTTGCGATCACAGATCTGCACGCCCAAGCGGGTGGCAACATAGAGGAGACCGTCGCAATCGACGGCACATTCGCCTGCTCCGCTGTCGTCTGCAGAGTCAGGCACATGTAGCCAATAGAACTTCTGCCGGTCCGCGGTCCCGCCGTCGGCCAGCACCCGGTAGCTGAAGCCGGTGTGCGATCCATGCTCGAACACGGCGAGCCAAAGGCCATCCGGCGAGAGCGCGACGCCCTGAGGCTCGTTGAGGCCTTGGTCCAAAAGCCGCGGCGCACCACCGCGAGGAATCATCCAGAGTCGACCATCGTGATTCACTCCGGACTCAGTGAGGTAGAGCCGGCCATCTGCGGCGGTCAGCAAGCAAGAGGCCGAGAGGCCACGAGCAATTGTCCGCTCCGGGCCGCTGCCCGTCCTCACCACCACGCTTCCGCTCGGTGGATCGTTGCCATAGAGTTCACCGTGCGGGCCGAAAGCCAACGGGGACGAAGGATCCGAAAAGGGTCCCGATAAGACCACGCTGCCCGACGGCGCGATGATTCCGATCCGACCGGTACTCGCCTCCTGAAAGGCCACCTCGCCACGGTTGCCGCTGGCGAGGCTCCCTTCGGCGCGGAAATCTCCGGGTAATTCGTGCCACCC
Source organism: Opitutaceae bacterium (assembly GCA_035545515.1). Taxonomy (GTDB): domain Bacteria; phylum Verrucomicrobiota; class Verrucomicrobiia; order Opitutales; family Opitutaceae; genus ER46. The sequence continues at coordinate 23,604 of DASZYH010000094.1, forward strand.
TTCGCTTGGCAGGAGAATCGTTTCAAGGACGGTGTTTTTTGAAACACCCACGGGAATTTCCTCCGGCCAGCCCCGCCACAGCCATCGCATCGCATCCGGAAAGATCTCCGCGGCCTGCGCGTCATCATGGGCGCCTTCACCCCAGACATGGCGCACGTCGTAGCCGGCGAATCTTAACGCCGAGAGCATCGACTGATTGCCGAGCCACCAGTCGCCCATTTCCGGACCATTCATCCACTCGTCATGTGATCCGTCTTGCAGGAAGATCCGCAGCGGCTTCGGTTCAGTCTTCCGCACCAAAACGGGGAGCTGATCGCCACCGCGCATGCCGACGAACGTGCCAATCGCGCTGAATATCCGGCGAAAGGCATCCGGTCGTTCCCACCCGAGCAGAAAGGCGCCGATCCCACCGGTGCTTGCACCGCCCACCGCGCGATCATTCGGATTTTCCGACAAGCGGATGGGCAGGCCGGACGGCGTCTTCCTCCGCTCCACCGCGGGTAGAACTTCCTCGAGGATGAAACGGGCCAGGTGATCATTGAGGCCGTCGAATTCCAGGCTGCGATCGTAACGGGGATTTTCGGGCGAACGGCTCGAATTCACCGTGCCGGGGTCAACTCCCACCGCTATGGTCACCGGCATTTCGTGCCGGCGGATCAGGTCGTCGAACACCGTGGGAACGTCGAAGAGGAGCCCATCCAGTCCGATGTAAACGCACGCCGGCTCCTTGCCGGTGTATTCGGCCGGAACGTACACGGTGATCTGCCGGGTCGTGCCACCGAAGAGCTTCGACCGGTCCATCGTGAACGAGACGGTCTGGCCCTGCATCGCCGCGACCGGACTCGGCAAAAAGCAAACCAGCGAGGTTAGCCAAACGCTTTTCAGGAAAATTCGCCGCAACGAGAGCATTGATGTCCCGCCATCGCCTGAAGGACTTCTGTTCACGGCAGTTTTTGAAGGTCGAGGTGGTTCCGAGATTTCGAGTGAAGATCAATTCGCATCGACGACGAATGGGCGTTCGGTGAAATCGTTCATATGCCCCCCTCGAATCGGCCGAACGTCACGCTCTCCCAGGTTGCCGAGGCCGCCGGTTTTGCCGTCTCCACCGTCTCGTACGCGATGCGCAATGCCTCCAACGTGTCTCCGGCGACGCGGAGGCAAATTCAGGATCTCGCGCGGAAAATGGGCTATCAGGAAAACCCGCGGATTGCGGCCTTGATGGCGCACATCCGGCAGTCGCGGCGAATCACCGCGGGGGAACGCATCGCGTTCGTGTGGGTCGACACGCCGGGAGACTCCGCCGTACCCCGGTCGCTTTGGTTCGAGGGAGCGCACCAACGGGCCGAACAGCTTGGCTACAAGCTCGAGGAATTTCAGCTGGGCGGGCGCGGAGGGTTGAGCGCCGAACGCCTCACCGGGATTTTGCGGGCTCGGGCCATCAGTGGGGTGGTCGTTTCTCCACTCAGCCAGTACAGCAGTTTCCGGTTCGATTGGGACAACAGCGCGCTTGCCGTTGCGCTCATCGGCAACGCCCAGACCAGTCCCGAATTTCATCACTCCGCTCATCACCATTTTGCGGGAATGCACCTGGCACTGACCAAATTGCGCGAAGCCGGCTGCCGGCGGATCGTTGCGGTGATCGATCGCGTGATCAACGACCGGGCCAAAAAAGCCTGGTCGGCGGCGTTTCTCGAGCATCATCCGGTTCCGTCTCAAGCGAGGCGATATCTGTTTTCTTCCACCGCGGATAACAGTGGGGAATTGGCCCGAAAACTATCTGCCCGGCCCGGTCCGGACGTGATCGTCACAACGACCGGAGTTTTGGATCGGCTGCAGGATGTACCAGGGTTCCGGATACCGAAATCGACCAAAATCGTGCTCCTGGACTGGCGGCCCAATTATCCGAAGTGCGGTGGCATCGAGCAAGGCGAGGACATGATCGCCGCCAACGCCGTCGATCTGGTCGTCGGCCAGCTCCATCGGAACGAGCGCGGAGTACCCGAACGCCCACAGATGGTGTTGCTGCCGGGCTTGTGGCATCCCCCACCCGGCTTGCCGCGCATTCAGTGAATCGCCGGCCCCGTGCCACAGCTCCTCGCGGAGATTTATGATCAGACCGCTTGCTCGCCGGCCGAAACTCAAAAGTTCACCACCTTCCTCGGGGTTCCCGCCACAAAGGCCTTAACGTTTCATGCTCGCGAGGTATCGGAGTCTTGTTCGTAAGAAGGACGTCAGCCGATACCGCTCGCTCCGTGAACTCCAGGTCTGTCGTGCGATCGTAGACCGACAAATCACCGAGCATCTCGAGTTCGCGCCAAGGGTTGTCACCGGGGTTCAGCGTAAAACCGTCAAGCACCACAATCTTCATCGATCCGGCCTCCCGAAGGTGTCCAAGCCGTGGGTTCAGCCATAGACGCTCACACCGAAGATCGCCGGCGGGCACGGACCGTTCATGGCGGTAACGCGGACGAGCAATCTTTTCGTGTCGATCCGTTCCGGGAGGGTCACTTCCCACCGGGCAAGATAGTTTTCAGTTTTCGCGGCCAAGATCTTCCCGGAGCCGTCTTCGATCTGAAAATTCTTCACCGTAAAGGGCATGGCGCGATCCTCATGCCACCGAATGACCGACTCCATCGGGTGATCCCAGTCGGGATCGAGATCGACCACCACCTTGCGGACCGATTGCGGAGCATCCCATTCCAAGGTGACGGCGGGATCCTGGTCGGCAGGATCTGCGACCCACGCGTTTACGGTCGAAGTCGGACGATACACTCCATTCGTGATCTGAGCCACGGCGTACGGAGCGATTGGCGTCGAAAGCCGAAGGGCGAAGTTCCACCCCGCCGGCCGGCGACGCGGTGACCACAGCTCAAACGAGTCCACCTCGATCCCGGCGAGACTGGTTCCGTATCCGTAATCGCCGTCCTTTTGGGTGTGACTATAAAACAGCGAGAGAATCCCCGTTGCGCGGACGGTGGTGCAGCGAATCTCCACCTGGTCGTTAGCGAGCAACACGTAATAGCCGTACTGCGGCTCCGCCAGTGCTCCCGCGCACGAAATGACGATTTCCTGCTCTCCGGGGACAATCTCATGGATCTCCTCGGACAAGATATTCTCGGGAGTATGATTGGTGACCTTGGCGCTGGTCATGAGACGCGTCGTCAGCCTGGTGGACCCGCTCGCTCGGACCACGAAAGCGGCACTGGGTATGGCACCGCCGGCCAACGGCAGCATTTGGGCCGATCCGGTTTTGAGCGTGATCCACTCGCCATCCGCCGGAAGGGCCTGAATCACATACTCACTGCTGGCAGTGATCCGGGCGGATCGAGCGGCGTCATCGGGCGCGGCGTGCCTCCGGCCCGGGATGTGTTGGCCGCTGCGGAGCAGAGCCCGCTGGAGTTTCGCCAGGTTCTTCCCGGTGCTCAGATCAGACGGAAGCAGATTTTCCTTCACGCTCACGGCTGCGGCCATGCCCGCGGCTTGGGCGCAATAACCGAGCGAAGCCATGTTGCGCAAGGAGCCGAACGCGACGTGGGAGCAGCTCAGGACGCGGCCGGCGAGAAACAGATTAACGATATTCCGGCTATACATGATCCGGTACGGAACCGGATAAGGTCCTTTCGAGTGAAAATGAGTACACGGAGCCCGGTTGCTGTATACACCGTCCGCGGGGTGCAGATCCAACGCCCAGCCGCCGTAAGCGACGGCGTCCGCGTGATCGCGCTGACGGACCACGTCCTGCTGGTTGAGCATGTAGTCGCCCTCGAATCGCCGCGACTCGCGCTTGCCGGGAATCGTGCCGACCCACTCCAGGGCGAGATTCGCGGCTTCGGGGAACTTGCCTGAGTTTTTGAAATAGTCCCAGACGCCATACACAATCCGCCACAGCTCCCATTTGATGTCCTCGGTCTCGAAGATGGTATCGAGCCGGCCGCCAAACTCGATCCACCAGAGCAGCGCGCCGTCCTCATGGAGCTTGAGGCTGCGATAGCGCGGAATCGCTTTCTCGATATCCTTCAGGGCGTAACTTGGCGGAACGAAGGCAACCGGCTGGCCAGTATTTTTGCTATAAAAGTAGATCGAGTGACCCAGGAGCTGGCCAAAGCTGGTGTCGGGAGCAAAGGCTTCACCGAATTCCTGCCTGGATTCGGCTCCAACCCGGAAGGCGGCTCCGGCAAGAAAACCAACGATGCCGTCACCCGAGGCATCGCAGAACCGCCCTGCCTTCAGCTCATAGAAAGTCTCGTTCTGGCTGTTAAAGCCGCGGACCGCGGAGATGCGGTCGCTATTATCCTTGTCCACCTGATACACCGAGGTATTCAGCAGCAGCACAAGGTTGGGCTCCTTCAACACCATCTCGAGGAACACGGTGTCCAGGACGTTCGCGTTGCCGCCCGGATTGCGATAGACATTGTGCATCAACAGCTCGTTCATCACGCCGCTTTCCCGTGCCCACCGATTGTTGTTGTACCCGTGGGAGGTGGCCCCGTTCATCCAGAGGCGGACTTCACTTGAAGCGTTGCCGCCCAAGACCGGCCGGTCCTGAACGAGAATGACTGAGACTCCCTCGCGCGCGGCGGTGATGGCGAAACAGGTTCCAGCCACGCCGCCGCCGACGACGACGATGTCGGCACTCAGGCTTTTCGTGGGGAGGGAACGCGAGAGTTCGGGGGAATGGATTTGCATGCGATGGCGTGATCCCCGGGACGGTGCCAGTCACGCATCCTCTCCGGAAGAGTACGGAAATCGAAAGCGTTCAGAAGCGCCCGAAGCCGGCGGGCGCGCGGCGAAGTCAGAATCGATTTTGACGGTGGGCGCGCGGTCGGCGGCAGGTTCTTCGGTGTCTGCCGGCGGCGCTCCTGGCACCATGGGGACCGCGACGTTGGAAGACGGGGGACCGTGTATCCGGGAAACGGGTTGGATTTGATGGAGCCCCGTGAGTGCGGCGGCACTCGATCCCAATGCCGCCGACGGCAACAATCCTCCCGGCCTCAGCGTGGGCAACAGTCAGCTCAACGAATGTGGGACATATAGGAGGGCACGAATCCCTATATGTTTAATCGGTTACGGCGGGCCGGAATTCCGGCTCGCATCCGCGAGCAAGCTCGCGGTCGCCGGGGTACACTATCGGATTTGCGGCAGACCCGCAGGTGTAGGTGGTCATGATGTAGAGCGCAGCAACCCTGGCGGCAGAAGACCCTGAGGGCGGATTTGACCGGAGCGCGGAACGTGTCGATGCTGGACGGGACCGCAGGCGTCGGAAACTGGCCGGTCGGCACCGGCGCCTCGCGCCCCGCATTACCCAAGCTCCAGACCATGAACAAACTCCTCGGTAAGCGCGTGCTGGTGACAGCCGGTGCGCAGGGTATCGGATATGCCATCAGCCAGCATCTTTTGCGGGCGGGCTGCGAAGTGTTCGTCCACTTCCATTCCAGCGCCGCCGGCGCCCAGGCGCTCGCACGGGAGGCGACGGAATTGGGCCGCCGGTACGAGAACGGCATGGCAGACCTGACCGAGCCGGAGCAGTGCGACCGGATCGTCGCCGATGCGGTCGGCTTCCTGGGCGGACTCGACATCCTGGTCAACAACGCCGGATCGATGATTGCCCGGCGTCCGTTCGCCGACTGCGATGACGACTTCTGGGGCGACACCATGTCGCTCAATCTCGGCAGCATGCGCCGCGTAAGCCGGGCGGCGCTCCCCCACCTCACCGACGCCGCCAAGGTCCGCGGCGGCGCCAGCATCGTGAATCTCTCCTCGCTGGCGGCGCGCAATGGCGGCGGAGGTGGCGCCACCGCCTACGCCACCGCCAAGGGGGCGGTGCTCACCTTCACGCGGGGTCTGGCCCGGGAACTCGGCCCGCTCGGCATCCGCGTCAACGCCCTCGCCCCGGGGCTGATCCTCGGCACCAAGTTTCACACCACGCACACCGCGCCTGATGTGGCACAGGCGACCGTCGCGGGAATTCCGCTCGGTCGGCCGGGCAACGCCGACGATGTGGCGCGCGCGGTGGTTTTCCTCGCCGGCGAGTTCGACGGCTTCATCACCGGCGCCGCCCTCGACATCAACGGCGGGGTGTACGGGGCGTAGCCGCGGCTGACGCCGCGCGATACACCTCGCTCCCGGCGAGCAGGAACGCGCCGACCCCATACGGTTCGGTTGCGTTCGGGTCGAAGGACCGCGGGTCCGATCCGATCGGCTGCACATGGATCAGCCGGCCGTCCGGCTCGACGCAGGACACCAGGCCGCGCCACGCCCGCAGCATCGGTACGAGATACGTCGCGCGGTCGAGCAGCCCATGGTTGATGCCCCACGCGAGCCCGTAGCAGTAAAAGCCGGTCCCACTCTCCTCCTTTGCGGGGTACTCCGCCGGATCGAGCAGGCTCGAGCGCCAGAACCCGTCGGATTGCTGCAACGTGATCAGCTTCGCCGCCATTTCGCGGAATTGCTGCTCGAACCGCGGCCGTGCCGGATGGTCGGCCGGAAGCAGTTCCAGGATGCGCGCGAGCCCGCCGAAGACCCAGCCGTTGCCGCGTGACCAGAACACCTTGCGGCCATTCGCCTCCCGCTTCGTGAAATACGTGCTGTCCCGGAAAAACAGGTGCTCGGTCCGATCGTAGAGAAAGTCCGACGTCCGCCACCAATTCGTGACGGCAAACTCGAGGTACTTCGTATTCCCAGTTGCCGCCCAGATCCGAACCCAGGCCGGCGGCGCCATGAAGAGCGAGTCGCACCACGACCACTGCGTGCTGCGGTTCGAGCCGACAAACTCCAACCCGCCCTTCGCCGGATGCGACAGTACGTAATCAAAACGCTCGACCGATGGCGCGATCATCTCCGGGCGATGGTCGTGCAGGAAAAGCTCGGCGTACGTCTGAATCACGCACTGGTCGTCGGCGTGATAAATCCGCGGCCCGGGCTTCCATGCGTTCTTCTCGCCCATCGCGCGCATCGCGTCGAGATAGCGCGGGGAATCGGAAATCCCGGCCAGCGCCATCATGCCCGTGTAACCCGCCGCCTGCGTCCAGTCGGTCGCCGGATGCTTCGACGGGTTGGCGAGCTGCCAGTCCGCGACCCGCTCCATCAAGGCGCGGACCTCCGGCGCCGCCGGCAGGGCGTCATCCGGTTGCGCGGGACGGGCGAGCGGGACGGCCAGCAATGCGACGGCGGCCGCGGCGAGGAAACGGGCAGGGGAATGCGCCATGGCCAAGGACATCGCGGTCAGGCGGCTCGCGTCAACGCCGTCGTGCGACGCGCACTGCACCCGGGGCCGGTGACCGGCGGGTTTCGCTCATTTGCCGGCGTCACCAACCAGCCGATACAATTCCGTGCCCGCCAGGAGGAAGCAGCCGAGGCCGTAGTCGTCAAAGTCGGGCCGGTGATCATAGGTCGTCGGCTGCCCGTCCTTCGGCTCCTTTCCCGTTCCCTGCACATAGCCAAGGAACCCGTCGGGATGCAGCGCCTCCGTGGCCATCGCGGTCCAGGCCTTAAGAACGACCGGACGGTACTTCGCCGGATCAAGCAGCCCGTGGCGGATTCCCCAGGCCATGCCGTAGGTGAACAGCGCGGTGCCCGAGGTCTCCTTTCCGCCAAAGTGATCGGGATCCTGGAGACTGCAGTTCCAAAACCCGTCGTCGCGCTGCACCGCCACGAGGGCGGAGGCCATGTCGCGCACCATCTGCTCGTACTCGGCGCGGTGCGGGGCGTCGGGCGGGAGCTCGTCCAGCACGCGCACCAGCGCCGCCAGCACCCAGCCGTTGCCGCGCGACCAGTAGCAGTTCCGGCCGTTCGGCTCCTGGTACGGGGGGACAAAATTCCTGTCGCGCCACCAGAGGTGCTGCTCCGGATTGTACAACCCGTGACCGCCCTGCCGGGTCTTCGCGTACTCGAACAGGACGTGCGCCTTTTCCCCATAGCGCGGGTCGTGCCGGAGCACGCCGAGTTTCGCATAGACCGGCATCGCCATCTGGATCGCGTCGATCCACCACCAGTCGTCCTCCCGCGGGCTGGCGACGACGCTGTCGATATTGGCCACGATGTCGCGGATCCGCTCCGGTTTCGGATCGATCCGATAAAGGTCGAGGTAGGTCTGCCCGCAGCACTGGTCGTCTGCGCTGCGCGTGTGCACTCCGTCCCGCAGGCCCCACTTGTGCGCCTCGCCCCAGCGCACCGCGTAGTCGTAGTAGGCGGGGTCGCGGTCGATCGCGTACAGCGCCATCAGACCCTCGTAATAGACCGCGCGGGTCCAGATGTTGCTCGGACGAGCGCGGTTCGTGACGATCGGCTTTCCCGGATCGGGCCATTCCTGCATGAAATGCGCGTTCGCGACGCGCAGTTTCGCCAGCACGGCATCGGGCGTGAGCACGGGCGCGGCCCCGGCCGACGTGGCGGCGGCAAACGCGGCAAGGAGGAGACTGGGCCATTTCATACCGGGTGAGAGTTCGTTCGAAGCACAGCGCCGGGAACCGCGGAGGAAAACGGCGGCGGCGTCAGACGGTCCGGCAAGGTGACATGGGTTTCGGTTGCCGATTCGCGCCAGCCGGCTCAGTTGTCGGCTCCCCATGAAAACGCCTCGGCTCTCCCCTCGATTCCTTCGTTCCCTCACGCTCGCCAGCGCCCTGCTGCTCGGCGCCGGCACCGTCACGGTTGTCGCCGCATCGGCAGCCGATTCGGCGTTGCGCGATCCCCAGCAGAATTCCGCCATCCGACCCGAGCCGCGGCCGGGCAACTGGATGAAGCGCCACGAGAGTTTCCTGAAGGTGGCGCAGCAGGGCGGAATCGACGTGTTGTTCCTCGGGGATTCCATCACCGATTTCTGGCGCGACCCGGGTCCGCGCCGTGGCGGGCTGGCGGTCTGGAACCGGGAGTTTGCCCCCCTGCATGCGGCCAACTTCGGCATCAGCGGCGACCGCACCCAGCACGTGCTGTGGCGGATCGACCATGGTGAACTCGACGGCATTCATCCCAAGGTCGTCGTGCTCATGATCGGGACGAACAACACCGGTTTCGAACACGACAAGGTCACCCCGCGCAACACGCCGGCGCAGACGATCGAAGGGGTGAAGGCCGTCGTCGACGCGATCCGCAGCAAACTGCCCGACACCAAGATTCTCCTCCTCGCGATCTTCCCGCGCGGCGCCAGGGCCGATGACCCGCAGCGCGCGCAGATCGCGATCATCAACCAGGCGATCGCCGGACTCGCGGACGGCACCCACGTGCGGTTCCTCGACATCGGCCCGAAATTCCTCCAGCCGGACGGCACGCTGACGACCGACATCATGGCCGACCATCTGCATCCGACCGAGAAAGGCTACGAGATCTGGGCGGCGGCGATGAAGCCGACCTTGATGGAGATGCTCGGGAAGAATTGACGGATCTGGCTTCTCGAAACCAGCGGCTCCGGCCGCGGGGGTCCGAACGTGGAACTCGATGTTCTGATCGGGTTCCGCAGCCCCGAGATACCTGAGTCGAAGGATACGGACCCACCCCGCCAGCCCGATGAGGACATCGGGCCCACTGAATTGTCTCGTTCGCCTTACGCCATCCGCGCAGGCATCGGCAGCCGGTCGTTCCGCGAGGGCATGGGCGGGTAATCCGGCTTCTCCACTCCAGGCACCAGCTCGTCGATCCGGATGCGGCCGCCTGTTTCCAGGCTCCGATTCGCGGCAATTCCGACCAGGATCGACCAGGCTCCGGCCCGATCGTCGGCCACCCGGCGGTACTTGTCCGCCGCGGGATTGGGCGCGAAGATATCCTCCAGCATCAGTCGGTCGCCGCCGCCATGATCGCCTTCGGCGGTCCACGGCGTGAGGTCGACACCAGCACCGCGAAGCGGAATGAGCCGCGTGCGCACCCCATTGGCGGCGATGCCGCCCTGGACATTCTCGGCTCCGTTGATGTAGGTCGACTCGACGATCGTGTGCTCGATCCGCCCCTTCGTGCCGTTGAACGCAACCGTGTAGCCCTCCCAGGCGTTGAACGCGTTCAACGAGTAGCTGAGCGTCGCGCCGGTATCGTAATCGACCAGCGCCGTCATCGAATCCTCGATGTCGATGTCCGGCCGCCAGACGCAACGATCGCGGAAATAGCCGTCGTGCGCCTCGCAATCGAGGTACAGCTCCTTGAGGTGCGGAACGGCGGCCACGTCCAGGCAGAAGCCGCAGCGCTCCTGCTCGGGACAGGTGTGGCAGCGCTCATGCGGACCGGTCAGCCCCATGCGCCGGGCGGTGGCCGGCGTGTAGAACTCACGTTTCCCCATCGCCGCCACGGACACCGGCGTCGCGCCGAGCCACCAGTTGACGAGATCGAAGTGGTGGGTCGCCTTGTGCACGAACAGCCCGCCCGAAAACCGCTTCTGACTGTGCCAGCGCCGGAAATAGTCCGCCCCGTGATGGGTGTTGAGGAGCCAGTGAAAATCCACCGAGAGCACCTCGCCGATTTCCCCGCTCATCAGCAGCTCCTTCACCTGCGACCGCGCCGGCGAATACCGATAATTGAAGGTGACACGGCAATTCCGTCCCGTGCGGCGCCGGGCTTCGATGATCTCGCGGCATTTCGCCGCATCGACCGTCATCGGCTTCTCCGTGATCACATCGCACCCCGCCTCCATCGCGCGGACGAGATACTCGTGGTGCGCCGAATCGGTCGTAGTGACGATCACCACGTGCGGCTTCGTCTCCGCGATCATCCGCCCAAAATCCGCCGCCGCATATCCCGCCGGCACCCGCGCGCCATTTTGGGTCGAGCGGCGCCGCGCCAGGTCGACCCGGCCGGCATTCACATCGCACACTCCGACCAACTCCGAGGTGGCGGGATACGTCTTCTCGATCGCGTCCTGGTAAATCTCGTGGCGAGAGCCCAGTCCGACGATCGCGTAACGCCGCCGGGTGCCATTTCCGGCACCGCCGGCAAAATCAGAATGATACGCAACAGACATGGATAAAGGGATGAAGCGCGGAAAGCGGATGACTCGAAACAGGGGGCGTGCTGTCGGCAAGCATCCGCTCACCCGACACTCGCCGTCAGGTTGCAAATCGCCCCTGGACCGCACAACGGCAACACCTGCCGGACAGTTGGGCGTGGCGCCCGGCGGGGCCGAGCGATGGCCAGCCTAACGCAGGACGGAGCGCGCCCACCGGCGTTTTGTTGTCGCCACGGTGACCTCACCGCGGGGGGGACGGACAATGCGCGATCCGCGGCAAGGACCTCTTCGCCACACATGTGGATCGGGGTTCGCACACCGGCAAAGGCGAGGTACGGGGCACGAAAGCGCGACAATCGCGTGACACTCGGGAAAAATTCCCATGCGGTTTTCGGAAGATTTCCATCAGAAAGCGACAGCGTCCGCAGTTGCGAGGGAGCGAGAAAGCAAGTCAGGTGCTTGACCGTACGTTTCTCGCGTGGTGTCTGCGCACAACTTCCTCGTCATCGACGACAACGCCGAAAGCCGGTTTTTACTGGTTAAAACGCTGCTGCGAAAATTCCCCTCCGCGATCGTGCAGGAATGCCAGCAACTGGAGAGTGCGCTCGAGCTTGCCGCCCAGAATACTCTCACCGCGGTCGTGGTGCATCGAGTGACCGAGGCAGGCGGGCTCGCGATCGTGCCGAAACTGCGCGAGGCGAACCCGACCGTACCGATCGTCATGGTGTCAGGGATCGACCGCCGCAGCCCCGCCCTTGCCGCCGGCGCGGACGAGTTTCTGCTCTATGATGAGTGGCTCCGAATCGGGACGGTCGTCGCCAGTCTGATCGCCGGACCCGACACGGGCTCGAGTTCCACCCGCTCGCCCATCGACAGGGAGTCAGCGCTCGAGTAGCTCCGCCGGGAGACGAAAAAGGCCCGGGATAACCGGGCCTCGTTCAAAGCGGGGGCGACGGTGAACGTCAGTCCTTCGCGAGCTCGATTTTCGACGGCGTGATTTCCTTTTTGCCGTCCACTTCCTTGACGACGCCCGTGACCTTGATCGGCTGCGACTCCCGGCAGATGTTGTCGTGGAAGTCCTCGCTGACGTCGTTCTTCGTCAGCCAGTAGATCACGTCCTTTCCATTCTCCTTCACCGTGACGGTATTCTGGCAGGACTTCGACTCATGGAGGGCACATTTGCCGCATCGGCCGAGGCCGGAGACGGTGATTTCCTTCGGGGTGGCGTTCGCTCCGAACGCGGAGGCCGCGAGCATGAGGGCCGCGGTAAACAGACAGCCAAACAACGTTTTTTTCATGGGTGGGAAGGGTTCGGGTGGATCGGCATTGGATGCCGGAAAGCGCGCGCAGATTACAGCAGCCCCTTCCCAGCGCAAGTCGCGACCACCGATGAGTGATCGTGCAAACTGAGCGACGGCTCAGGCGCGGCTCGCGGCAAGCAGCCGGTCGAGCAGCTCGGCATTGCGCAACGTTTCGACCAGCGTGAAGGCCGGCTGGCGCCGTTCGAGCACCGCCGCGGAAAAATCCTCGAGCTCCAGTTGATACCGGTCGCACGCCGGGATCGGGATGTCCTCGGACGAGTCGCCCAGCAGCAGCCGCAGCGGCAGTCCTTCGCCCAGGAACGCATCAGGCACCTGGAGCGTGCCCTCGGTCCCGATGATCTCGGCGTAAATCTGCCGGTGCGCGCTGAAGCCCGACTGGATGGTCGCCATCAGACCGCTCCGATAATGCAGCAAGGCCGCAAAGTTGAGATCCACCCCGCCCTCGCAGACGCAATCGACCGCGATCCGCTCCGGCTGGCCGCCCGCTCCGGGAGCGCCACCGGCGAGCGTGTCGACGACCAATCCCACGAAATTCACGGGATAACATCCGACATCGTACAGCGAGCCTCCGCCCAGATCCGGCAGCAGGCGGACATCACCCGGCCGCGTGAGCCGAAACCGAAAGAACGCGTTCACCTGCTTGATCTCGCCCAGCACGCCGCTCCGCAGGATCTCGACCACCTTGCGCGTCCGCGGCGTGTACCGGTACATGAACGCCTCCATCAGCAGCACCCCGTGCGCCTGACACGCCGCGGCCATCTCGCGGGCTTCGGCCGCCGTGAGCCCCATCGGCTTTTCGCACAACACGTGTTTTCCGTGCGCGGCCGCCTTGAGCGTCCATTCCCGATGCAGCGAGTTCGGCAGCGGAATGTAGATCGCCTCGACGTTCGGATCGCGCACCAGCTCGTCGTAGCTTTCGAAGAGACGCGCGGGCGCGCCGGCGGCCCGGCATTGGTCGAGTTTCGCCCGATCCCGTGACGCCAGCGCGTAGAACTCGGCATTGCTCGTCTTCGGGATCGCCGGGATCACCGACAGCCGCGCGATGCGCGCATACCCCAGCACCCCCCAGCGCAGCCGACGAGTCGTTGTCATGGTCCCGTCGAGCAATCGCAACTTCCCGCCGTCGTCAACCCGTCGCCGCGGCATGACGGCCGGCCATGCGCCCGGCGCGGGGCGAAATCCGGCGTCGGAGGCACGCGCACGCTCACCGCAGGATCGGAAACAGGCTGACATGGTCGTCCGTCCACAGCGGGTGCGGTCGCGTCGATATGCCCAGCTCCGCCGCTCCGATGATGTCGGGGTCATCGAGGAAGGCCTGGTTCTTCGTGACGAGAATCCAGGTTGTCCGATACGTCCACCAGTTCGGCTCGTCGTCATCGAAGACCGTCTTCGCCATCAGACCGAACTCGTCGGCGAGCCGCTCCACGACCGGCCGGAGGTCGAGATAGCGGTTGGACGTGTGCACGGCGAGGATGCCGTCCGGCTTCAGTTCCTTCAGGTACAGCGCGAACGCCTCACGCGTCAGGAGGTGAACCGGAATGGCATCGCTGCTGAAGGCGTCGAGCGCCAGCAGATCGAGCTGCTGCGGATGGTTCTCCGCGATTTCCCGCTCCATCGAGAGCCGCGCGTCGCCGGTGATGATGTCGACCGTGGCGGGACATCGGCGCAGGTAGGTGAATCGCGTGCGGGCCAGTTTTTCCACCGCCGGATTGATTTCGTAGATCCGGAAGTAGTCGCCCGGCGTTCCGTACGAAACCAGCGTGCCCGTGCCGAGCCCCACCAGGCCGATGCGCCGGCGGCCGGCCGGCTGCGTCAGGTGGTCGATCGCCAGCCCGACCCCGCTGCGCTCGCCATAATAGGTCGTGTGAAACATGGCGCGGTCCTCGGCGGTGAACTGAAGGCCGTGGGTCGTGACGCCGTGCAGCAGCAGGTAATAGTGATTCAGCGGGTCGTCGCGGTTGTGGTCGAACACCTTCAGCGTGCCGTAGAAATTCCGCGCGGAATCCACCACCGGGGCGTAGTCCTCCCCCGTCCACTGGATCACGACGACGGCCCCCACGGCCACGCTCAGAACCATCACGAACGCACCGAGCCGCGGCGTCCACCCGTCCGTCAGGTCGCGCGTCCGCCGGTCGAACGCGCACGCGAGAAAGACCGCGAGCCCCGCCAGGATGAACCAGCCGTAGTTGCTGTACGTATAGAGCCACTCGTCGCCGACGGTGAGTCCGTCGGCACATTGCGCGCGAATCACCGGGATGACGAAGGTCGCGAGCATGCCGCCGACCGCGGCGGCGAACGCGAGGGGCCGGCTCGCCTGTCGGAAGCAGACGACGCCGGCGAGGTACGTCAGCAGCCAGAGGCCGAGGGGGAGTTCGTGAAAGTCGTTGAACACCGCCGGCGCCACGATGGCCACGAGGATGCCGCCGAGCGCGCCGCCCGCGGCGATCGCCAGATAATAGGCGGTCAGCGAGCGGGGTGGCGGTTTCAACCGGTACACTTCGCCATGGCCGATCATGCAGAAAACGAAGAGCGCCCCGAGATAGCAGGCGATCTGGATCCGGATGGGGAGGTCGTTGCCCAGTTCGAGCATCTGGAACACGACGGCGACCGCGACCACCGCCAGCGCGGTGAACACGGGCCGCGAATACCAGCGCGCGTGATCGAAGCTGATGACGAAACTGAGCAGGTACAGGCCCAGCGGGAGCACCCAGAGGAACGGAATGACCGCGACGTCCTGGCAAAGCTTGTTCGTCACTGCGAGCAGCAGGATCGAGGCGGTGGCCGGCAGCGCGACCCACAGGAAGCGGTCGAGCCCGGGCGTTTTGGAATCCGTCTCCGGCACCGGGCTGGCCGGCGGTTCCGCCACCGCCGCCGCGCCATTGCCCGACGCCTTCCACAACTGCCAGGCACACACCGCGGCGAGCACCGCGAAGACACCAAGCCCGGTCGACCACAGCCTGGCCTGCTCGGGCCGGGAAAACCGCACCTCGAAGTACACCGGATAGCTCAGCAGCGCGAGCAGCGAGCCGACGTTGGAGAGGGCGTACAACCGGTACGGGGACGCTCCCCGGTGGCTGACACTGAACCACTGCTGCATCAGCGGTCCGGTCGCCGAGAGCACGAAGTAAGGCAGACCGATCGTGCCAGCCAGCAGCAGGAGGATGTGCCAGGTCGGGTTTCCCGCCACGTGATCCTTCCAAAATGGCGAGGGCGTGATCGGAAGCACCAGGAGCGACGCCGCCAGCAGGATGCCATGCACGATCACCTGCGAGCGTGGCCGCAGGCGCGTCGCGATCAGATGCGCGTACGCATACCCGCCGAGCAGCACCAGTTGGAAGAACAGCAGGCAGGTGGTCCAGACTCCCGGGCTCCCGCCGAACCACGGCAGGATGTACTTTCCGATCAGCGGCTGAACCTCGAACAGCAGGAAGGCACCGGTGAAGATCGCGAGCGCGTACGGCAGCATGAGAGGGAACGAGCAGGGGCGTGACGCCCGGGGTGATATTAGGTTCCGAAACGCACGGTCGGCCGGCGGCAACCGCGAAAGCCGGCCGGAAACGTCCGGACACCGAATCCCCGCGTGACGAATCTAACGCCCAGTCCAGGCTGGCGGGTCGGGGGAACCATGGCTGCGACTGAATCGATCGGCCGACGCGAGGCGAGCCGCAACCGCCACGGCTCTCGTGATTTCGCGTGATGGCACAACCGCCGGACGCGGCCTTCACCCCGCCTCTCCAAATCCCGTCGGACCCGCGGAAAGTTTCGGCCCCAGCCGGAACCTCCGTTTCCTGTCCGGCAACTATGCCGCCATGAATGCGAAACCTACCTTCTTAGTTTCACTCCTCGGCGTGGCGCTTTGCGCCGGCTGTGCGAGCACCGGCCCCAACACGGAACGGGGGGCCGCCACGGGAGCGGCGCTGGGCGCCGTCGGAGGCGCGGTCATCGGCAACAACGTCGGCGGCCACCATGCGCTGCTCGGCGCCGCCCTCGGTGCCACGGCGGGCGGCATCGCCGGAGGCGAATATGGCAACCACCGCGACCAGGCCGAGGGTACGGCGCGGAACGTCATCCCACCGACCAGTTCCGACTACCAGGCCGGCGGTTATGTGCAGCAACCGCCTCCGACACCCACCTCGGAACCCCAGGACAACTACACGCCGCAGCCGTCGGCGAACGCGGTCTGGATCCGCGGGCATTACCGGTACAACGGGAGCGACGGTTACACTTGGATTCCGGGTCGTTGGGAGACGCCGCCGTCCGGCGCCCGCAACTACGTGCCGGGCCACTGGGAACAGCAGAGCCAGGGCTACGTCTGGGTGTCCGGCAACTGGCAGTGACTGGAAGCCAACCTGCGCCTTCGCCGCCGGCATCCGCCGGCGGTTTTTTTGTGCCACGAAAACGGTTTCGGTGAACCACGGTTCGAGTGGCAACGCAACGAAGCGACCGCCTCCGCCCGCGCAGCGAAATTCTGGTGGAGGCGCGGTGACCTGATATCACCGCGCGGATAACTGCCCAACGTCGCGTATCGCGCGGTGGCC
>DASZYH010000095.1:0-4690 GCA_035545515.1 Opitutaceae bacterium
CGCGGCCGCTGCCTTGTCGTTCAGCTACGGTTACCTCCATCTGTTCCGATCAGCTCCTTTCATCTGATTAGTTAACGTTCATGCCGGGCACACTAGGGCGGGGTCGCCTGACCCCGCCGATGGTTATGTTTTGTTTGTGTGGCTGCGACCGTGTCCGCCGAAGCTCAAGCGAAGGAGGAAGCTTCAGCGACGGCGGAGCGCCAGCGAGCGGAGGAGCCGCAATCGTTCTGAAGGCGTTTGGCCGCAAAAAGCACAAGAATGCGCAAAAACGATCGGCTGTGAGGCTGAGAGCAATGCCTTGTTGTGGGCGCGGTGACCCCACCGCGCGGGGCATGGCGGACGCTCCTGGCCCCAAGGCCTTGTTCCGGGCCCCTTTCGTGTCTCTTCGTGTTTTTCGTGGCCCACCCTGCCGTGATCCCCGTTTCCGCGTTTCGAGTTTCGCGTTTCGCGTTTCGGCTGTTTCCCGATTTCGCGATTTGCTCGATTGCCGCCCGCCGCTCCAAACCAACATACGTTTTTACAGGAGGAAACAGAGGGAACCGAGAGCCCAGACCACTTCACAATCGAAGCCTCTCCGTTTGCTCCGTTTTCTCCTGTGCAAATTCCTACGCCGCGGATCGGCCCGTGGCTTGCGGCAGGGTCGAGATCGAGAAGGCGATTAAGCGCGAAGACGCCAAGGCGCAAAGAACGCCGCGACGAAGCGAAGGCCACAAAAAGCACAAGAACGCGCAAAAACGATCGGCGGTGAGGCTGAGAGCAGTGCATTGTTGTGGGCGCGGTGCCGTGCCCGCCGTAGCCTTGCGCGAAGGGGTGGCCCCCACCGCGCGGGGCATGGCGGACGCTCCTGGCCCCAAGGCCTTGTTCCGGGCACACTAGGGCGCGAAGTCCCTTCCGCGCCACAGCCGCAATTCCCAATTGGTCGCGGATAGAAGCAGCCGCCATTGGGCCGATCCCAAGCACCTTTCCCGCCCGTGATCCGTCTCTCCGCACCTCGCATCAGTCCGATCCGCTCAATCCCCCCTGATTTCGTGCCCTTCATGTTCCGTCGTTCACACTCCATTGCCCTGCTGCTCACCGGCTTGATCGCCACTCTCGGCACGTCGGCCACGACGTCGGCCTCGCCCGTCGAACCCTCCGCGCCCCAAGCGCCCGCGTCCGCCACGCTCAAGGACACGTTCAAGAACGCGTTCCTCATCGGTGTGGCGCTCAACCCTCGCCAGTTTGGCGACACCGACCCAGCGACCACCGCCTTCATCACGCGGCAGTTCAACTGCGCCACGCCGGAAAACGACCTGAAATGGGAGCGCACCGAGCCCAGGGAGAACGAATATACCTTCCAGCTCGGCGACGAATTCATCGCCTTCTGTCGTCGCCATCATCTCGTGGCCATCGGCCACAACCTCTGCTGGCACTCCCAGCTTCCGTCGTGGGTCTCCCAGCCCGCCCCCGGCCAGGACAAGCTCACGAAGGCGGTCCTCCTCGCCCGCCTCAAAAACCACATCATGACCGTCGCCGGCCATTTCAAGGGCCAGGTCCTCGGCTGGGATGTCGTCAATGAAGCCATCGCCGACGGCACCGGCGAATACCGTCACGACATTTTCTATCGCGTCATTGGCAAGGAATACCTCGCCCTCGCCTTCAAGTGGGCACACGAGGCCGATCCGGAGGCGCAGCTTTACTACAACGAGTACAACCTCGCCGTCGACCCCGCCAAGCGCGCCCGCGCCGTCGAACTCGTGCAATACCTCCGCGCCCAGGGTGCCCACATCGACGGCATCGGCCTGCAGGGCCACTACAACCTGACCGCCCCAACGCCCGCCGAGATCGACGAGACCATCAAGACCTTCGCCGACCTCGGTCTGAAGGTCATGATCACCGAACTCGACGTCGAGGCGATCCGCGGTCGGCGCGTCTCGGGCGCAGTCGACGCCACCAACGGCGGCCCCCGGTTTCAGTTCTTCCCCACGATCGACGAGCTGAAATCCAAGCTGAAGCTCACCGACGCCCAGGCTGCGGAAATCACGCCGCTCTTCGACGCCGCCACGAAGAAGATCCAGGCGTCGGCCGCCGCCGGCGAGTTCGGCCAAATCCGGGAAATCCGTTCGGACACGCTCGCGGCCGCCGCCCGGCATCTCGACGAGTCCCGGCGGGCGACCTTCACCGAAATGACGCGCGTCCCGCCGTGGGCCCGCCGCGGGCCGCCGCCCAAGCCGCTCACGCCGGAACAGCAGCGCGAGCTCGCCCAGCGTTACGGTGAGATCTTCGACGTGCTCCTGAAGCACCGCGCCCAGATCACCCGCGTCACATTCTGGGGTCTGCAGGACTCCGATTCGTGGCGCCGCGAGGGCAGCCCGCTGCTGTTCAGCGACCATTTCCAGCGCAAACCCGCCTACGACGCCGTGATCGCCGCCGCGAAAAGGGCGGGCTTGTGATTTCCGGGGTCGCCAAGCGCGACCGCGGCTGGTCGGTCCTCGAAGGTCACTCGTTTTCGCCGAAGTACCGGCGCCCCCGGTTCCCGCAGCCCGCCGCTCAGCCGGCGGGTGCCTCGCGTCCAGAGCCAGAAAACGAGCGGGAGATGCCGCAGCCCGAGATAGCCGACGATCGCAAGGCCAGCGATGCCGAAGAAGATGGGGAGTGCGAAGGTCAAGGAGGGCTCGAACTCGTCACCAATCTCGAATGATTCGCGCCACCGACGCCCAACTCACCGGCGGCCGCGCAATCTGGAGGATCGAAGCATGCAGGACCTGGCTAAAAGCATCAGGAACGGTCGACGGAGTGCTCTCGAAGGTACCAAGCGATGACCCGTCTTCCGGTGAATCGGTGAGCCATCCAAACAACGAGCGAATCGACCGCGACGGTGATCGCACCGGCAACGAGTAGCGTCGAAACATCCACGTGGCCGGCGTGAAGCTCGGGTACGACAATGACGCCTAAGAGCACGATGGACTCGAACAAGATGGCCCAGGTAGCGCAGTAGATAGTCAGTCGCCAAAACTCGGAGTCCGAATACAGACGGCGGTGACGCCGGGCAAAGAGCCAGCCGGTCAGCGCCGCGGCGGCCATAAACTTCAGCCTTCGCGGTCGACGAGATGTCCCAATGGGGACCGTTGCCGGGCCATGCCCGACCGTTTCCTGGTGACGATCATCACAGGTTTTCCGGTCGGTGCATCCGCGGCCCGCGGATCATTTCTCCTCTGAACCCGTGGTTTCGTGCGTCGGGCACCGACCAGATTGGGTGTGACGGTCGTCACAAAAATCTGGCTCCGTGACAAATTCTTTTTACCTTCTACAATCCAAGCCTGTCCGGGATGACTCGGCTGCTTCCGCGCCTTAGCCCATCGATCCGGTCAGTAACCACGAATAGACACGAATTGACCCCACTGTTAGCGCGGTGAGGGCGCCGCGCGGAACTCGGCGCTTGATGATCCGCGCTTCGGCCCGACCAAGGATGCGTCCTTGGGCTAGGGACCCGGCTTCGCTTGATCTTCCCCCTTCGCAACACCTACGGCGGAAAAGACGGCGGGCAGACTGGCCGGCCTACCAGCTGGGCCGGCGCTCCGGCTTTGCCAAGGCTACGGCGAGACAGGTTGCGGCAACACTGATCCAAACCTCCACTCGCTCACGCTCGCGGCCACTTCGGATCGGCGCGGCCACGTCGCTGACCGGCATTCGAAAATCCCGATGGCGGCGAAGGGACTCGCCGCCCTACCCGGCGCAATGCGCCGGCCACTCGCGGCCACACGAACCGGCCGCCACCACGGATGTCGATCCTCGGCTTGCTCACGCTCGCCGCCATGGGATCCGGGAATCGAAAATCGAAAATTCATCCACTCGCTCACGCAGCCACACGGAACCACTCGCTGGCGCTCCGCCTTCGCAACGCTCGGGCGAAACCACCCGACCGGAACATGAAAGTGCCCGGGCGCCGCGCCGCCCGGGGTCCCACGGACCGCCAAGCCAGGACGGCTACTGACCGGGTGGCGGCGGCCCAAACGAGGGACGGCCGGAAAACGGCGGCGGCGTCAGCGGACGGGACTCCCGTACCGGATACGTCTCAATGACCGGCTCCTCCGCGGCGACATCGGGTCCGGAATTGTGCTGCTTGGTCCACCTGCCGGCGGCGGTCGCCAGACGAAACACAACCGCGAAATGCGCGAAGGTCTGACGCTCCGCGAGCCCGAACTGACGACCACCGGACCAGGCCGACGTGATGGCGGCGCGCCATTCGGAATCGTCCAGGGGAAAAGGCGTCCGTTCGTCCGACGATAGGTTCATCGCCAGGGTCGCGCTCGATTCCGGGGGATGCCGTCGTAGAATGAATTCGTTTGGACCATCCCCCGCGATTTTGAACACGCCCTTCGCGACGGGACAAAGCGCTATGAGTGCTCGGCGGCGCCATCGTCGCTGTTACTGCGGGGCATCTCCCGCAACGAGGAGAACATTCTGGAATGAGTCGCGCAATTTGGACGCCGTGACCCCCGCATTGGCTGAGCTCGTCCGGGACGTACACGTGCAGGCGTCCGCGCTTCTTCCGGTAAAGGGCGTTCGAATTCAGGTCAATCGCGGGAGTTCCACGATCGTGCCGGAGGTCGGCGTTGGCGGCAGCTGTTTCAATCGCGATTTGGTTTCGGTCGATGTGCGGCCCGACGTCGATCTCTCGGCCGAACCGGCACGCCGCGCCGTCCAATAT
>DASZYH010000096.1:0-2185 GCA_035545515.1 Opitutaceae bacterium
GTAGTGGGGAAGACGAATCCATTCAGCGGATAGCACCGTGACGAGCCGCGTCCCCTCGATCAGCATTGCCATCAACACCCCGAGGGCGGCGAGCAATCCGGTCACCATTGTCAGGCGAGCCAAGCCGTTGATATTCCGCTCAGGGAGCGGCCGATCGATCATCGAGCTGCTTCCGAGTATCGCAAGCAGCAGGGCGGGCGAAAGCAATACGATGGGCCCCAGCACGGCAGCGATTTCCATGATCAGACTTCCACGACCTTATGGGACTGGTAGCATTTCCCGACTTCCGCGAACTCCAGATGGTCACGCCAACCGCGATACCAGTCCACGGATGATTCGGCCGTCGGCAGACGCTCTGCAACGGGTTGGTACGGAAAGAACTTGCGATATTCAAATAGCTCGATGCGGGAAGAGTGCGGATCGAGCACCGCCAGCCGTACCCAGCGATTCCGAACCAGCCGGTCGATGGCAGCGTTGCGAGACATGAGGTTGACGATCACCGCTGGCGTCGTCTCGACCACGATCAATAACCGCATCGGTTCGTGAATCTCGACCATCTGCCAGGGCAGCCCTGTTCTCATGTCGCTGGCCGCGCCGTCCATCACACCGACAAGTGATGTGATGTTGTGCGGGAGCTTCGTCCCGCAGCCCCATCCGGTCGAATCCACGCGACAGAAGTAATATTCGAGGCTTATTCCGGCGCAAACAGGCACGGCGGCGGCCAAAACGCGAGCCAATATTGTTGCCTCCGCATCATCACGCGTCGGGTCGTAGGAGACGAGAAATGCGCGGCGATCGAGAAACAGGCCGCGGGTTCGCTGCCGCCGTCCGACAATGCAAATAGCATTGGTCGCATGACCCATCTCGGGGCGGACCTGGGCCAGGTCCTCGGATCGATTCTCGACGTGTTCCCTGGCGCCGGCAAACGTCAGCGTCAGGGGGGCCGACTCGAATCTCCTGCAACGCTCGTGGGCATTTCCGCCGAGCGCCTGCTCAATCGCGGTACGCACATAGTCCAAATCGGCGCGATGAGTTCCGGGCAACAGGTCCTCGTCGAAGACTCTGAGGGTTTCATCACAGGTATTGTGGAGGGCGCCCAGGAACCAGGTATCGGCGGGTATGACTAACCCGCGATGTGCCAAGCCGGCTCGAACTCGACCGTCGTTCAACATCGCCGCGATCGCGCGGGCATTGGCCCCCCCCGCCGAACCGCCGCAGGCACCGCAATCGTAGGCCGACGCGTGTGGGTTATTCATGCTCCGCGACCCGTGGCCAATGAAAAGCACCAACCGGGAAAAGTTCTGAAGCAGTCCGATGTCGCGAAGCTGTCGTTCCGCGAGATCGGTCATTTCATCCGAGGTATATCCCAAGTGCTCACCCTGCGAGCCCGGGGCGCCTGCGCTTCGTTCCAGGCTAAGGCGCGTACGCGGCGGATGGACGAAGCGCGCCAGTCGTGCACGGATACCGGCGGCAAGTCGCGGTGAAAGCGTGCGGGCAATTAAAGGAATCGTTGCCAACACTCCGAGTGCTGCGGTCAAGAATGCTCCCGTCAAGATTCCACGGGTGCCCCGATGAATGTTGTGAAAGACGGTTCCCATCAGCCGCCGCGCCTGACGGCGCCTGTGGGCATCCGGCACCGCGTCGTCGGAGCGCTCTTCGACATAGTGCCTGGGTTGAATAACGATGGGACAAAGTGGCACGAAGTGAGCGTCGGCACTGCCGCGATAGTACATCGCTACGCCGAAAAACCCGGCGGCGCTGAATGTCTCACAGTCCGAGGCCGCTTCCTCCAGGTGCCGGCGAAAAGACTCCTCCCGCTCATCCAGGCAGGTGATTACCTGGAAACGGGGTGTGGCCGGCGCTGGTTGCGGCGCGTGGAGCGCGAGTGCGTCCAAGGCCTGTTCGCGGAATCGCTTCTCGTATGCCGCATGCAAGGCGCGACGCCGTTGAATACCGCCGAACGCTTCGATCTCACGAATCAGGTCCGCCCATTCCTCGGCTGTTCTGCGAAGGAGCCTGTCGGGCGGCCAGCCGAGGACCTGCGCAAGCTCGAAAACACTGAATGCCCGCTGCTGTTCGCTTGACGTAGCCGAACGAGGACAGCGCTTGCGGAGTTCGTCCCTCAGCGATGCGAGAGGGCCGGTATAGCCGAGTGTTTGTTGCGAAGCGTCAATTAGCGCGAAAC
>DASZYH010000097.1:0-9225 GCA_035545515.1 Opitutaceae bacterium
GAGAGCTGCGGCGGATAGGAATCCATCCCGACAAACGCCACCAGATCAATGAACGGCATCCAGGGCCCAAACCACAGCGCTGGCAGCAACAGCGCCAAGCCCGCGACAAGGGCTGTCAGTTTCGATGGGCTAATCCGACCAAGGCTGAATCCACCCGCGCCGGATCCCGACGTCGCTGTCGGCGAGACATCTTGTATACTTACTCGACGTTGGAATAGAGGCGGCATGCCGATGTCGGAGGTTCATCATGCGGCACGGCAATTCTACATGTCACGTGGATACTGCTGGTCAGCGGACCAAATGACAAAGTATCACATCGGGTGACTGCCTGTACGTTGCTACGGAATAATACCGGCCCGGCTTTCACCGTCGCGGATTCGATTGCTCCTGACCTCGACAACGTCGGCGCGGGAGAACCGCCAACGAAGGCGCCGGTGATCCGGATTGGTCGCTGCTCCGACGCTGTCGTCCGCAACTGCCGACCGTATCCGGGAACGGAGACATTTCTCGCCACCGGTCCGGGAGAGTCGAAGGCCATCCTCGAATCCGGCAATCTGCCGCAGGGAGCGAAAACGTGGGTCGCCGAGTCGCCCGCGCCGGTCGCTCCGCGCGAACGCGCCACAGAAGGGTGAGGAAATTTTCGATTTTGGATTTTCGAGTGCTGCTTTCGGCTGCGGCGTGGCTGCGAGCGTAAGCGAGTGGAAGGATTCGTAGCTGCGAGCGCCAGCGAGTGGGCGCCTTACGTGGCTGCGAGCGTGAGCGAGTGGGCGCCTTTAGTGACCGTGAGCGTATCGACTCGACCGAACGCGAGGCACATCGCGTTCCACCAATAAGCGCGACCGTGTCGGTCTTTGGCCCCCAAATGGCGCATGTGGAGGTGCGCGCGCTTGCGCATTGCCAATGCCTCTGTCCCTCCGCCCCGCCGTCCTTGCGCTGCTGTTCTCGGTCCCGCTCCTGCACGCCCAGACTCCGTCCACCCCGGCGTTTACGTCGAACGCCGTGGTCCACGACCCGTCCGTCGTGCGCGATGGAAACACCTATTACGTCTTCGGCTCGCACCTGGCCTCCGCCAGCACGACCGACCTGATGAACTGGACGCAAATCTCGACCGATCCGACGGTCGGGAACGCGCTCGTGCCCAATCCCCAGACGGAATTCCAGGAAGCGCTGGCGTGGGCCCAAACGACGGACTTCTGGGCGCCCGACGTCATCAAACTCCCGGACGGCAAATACCACTTCTACTACTGCATGTGCAAAGGCGATTCGCCGCGCAGCGCTCTTGGCGTCGCCACGGCGGACGCGATCACTGGTCCGTATCTCAACGACACGATCCTGCTCGAGTCGGGCATGTGGGGACAGCCGAGCCCGGATGGCCGGATCTACGACAACGCGATCCACCCGAACACGGTCGACCCATCGGTGTTCTTCGATGCCACGGGAAAGCTCTGGATGGTCTACGGCTCCTTTTCCGGAGGCATCTTCATCATGCAGATGGACCCGGCGACCGGCCACACGCTGCCGGGCCAGGGCTACGGGAAAAAACTCATCGGCGGCAACAACGCCCGGATCGAAGGGCCGTACATCATCTACAGCCCGGAAACCAGGTACTACTACCTCTTCTTCACCTTCGGCGGCCTGGATTCACAGGGCGGCTATAACATCCGCTGCGGCCGTTCACCGAATCCTGACGGCCCCTACCTCGACGCCGCCGGCAACGATCTGACCAACGTCCAGGTGCGCCGGGCACGCTGTTCGATGACGTGTCGATCGCGCCGTACGGCGTGAAGCTGATGGGAAACTGGCAGTTCCTCCACACGGCGGCGGAGGCCGGCACCCTGAGCCGGGGTTACGTGTCGCCCGGCGGCACGTCCGTTTTCCACAACCCCGACACGGGCGAGTATCTGATGGTGTTCCACACCCGCTTCGTGGGCCGCGGCGAGCAGCACGAGGTCCGGGTGCACCAGCTTTACCTGAATGAGGACGGATGGTTTGTCGCCGCCCCGCAGCGGTACGCGCATGAGCGCCTGGCGGCCGTCGATCCCAACCAGGTGCCGGGCGACTACAAGCTGATCAATCATGGCAAGGACATCACCCCAACCGTCAAGACCTCGACGCTGGTCACGCTCCACGCGGATGGCACGATCACCGGGAACTCCAGTGGGACGTGGACCGTCTCCGGCGATCACTTCGCGGAACTGACGCTCGACGCCACCAGCTACCACGGCGTCTTCGCCACGCAATGGGACGACGACAATCAGATGTGGGTGCTCACGTTCACGGCGCTCTCGAGCAATGGTGTCGCCGTTTGGGGCAGTCGCGTGGCCGCCGTGCCGGTCAACGCCGCGCCGGTGATCACGCGCGATCCCGACAGCCAGACCGTCCTGCCGGGCCAGGCCGTGACGCTCTCGGTCGGTGCCACGGCCACTCCCGCGCCGACGTACCAGTGGTTTCGGAACGGCACGGCGATCAGCGGCGCCACCCGCAGCAGTTACACGATCGCTTCTGCGACGCCCACGGATGCCGGTTCTTACACCGTCGCCGTCACGAACGGCCAGGGCACCGTCACCAGCGGCGCCGCTGTGCTGACGGTGCCCTCCCGTCCGGCGCAGATCGCGGTGCCGGACGGCGACGGCTCGACCGCAATCACCAATCTGTCGACCCGGGGCATCGTTTCGACCGGGGATAATGTCCTCATCGCCGGATTCGTCATCGCCGGGTCAGGCGAAAAAACGCTGCTCATCCAGGTTTCCGGGCTGACCCTGCGCCGCTTCGGAATCACGGGTGAAATTGGCCGCCCGCACATGACGCTTGTCCAGCACACCGCCACGGCGGATGTGACGCTGGCCGAGAACAGCGACTGGCAACTGGCCGGACCGACGCTCCCAGCGCTCGCCGCCCAGGTCGGCGCGCTGACGCTCACTCCCTCGACCGATCCCGCCCACGGCGACGCCGGCATGGTCGTCAAACTCCAGCCCGGCGCGTACACCGTCGTCGTTTCCCCCGATGCGCAAAGCGCCACCACGGATGGGATCGGCCTGATCGAGCTCTACGACGCGACCCCGAACAGCAGTTCCCGCCTCGTCAACCTTTCGACCCGCGGCCGGATTGAGACGGGCGCCCGGCAATTGATTGTCGGCGTCACGGTGACCGGCACCGGCCACTCGCGCCTGCTGATCCGCGGCGTCGGACCGACCCTCCAATCGTTTGGCGTGGGCGATGCGCTCACCAATCCCTCGCAGACGCTGTATCAAAACGTCGGCGGCGTGCAGACCGTGGTCGCGACGAACGACGACTGGTGGAACTCCGCCCAGGCGGACCAGATCGAGACCGTGTCCCACCAGGTCGGCGCGTTCGCACTCGGACCCTACGCCGCGGACGCTGTGATCCTCACGAGGCTCCAGCCGGGCCAGTACTCGGCGATCATCTCGCCTCCGAACGACCAGCCCGGCGTCGCGCTCGCGGAAATCTACGAGGCGAACGGCCCGTGAGGCAGGGCG
This sequence comes from Opitutaceae bacterium, assembly GCA_035545515.1. GTDB lineage: Bacteria > Verrucomicrobiota > Verrucomicrobiia > Opitutales > Opitutaceae > ER46. The sequence goes on from DASZYH010000097.1 coordinate 3,498, forward strand.
GGGTCGCCTGACCCCGCCTTCCCGGCTCGGCGAGACGCCTCGGCCCGATCCCAAATTGGCGGGGTTCGGCGACCCCGCCCTGCTACATCGACCGGAGGGTATCGCGGCGCGTCATCTCCGCCCAAAACAAAACGGCCCCCGGCGGGATGCCGGAGGCCGTGAGTGTCTTCACGTTCGCCGGGAGGGATTCAAATCCGCCCGGCGGCGTGTCCTGAGGGTTAGAACGAGAACGTCGTCCGCAACGAATACGTCCGCGGCTGGATGATGCGGTAACCCGACGGCGTGCCGTCGAAGTTGAACGTCACCGGCTCCAGGTAGTTGTGGATGTTGATGTCGGACACGTTCAGCTGGACGCGGCCATGAATCCGTCCATCGCGCCACGGGAGCCGGAAGGCGTAGGCGAGCCACGCATCCGCATGGTACTGGCGTGGCGTGTAGATCGGACGGCCCACATCGGGCTGATAAATCAACCCAGAGGGGCTGAGGTTCTTCGTGTCGCCATAGTAACCCGCGACCGCCCGGCCGTAGTAGCGGAGCGCCCCACCGACGGTCCAGCCCTTCAGCGCACCTTCGGTGAAGTCGTAGCTGCTCACGTAGCTCCAGGTGTACTGCCGCTGGTTCGTCGCCTGGGTGCCGTTGAGGGCGCGATCGGTCGCGAGCTGGCCGGCGACGACGATGTTGTAGTAGTCCTGCGTCGTGTTCCAGCCGTTCACGTTGCCCTGGTAGATGTTTCCATCGTAGCCGTAACCGTTCCAGAAATCGCCCAGGTACATCTGGCGTCCGCTGGAGCGCGTGTAGACCTGGGTCAGGTCGCTCTTGTAAGTGGTCCACACCGGCGAGCGATGGGCGATCCAGGCTGCGGCCTGGGCGGCAATGTTGCTCAGGATGGTCTTCTGCTCACCCCACGAGAATTTCATCCGCCAGTTCGGCGTCGGATTGTAGGTCAGCTCGAGCTCGGTGCCCTTCGCGACGCCGTCCTGCGTTTCGTACGGGTTCATGAACTGCCCGTGCTCGCCGACATTGCCACCGAAGGTGTAGGGCAGACCGGTAATCGCCGAAATCTGCTGCTGCATCTGCGGTGTGATCGGGTTCACCGACGTGTTCAGGAAGTTCGGATCGGTGGGATCCTGGCCGTCGTGAATCGCCACCACGGCCGTGGCCCAGTTTCTCAGCTCCGTGGCATCGATGTAGAGCGCACGCGCATTCGACGTGTTGCCGACGAGCTGGTTGATGTTCGAGGTTTTGAACCAGGTGGCGCGGAGGAACAGCTTGTTGTCCGGCGTCGAAATCTCGAAGCCGTAGTCCCGCTCGCGACCCGACGGCTTGCCGAGCGGATTGCCGAAGAAGTCGGTGTAGTAGGCGTTCGGCGGATTGAAGTTGCCGGACGTGTTGTACGTGAAGCTGAGCGTCCGCGCGAAACCGGCGAGGAGGTTCCCGCTGTCGGCCGCCTGGTCGATCGAGGCCCAGTGCTTGAACGGATGGACGACCACGCCCTTGGTGCGGGTCTTCCCGGCGTTGTAGAACCAGGAACCGGCATGCTGCCAGTACTGGGTGTTGGGGAAGCCGTTCGTGTACTCGTACTTTTCCGGCGTCGAGCTCGGGAAGACATTCTGGCGGCTCTTCACCCAATCCTCGTTCAAGCCCATCGTGCCGACGATCCGGTTATCCCAGAAGAAGCTCTGCCAGAAGTAGGTCTTCGAGTCCTGCACGTTCTCCTGGAAGCCGCCAGTGGGAAACAGCACCGACTGCATGTCGATATTCGTCGTCTGCCACTGGCCCGTCGCGTAGTTGTAGGTTTCCACCGGCGCGCTGATCGAGCTGCCGATCGGCGGACGCCCGTTGTTGCCGGGCGAGGAACCGCCAAAGCCCTGCTGGTTCGGACTGCCAAGGAAAAACCAGTTCTCGATCGCGGTGTTATGCAGCGGATAGCCATAGCCGGAGGCCTGGTTCAACGTTGCCGCGGTCGGCAGATAATTCGGATCGCCGCCCACAATCGACTCGCGGTACCGCAGGTTCTGCTGGACATCGTCATGCTGCGAGGCGACCGCCATCAGCCGGTGATGGCCGAGGAATCGCGCCCAGCCGGGGACGTGGTTGGCGAGGTTGAACTCATACTCGAGCGAAGCGCGAAGGTTGTTGTTGATTTCCGGAGATTCGAAGATGTCGCTGGCATACGTGTCGGTGTAGGGCATGCCGACGTGCGGGTTCGGTTTGCCGTCGAGATAGAACTGATTGGTGTCGACGTTCAGCGTCGTCGCGTTCGCCTGCGACACCGGCATGTCGGTGTACTGCGTCAGTTCCTGGCGGAACCAGCCGGCATCGAAATTGAAGCCGAAGGGCAGCGCCTGCTGGAAATCGAGATAGTAGATCCGCGCCTTCGTCTGCGAATTGTTCATCGCATCGACGTTGATCGAGCTCCAGTCGTACACGTTCTTGCTCGAGACCGTGGGAGCCTGCCAGATCTGGTAGCCGGCCGGGATCGGCAGCGGCGCCGAGGTGGTCAGCTTCTCCTCGTTGATCATCGCCTGCGCCGGCGTCAGCGTCGACGGCACCCAGCCTGAAACGCTGAAGCCCGTCTGTTGCCCGCGGAAATACGGCGTCGTCGCACCGTCGGGGTTCACCCACTGCACGTTGTGTCCGCCGTTCACATAGGTGAGCGACGGGACGAAGTACGGCGAGCTCGAGGTCGTCAGGTTCGTCTGAAGGATGCCGTTGTAATCCGGAGACTTGTTGCTGAGGGTGTACGGCCCGACCGTCTTGCCGGTGTCGAGATACGTCACCATGTTGTTGATCGGGTTGTACACCGGCCGGCCGCTGTTCCGCCACGGCGTGATGTAATCCACCGGGGTCACTGCGTTCGGAAGGTCGGCGGACTCGCTGTAGTATTCGAAGCTGCCGCTGATCTTCGTCTTGTGCGTCTTGAATGGAACGAGTGTGAAGGCCGCATACTGGCGGCGCGTCACATCGAACGACGGCTTCTGTTTGAACCCCTGCGACTGGTACATCTGGCCGACGTAGAGGGCCAGCGTGTCCTTGAAGATCGGGATGTTGAGGCCGGAGAACTCGCGGAAGGTCCCCCAGCTTCCGACCTGTGCGCTCACGCTGCCGCTGAACTTGTCGAGCACGGCCTTCGTGCGGGTCTGATTGACGATGCCGGCCGGGCTGCCCGTGCCGAAGAGAATCGAGTTTGGACCGCGGTCGACTTCGACGGAATCCGTGTTGTAGGTGTCGAACGGAATCCGGCTCAGCGCGAAATAGTTGTCCATTTCATTGTCCGCGGTCGCGAGACCACGAACACGGTTGCCGCTGACGAGCGGTGCCTGGCCGAGCACGTCGGAGACGTTGCCGCGGACGAGCTGGATCGGCGTGTAGGTGCTGGCACCCTCCGTGTTCGCCTCGTACCGGAACACGTCGTTGATGTTGTTCGAATTCGTGTCGAGCAGCTCCTGCTTCGTCACGATCGAGATCGAGGACGGGAGGTCGGCGATGTTGTTGTTGAGCCGGGTGCCCGCGAGCGTGGTCGGCGAGAAGTAGCCGTGCTCCTGGCTCGCGCTGACTTCGAAGGGCGTCAGTTGGATTGGCGCCTGCGATTGGTCAGCGTTCGTGGTCTGGTCGGCATTCGGGTTCACGGGCTGGCCCGGAGTCGGCGGGTTCGCGGCCGTGGATTGGTCCTGGGCCTGCGCGGATCCCGCCGATACGGCGAGAAGCGCAGACAGTATGATGGCGGAGCAAGGTAGCGGCTGCCGCCACGACAGCCTTGTAGTTAGTCTCATGGGTATTGGGAAACGGGACGAAGGTCCCGAGCTTGGGTGTGATTGGGGAACGTGGTGCCAGTGGTCTGGCGCCGTAAGGTGCCCAAGCCTGTCTCGCCCCGGCGGTGGAACCATAACGCGTCGCCTGCCTGACAGTCAGTATGACGCAGAATCCCTGCTGGCTAGGCAATGCTAGCAGATGTCTCTCACGGAGATGGGGCTGCCGCCACGCTCCCGCCGACGTAGCCTCGGCTCATCGCTCCCACCGGGATCACCGACCAGCCCCCGTGATTTCCGCCAGCACCAGGCGCAGGGCCGACCATCGCAAGGGGCGCATGCCCGAACGTGCCCACGCAGCGATGGCGACCCAAACGTCGGTTGCCGTGGAGCGATCCGACCCTGTGGGCGCGGTGCGCTTGCCTGGGCGACGGTGATCGCGGCGGCCGGCGACCCTCGCGGCTGGCGAAAACGGACGCTCGCCGCGCTCTTGCTCTGCGGGCTGGCGGCAAACGCACCCCGGTTCCGCTTCGCCCCCTACCAAGACGACCATTGGCACGCGCTGTGTCCGCGCATCCGCGCCGGCAGGATCGTCGCCGTGACGACGAATCCGGACTGGCAGTACGTGTACCGACGCAACGATCCCGCCGCCTGCCGGCGACTGCACTAGGTTCTCGCGGTGCCAAAACCTGGGCGGCGGACGAATCCGATTGCGGCGTGAAGCCGCTCGTTTCCCGCTTTTCCGCCCTCCGCGTCTTACCTCCCGCCTTTCGCGTTTCGCGTTTCGTCTTTCGCCTTTTGCCTTTCGCCCTCCGCCTCCCCTTGCATCCGCCGGATCCCTGGCCACGTTGCGGGCCACATCCCATGCCCCGAGCCCGTTCCCGTCCGTCCCGCCGCCAACGGCGCACCGTCTTTCTGTTCGATGTCGACAACACCCTCCTCGACAACGACCGCGTGATCGGCGACCTGGAGCGGCACCTCCGGCGCGAAGTCGGCACCGCGCAATCGCGGACGTACTGGACGATCTTCGAACGGCTCCGGGCGGAACTCGGCTATGCCGATTACCTGGGCGCGCTGCAGCGCTATCGGATCGAACATCCCCGCGACCTGCGCGTCCTCACGGTCTCGCATTTCCTCGTCAACTACCCCTTCGCCAACCGGCTGTATCCAGGATCGCTCGACGTCATCGAGCGCGTCAAGCGCTGGGGCAAGGTTGCGCTGCTCACCGATGGCGACGTCGTGTTTCAGCCGCGGAAGGTGGAGCGTTCCGGCCTCGGCGAGGCCGTGGAGGGCCACGTGCTGGTTTACGTGCACAAGGAACAGCAGCTCGCCGACGTCGCCCACCGGCTGCCGGCCGACCATTACGTGCTCGTCGACGACAAGCTCCGGATCCTGACGGCCGTGAAGAAGGCCTGGGGTCGCCGCGTCACGACGGTCTTCGTCCGCCAGGGCCATTACGCGCACGACGCCGCCCTGAGCGGAAAATATCCGGCGGCGGACCTGACGGCCGACCGGATCGGCGACCTGCTTCGCTTCGGCCGCGAGACGCTGGTGCGCGGCGATTGATCGCCGCCACCGGTTCGCCGGGGCGATTTCCCGGCGGCAATTCGCTTGGCAGCGGTTTCGGTCGGCCGCCATTGTCGCCGGCCCGATGGATGCGCCCACCCTTCGCCTGCTCCTGGTCGTGCTGGCCGCGACGCTCATCCGGTCGACCTTCGGTTTCGGCGAGGCATTGATCGCGGTTCCCCTGCTCGCGCTCAGCATGCCCATTGCGATCGCGGTGCCGCTCGCGATGCTGCTGTCGATCACGATCGCGGCGCTCGTCGTGGCGCAGGACTGGCGGCACATCCATCTTCGCAGCACCGGCTGGCTGCTCGCCGCCACGTTCGCCGGCATCCCGCTCGGCACCGCGCTGCTCACCTTCTCGCATCCCGCGCTGGTGAAGGTTGCGCTCGCGCTCGTGATCATGTCGTGTTCCG
>DASZYH010000098.1:0-16838 GCA_035545515.1 Opitutaceae bacterium
GGGCGGGGGACGCGGGGGTGGGCGTCGAGATAACATGAAACCGAATGTAGTAAAGCCGAAAACGAATCAAGTAATTTCCGGCCGACCTGGATCAAGGGCGCCGCGAGGAACTGGTTAGGGGCCAGGTCCGCGGCAGCGACGCGAAGAGGGCGCCGCGGGTCGCGGGTTTGCCATTCCCGCCGCAAGGCGAGAGCACGAGGGCGGCAGCGGGCCGTGAACGGGGTGGGGCGGGAAATTAAAAGATCAAAAGACTTGATTTGATTTCGGATCAAATACATTCGGTTGCGGCGTTACCTAGGTCCCCCACCGCCCTTGAACAGCATACCCACCCGGCCGGAAGGCACTCCCCGCATCGTGTCACTCGATGCGGTTCGCGGCTTCGACATGTTCTGGATCGTGGGCGGCGCGCCGGTCTTCCGTGCCCTCGCCGCCCTGGCGCCGAGGCCGGTGGAAGATGCGGTGGCGACCCAGTTGGAGCACACGGCTTGGCGGGGGCTGCATTTCTACGATCTGATCTTTCCCCTCTTCCTGTTTCTGGTCGGGGTCGGCGCGGCGCTCTCACTCGACAAGCTCATCGCGCAACGGGGAGTCGCGACCGCGGTGCGCCGGGTTGTGCGCCGCGCGGTGATCCTTTATGTGCTGGGAGTCGTCTACGACGGCGGGCTGGCCCTGGGGTGGGATAGGGTCCGTTGGATCGGCGTGCTGCAGGAGATCGCGGCCTGTTACCTGGTCGCGGGCCTGCTTTACTGCGGCGCAAAGCGTCGCCTCGCGGTCGTGGCGGCGGCGGTTCCGGTGATGCTCCTGGCCCACTGGGCGCTGCTGAGGTTCGTGCCTTTCCCCGATCTGACCGTCACGCCCGAGGGGCTGGCTCCGTTCATTCACCGCCTCGGGACGACCGATCCGGCAACCATCGCGGCGGCGGCGCCGGGGATGACTCGGGGCGTTTTCGAACACGGGCGCAATCTGGCCAACTATCTGGATTTCCGATTTCTGCCCGGAAAAAAACCCGAGCCCTACTTCGCGTGGGAAGGACTGCTCAGTCCACTGTCGGCCACCACCCTGTGTTTGATTGGAATCCTGTGCGGCCGGCTCCTCCTGGACGATGCGATCCCGCCGCCGCGCAAGGTGGCGCTTCTGCTGGGAGGGGGCGTTTTGCTCGTTGCCGCGGGACTCGGTTGGTCCCTGGAGATGCCGCTGGTCAAGAAGCTGTGGGCATCGTCGTTTTGCCTCGTGGGGGCGGGATACGGAGCGGCCGTGCTGGGGCTGTTTTATTGGGTGATGGATGTGAAGAAGGTGGGGCGGGGCATCGCGGCTCCCTGGATTTGGATCGGCGCGAACCCCATCACCCTCTACGTGGCGAGCGGGATCGTGCCGTTCACTCCGTTGGCGAAGCGGATCATCGGGCCCGAGGTCCAGCGGTGGCTGGATTCATGCGCCCGAGGCGGAGCCGATCTCGCAGTCTGCCTCGTCGCGTTCGTGCTTCTCCTGGCGTTCGCCCGGCTGCTTTATGTCAAAAGGATCTTCCTTCGCCTGTGAGTTCCGTCGCGGACGACGGCAGCGGGCGCAACGGCCCAGCCGACCGACTTCATGATCATCGACATCCATGCCCACTATCCGCGGGGCAACGGGGAGTTCCCGCGCCTGCTGGTCGAGCGAATGCGAGTCGCGGGGATTGACAAAATCTGCCTGTTTTCCGCGGGCGAGCTGTTCGGGCATGCGGACAATGCCGAAGTCCTGCGCGCCGCCCAGGAGTTTCCGGAGCACATCGTTCCGTTCGCGCTCATTGAACTGGGCATCGATTCGCCTGACCGGGTGGATGAGTATGCCGCCCGGGGATTTCGCGGGTTCAAGATCACTAACCCGCGGAGCGCGTACGATAATGAGGCGTATTTCCCCGTCTATGAACGAATGGAGCGAACGGGGCTGCCGTTGCTCGCCCACACGGGCATTCTGATGATCTTTCGGCAGCCGCCCGGCTACCGGGTCAATTCGGCCTGGATGCGGCCGATCTGCCTTGATCCGGTTCTGCGGAGCTTTCCCCAGCTGAATATCATCGGAGCCCACCTCGGCGCACCCTGGCATGACGAGGCCTCGATGATGGCGCGGGTGCACGCCAATTTTTATGTCGACCTCACGGGAGCGTGGTGGGGAGGGTGGCGCGTGAACAAGTCGCCGGAATTCTACCGCCAGCAATTCTTCTGGGAGCGCGCGTGGGACAAGGTGCTGTTTGGGACGGACATCCTGGCGCTCGAGGAGCTCCTGCCGGCGAAAGAGTATCACGATCGGCTGATCGAGTCCTTGAAGCTGCCGCCGCAGACGGTGGCAAACATCTACGGCGGCACCGCGGCGCGCCTGCTTCGGCTATGAACTGGATCACGGGTTTGGGACTCCTGGCCATTGGTGTCCGCGTGATGGCGGCGCCGCTCCCGCTGGCGCAGCCAACGCCGATTCCGATCGTGGTGGCGCGCTCCGCGTCGGAGCCGGAGCGCTTCGCGGCGCAGGAATTGGCCCGCTACCTCGGGAGAATCGTCGGTCAGCCGTTTGCGGTCGCCACGGTGGACGGCCGGCCTCCGACACGCGCCCTGGTGATCGGCCCGGCGCTGGCCGCCCGGCTGGGCGAGCCGGTCACGGACACGGCGCTGGGCCCGGATGGGTTCCTCCTGCGCCGCGATGGCGGGCGCGTGATCATTGCCGGTGCGAACGGGCGGGCGACACTGTACGCCGCGTACGCGTTCCTGGAGCAGCTGGGGTGCCGCTGGTTTGCCCCGAATTTCGACTACTATGGAACAGCGTCGGGTGAGTACGTGCCGCGGGATCCGCAGCCGGCCGTGGACGTACTCGACGACACCGAGAAGCCCTCTTTTCCGCTGCGCGAGCTTTTCGTCGAGGAGGGAGAGTCCTACACGGCCGCGCGCCTGGCGGCGGTGATCGACTGGATGGCGAAGGTCCACCTCAACATCCTGTGTTGTCCCATCGACTATCAGGGCGAAGGCCGGACGAAGTGGGACAACTGGCGGGCGGTCGCAATCCCCGCCGCCAGGGAGCGCGGAATCACGCTGGAGGTTGGCGGCCACGGTTACCAGGTGTTCCTGCCGGCCGGCCGCTATTTCGCAAAGCATCCCGACTGGTTTGGGATCGATCGCGGCCGCCGGTCGTCCGATCCGCGGGTCGTCTTTTCGACGGCCAATCCGGACGCGGTTGCCGCCTATGTGCGGAATCTTCGGGCCTACCTCGTTGCCCATCCCGAAATTGACACCTTCGATTGGCGGCCCCCGGACAGTTCGCGATGGTCGACCGGTCCGGAGGATGTCGCGCTGGGCAGTCCCTCAGATCGGCAGATTCGGCTGCTTCGCCAGGTCATGACGGCGCTGGCACCGGATTTTCCGCACCTGCAGTTCCAATTCGAGGCTTACTCGGCGCTGCTGGCTCCTCCGGATGCGAACCTGCGCCCACCGGACTCGGCGCTGATGGAATTCTGCCCGATCAATCGCAGCTTCACCGGTCCGATCTTCGATCCCCGAATTCCCGAAAACCGGGCTTATTATTCCACGTTGGAGGCCTGGATCCACGGGCCCATGCCGGCTGCGCATGTCTCGGTCATGACGTACCTGACCAAATACGTGTGGCGTTCGCTGCCCGTTTTGCTGCCGCACCTGATTGCGGCGGAATCGGCCAACTATGCGCGGCTGGGCCTGGGCGGAATGTCGACCTACGCGGAACCCGGTTGCTGGGCGACCTATGAGGTCGATCACTATTTCAGCGCCCGGTATCTGTGGAACGCCTTCCGCGATCCCGACGCGGAACTGGCCGCCTACGCCACGGGGCGCTTTGGGCCGGCCGCGACCGGCGTCCTCGCGTACCTACGACTCGTTGAGTCGGTGGTGCCGCGCGCGGTGCTGATTCCGGGCACGCGCCTGGACGCGGCTTCGGAACAGCGCTACCTCCGTCGTTTTGGCGAAGCCGCGCGCCTGCTCGACGAAGCGAAACGTGCCGCGGCGGGAGACACCGGCCGGCAGACCCTGCTCGCCCAACTGGATTGCAGCCGACGCTACACCCTGAACGAGATGGAACTGCGGGCGGCTTTCCTCGAGGCGGGCGAGGTCTGGCGACGGGACCAGATGACGCGGATCACGGCCCTCCTCGCCGAACGGCAGCGATTGATCGCGGAAGGGCGCGACCAAGGGGTGATCCTGGACGACGCGCGGCTCCGATAGCCGCCACTCCGCGTCAGCGGCTTGGCAGCCACTCGTGCAGCGCGAAGGCTGCAGCGCCCAAGGCACCGCCATACTGGCCGAACGACGAGGCGACCAGCTCGGGCGGTGCCCGGTGACAGCGACGACGAACCGACGATTTGAGCGGCGCAAGGTAAAGGGCGCCCAGTTCGGCCAGCGGTCCAACGACGATGATGCGCTCCGGATCGAACAGCACGTGCAGCTGATAGATCGCCACGGCGTGCTGTTCCGCCGCCTGTTTCAGGATCGCCAGCACCGTCCGGTCGCCGCTTTCCGCCTGGGCACGGAACTGGTCGAAATCGACCGGCTTTCCGGCCGCCTCGGATGCAGCCTGGAGGATGGCACCGAGTGACGAGGTCGTCTCGAGGGTCCGTTCCCGATTGCCATCAGTCGCCGGGGCGTCCGGTGCCGGCCACAGTCCCACCTCCCCGGCGCCCCCTTGCGCTCCGCACAGGAGCTGACCGTTGGCGATCACCCCCGTGCCGATCCCGGTGCGGATGCCGAGGGAGACGAAGTTCGTGAGCCCGCGCCCCTGGCCAAGCCACAATTCCGCCATCGCCATGGTGCGAATGTTGTTCTGGACGCGAACCGGCACCTTGAACTTCTCGGCGAGCCGCGGGCCGACCGGCACGTTGTCCCATCCGCTGATCAATTCCGAGCCCGAGGCGAGACCCTTGGCCTGGTCGATCGATCCCGGCACGGCGACGCCGATGCTCAGCAAAGGCCGCCGGTCGCCCTCGAGGACCGATTGCAGCGCCTCCTCGATGCGGCGAAGGATTCCCGGGACGGGTTCGTTGGCGGGGACGGCACGGTGGCAGCGCCGGACGAGGTGCAGCGAGAAATCGACCGCGACCGCAAACAGGTTTTGCGGCTCGAAATCGACGCCGAGGAACTTGCCGGCGGCCGGATTGGGCTCGAGCTGTTTGGGGGGGCGCCCGGTGTCGAGGGGAGCGGCGTCGCGTTCGATCAGGAACCCTTCGCGGACGAGACGATCCACGTAAATACCCGTGGTCGACGGCGCCAGGCGCAGTTCCCGGGCAAGCTCGGCGCGCGATTTGCCGCCCTCGACGCGGACGCGTTTCAGCAACTCGGCTTCAATGCCGGCCACAATCTGGTGTTTCGATTTGATGCGCGAAGAAGGCATGGTGCTCGACGTTTCTTTCATGCCGAACGAATGAGCGGCGAAAACAAATCAAAGCGGCCAATCGCGCTGCAACAAGGGAATTCAACCGCCGGCGGCGCAGGCCTGGATAATTCGGTGAGGAAACGCAGTTGACTTCATCCGGTTTCATATCACTTAAATTTGAAATCGAGTTAATAGCTCGCACCCCACCATGCCCACCTCCGCCCTCGTTTCCCACCCCGCTCCCGTGGCCGGCGTTCGTCTGCTGACCGCCGCCTGTGCCGTCGTACTGTGCACGTTCCGCCTCGCCGCGGCGGACGACACCGTGCTGCAAATGAATCCGTTCGAAGTCCAGGCCGACCCCGACAACTCGTATGCTCCCGTCAGCTCGAACTCGATCACGAACTTCAACGTCGCCTTGAAACACCTGCCGATCTCGGCGGACATTTTCGACCAGACCTTCATCAACGATGTGGCGGCCACCACCGTCGAGGACATGGTCGAGTCCTATTCCGCCGGAGTCGGATACAGCGGGCTGGATTCGGGCACCAATGCCGGCTTTCAGCCGGGAGATCGCGGCAACCTCGCTTTCATTACTCTCCGCGGTCAGACCGCACCGACGATCCAGCGGGACAGCCTCCTCGCCCTTGGCACATTTGGGAACCCGGGTTCGACCGGAATTGGTTCGACCAGCAACTTCGACATTCAACGGGTCGAACTCATCAATGGCCCGCAGTCCCTTCTGTATGACGGCGGAGGGCCGGGCGGCGTGTTCAACGTGGTCTCGAAGCAGGCCATGTTTGGACGGACGAACTTCGGTTCGGTCCGGTACCGCATCGATCAGTATGGCAGCAAGAATGCCGAGCTCGATGTCGGGGTCGGACGGGGGCCGTTTGCCATCAGGCTGGCCGTGGTCAACGCGAGCAACGACAGCCGGCGGGTGAACATCGGCGACCGTCTCAGTGGCACCTATCTCCAGGCGGCCTGGCACAACCAGACCACGACGGTCAGGGTGTCGATGGAGCAGACGACGGACCTGAAGATCAACAGTTCGAGCCCGAAGATTACGGCGACGGGGGACCACGCCTTCGCCGCGTTGCAGAACATGGCACCGGGGTATCTGTTGGCGAAGGGACAGGGTCCGCTCGTCGACAACGGCGAACTCACTTGGGATAACCTCAATTCCTTCCAGGGCGCCCTTTCCTCGGACCTCGTGGTCAGTGATTTTCTCACCGTGTCCGCCCACACGCGCTGGACCGACTGGTTGTCAACGCAGATGGCTTTTGGCTGGAGCAGCTTCACGGATGACTTTGTCATGAACGGCCAATCGGTCGGCTTTTATACTCCCGGGGCGAGCAGCAACCCGCGGCCCGGAGGATGGACTTTTGCCACCACGGGAGCCTACCCGGCCGCCGACACCGTGCGCCCCTATCGCGGTCACGCGGGACGCTTTTCCGTGCTTCTCACCAAGGACCTGCCGGGAGGCACCAGTCAGACGAATATCGGGATCTCGTACGGGGTGACGCGCGGCGGCATCCGGCCATACGCCTATTTTCTGGCGGACGCGCATTTTGCCCCCGTCGTCAATCCAGCCGTCGCGGCCAATCTGGGCCGCACGCCGCTGCCACAAATTGCCTGGTCGGTAAACGCGGGGCCAGTCCTCTATCCGGTTGCCTTCCGGCCGGGGACGCCGCGTATCTCCTATGGTGGCGCCAATTACGTCCGGGCGGAGCAGAGCCCTTTGCTGCCCGGGCTGGTCTCGCCCTCGAATCAAATCGGCGCCGCGGTATCCGGACCGGACGTGGAGCGGATGATGTCGCTCAATTCGGGCCTCTATGCGGTCAATTATAGCCAATGGATGCACCAAAAGCTGGATACGCTGTTGGGCGTCAGATTGGAGCGGGCTTACACGTACGATTTTGCGCCCAATTCGATGGTCGCCCAGGCCAAGACCTTCAATTTCAACGCCGCCGCCGACTACTATGTTCGGCCGCAACTGGCGCCCTATGTCTCGATTTCCAACTCCTTCGTGCTACCCCCCGTCATGGCGTCGGATCCCGCGGGTGTCTCGCTGCCGGTGACGCATGCGCTCGGGGAGGAGGTGGGGCTGAAGTTCAATGGCGGCGACAGCGTGATCTCCGGCACCGTGTGTGCGTACTTCGTGAATGCGCGGGATCAGAACTACCGGATGAACTCGTCAATCTATAACGAGGTCAATCCGGCCGGGCTGAACGGGCGCTACCCTCCCGGACATATCGCCTATGTGGCCGACACCCAGTCACGGGGGGTTCAACTCAACGCCACGGCCGCGCCCAACCGTAGCTGGCGAATGCGGTTGAGCGCCGCCTTCACTGACGGCCAGATCGGCAGCACGCGAAACTATGCCCAGTACTACAACGATGACTTTCACACCAATGCGGCGGGGCAAGTGACCTTTGCGGATGGATCCCCAGTCTATGTTCCGGCGGCGTTCAACCCCAAGCAGCTGACCACCACGCCGGCAAATGGCATTCCGCTTACCATTCAGATGCTGAGCACGCCAGTGAGTGCCTATTACGCGAATCCAGCGCTCGTGTCCGGCCAGATTGCGAGCAGCTCGAACGCGGCGAAAGTACTTCGTGTCGTCGATCCGGTGCATGGCGCAATCCTGACGGGCGCGACGGGCCTGCCGATCTCCGCGTTGCAGCTCGATCCGTCGCTCACCCCGGGGCTGGTTCTGCCCGGATCCATCGACGTGGCGCGGTCCGGCGATGTGACGACCGGGTATCCGGAATATAGCGTGAATTTCACGGTGCGTCACGAAATGGAGTCCGGCCGGATGAAGGGGTTGGCGCTGGGCGGCACGGTCAGCGCGAACTGGAAGCTCCGGGAATACTACTTTTACCCGAATGGGATCGGCAGCGCCGGGGCTGCCTCGCCGCGCGCCCTGTTTTCGGAACCGTTGCTCACGCGATTCGACACCTTCATCTCCTACACCCGCGCATTCCGGCGCGTGACCTGGACCAGCCAGTTGAATGTCTTCAATCTTTTTAACTACTACCGGGTGACGATCTACCCCAACCCGATTACCGGGAACACCGCGGCGACCGGCCTGACGGCCGCATTCGACCAGCAGCCGAGATCGTTTAGCTGGACGAACACCATCAGCTTCTAAATTCCATGCCAGATGTCCTTGAACGCGTTCGATCGGCGCCGAGACCGGCGCCGGAAAAGTCCGCCGGCATCACCGATTCCGAACTGCTCAAACTGGTCGCGCTGCCGGTCTCACGCCTGCGGCGCGCCGCGCGAGTCAAGTTCCGGATCGTCCGGGACCCCCCGGCGCTGATCGAGGACTTTGCCCAGGCGATCCTGCGCGAACTCCGCGAGGGTCATCGCCGCAAGGAGCCGGTGCGCCTTATCCTTCCGATCGGCCCCGTCGCCCAATACCGGCGGGTGGTCGAGGTGTGTAATCGGGAGAGAATCAGTTGGCGCAACGTGTACACGTTCAACATGGATGAGTTCCTGGATTGGGAGGGCCGTCCGATTCCCCTGGAGCACCCGATGAGTTTCGAAGGGTACATGCGACGTGAGGTGTTTGACCGGCTCGATCCGGACCTACGGATGCCGACGGAGCACGCATTCTTTCCCCATCCCTTCCGGATCGACGAGATCAGCGAGCGCATCCGCCAGCTCGGAGGAATCGATGCGTGCTTCGGCGGCATCGGCTATCACGGTCACGTGGCGTTCAATGAACCGCCCATCTCCCGTTGGCACCGAGTGTCGGTGGAACAGCTGCGCCAGTCTCGAACCCGCGTCTTGTCCCTCGGCGACGATTCCATTGTCGTGCAAAGCATCCAGTGTTCCGGAGGCTGCGCCGCGGCCGTTCCTCCCATGGCCGTCACGCTTGGATTTGGCGACATCCTCCAGGCGCGCCGAATCCGCCTCTATTGTGCCGGCGGGGAACGACATCGGGCGATCTTTCGCATCAGCGTCGCGGGACGGGTGACGACCGACTATCCCAGCACTTTGGTTCAGGGACATCCCGATGCGGAAGTGGTCACGGATCGTGCCACGGCCGAGCCGGTAACCATCGGGATTCGATGAGACGTTCGCATCGTGAGGGCGGCACGACAGCGCTCCGTTGGTGGATTCTCGCACTGCTGTTTCTGGCGATCACGATCAACATTCTCGACCGGCAGGTGTTGTCGCTCGTGGCTCCGGGGCTGATGACGCAGCTGCACATCACGAACACCCAGTATGGCGTCATCCTTATGTTCTTCATGCTGGGCATGACCATCGGGCAGGTGCCCGTAGGGCAGGCACTCGACCGTTACGGTGTGCGGCGGGGTTTTCCCGGCCTCATCTTTTTGTGGTCCATCGTGAACATGCTGCACGGTGCCGCCAGCGCCGTTGCGCAGTTCTGCGGGCTGCGATTCCTCCTCGGCGTTGCCGAGTGCGGCACCTATTCGGCCGGCGTAAAGGTAATCGGACAGTGGTTCCCGGCGGAGGAACGTGCGTTCGCGTGCGGGATTTTCAACAGTGGCTCGCTCGCCGGCGCCATCATCGCCCCGCCAGTGATCGTATGGCTCATGACGCGGTTCGGGTGGCGCGCCGCCTTTGTCCTGCCGGGCGCAATCGGCCTCGCGTGGGTGCTTCCCTGGCTTCGGGTCTATCGCAAACCTCCGGCCACCGAGGACAAACGCGAGCCGGAAGGCGCCGTGCTTGTCCGTGACCTGCTGCGGCTACCGGCGGTTTGGGGCGTCATTGCGATTCGGGCCTTCAGCGGACCGGTGACGCAGTTTTACTGGTACTGGCTTCCCAGCTATTTGAACCGCGCCCGCGGCATGTCCCTCGCGAAAATCGGCATGCTCGCGTGGCTGCCCTTCTTGTGCGGGGCGCTGGGCAACCTTGGCGGAGGGTGGTTGTCGAGCCGGCTGATTCGTTCCGGCTGGAGCATCAATCGCTCGCGGAAGACCGTTTTCTCACTGTCGGTGGGTCTCTGCCTCAGCGCGGTGCTCGTGCCGGAGGTTTCGAGTACATTCGCAGCGATGACGCTGCTCTGCGCCGCTTCGGTGGGAATCAATTCGGTCGCCGCGAACCACATTGGCATCCTGACCGATATGTTTCCCGAAAGCGTTCTCGCCCGGGTGACGGGTCTGACGGGCGTGGGAGATGGAGTGGTCAGCATGATCATGATGTTGGTCACCGGAATCGTCATCGACCACTTTTCATATTTTCCAATTTTCCTCGGGGTTGGCCTTTTTCCCCTTCTGGTGCTCTTGAGCCTCGCCATTCTCGTCGGTCCCGTTCGTCGGCTCCCGATCGAGAGGTTCTCCGTCTGTTCCGTGCCGCCATCCGCCTGAATGAGAGGGAGCGCGGGCTCCGCCGCACCCTGCGGCGTTGATCTCGCCCGATCCTCATATCGACGATCTCTACCGTGCTCTCGACCGAGCGGTTAACCTGAAAACCTTTCTCAAGGCAGACCACCGGGTGGCTAAGGTCGCTGCGTTCCTTTCGAAACACTTTAGAGAGAACGCCCAGCCGCTCGGGTATAAGGGGCCAGGCAAGTCGATGGTTGTGGAAAGCCTGCGCAACGGGCAGCGGACGTTCCTCTTTGGTCCGGACGAGAAGTCCGACGCGAATTCGATGCAGCAGCCTGGAGCATAATCCTGATATATTCCTATTCGGAATACTCCTTCGATGTTTCGTCTACCCCAACCGAATGAGTAGATGTGAAAACAGGATGGCTGCGAACGAGCCAGTAAGCAAAAAGGGCCGCCAAGATCAGCGGCCCCGAAACAGAATCAAAGCTGTCCGAAAACAGGATTAACGTCCGGAAACGGAATTATAGTCGTCAACCAGCTCAGCGGTACTCCTCGCCGGTGATGGCGTTGATGATTTTGAAGTTTTCGACGTGGTAGTTGAGATCTGCGCGGAAGGCCAGTTTCACGCCGAAGAGCTTCTCCATCCGGACGAGCAGGTCGGCGTCCTCGCTGCGGAGGCGTTCGAGGATGCTCGGGTGCACCATCACGCGGAGCGAGTACTCCTTGCCGTCGTTGCGGAGTTGGAGTCGGCGGACGACCGAGCTGAGCTTGCGCTGCAGTTCGACCGACATCGTCGTCGCGCTCTTCACGATGCCGCGGCCGCGGCAGTAGGGACAGTCGGTGTAGAGGTTGGACGAGAGCGACTCCTGCTGGCGCTGCCGGGTCATCTGCATGATCCCGAGCTGCGAGATCGGCAGGATGTGGTTCTTCGCCTTGTCCGTCGACATCAGCTCGACCATCTTCTCGTAGATGGCGTTGCGGTGGCGCCGCTCCTTCATGTCGATGAAGTCCATGATGATCAGGCCGCCGAGGTTCCGGAGCCGGATCTGGCGCGCGATTTCCGCTGCGGCCTCGAGGTTGACGGCGTAGATGACATTCTTCTCGTCGCCGCCCCGGTTCTTGTGCGAGCCCGTGTTGACGTCGATCGCGATGAGCGCCTCGGTTTCGTCGATGATGATCTCGCCGCCGGAGGGCAGCGGGACCTTGCGCTGGCCGGTCTGCTCGATCTGCCGCTCGATGTTGAACCGCTCGAAGATCGGGATGCTGTCCTTGTAGAACGCGATCTTGGCGGCGCTGCGCTTCGAGATCTGGCCGACGAGACGTTGCGTGCGCTCGAAGTCGTCCTTGCTGTCGATCAGCACGCGGTCGACCTCCTCGGTGAGGAAGTCTCGGACCGTGCGCTCGACGAGGTCAGGCTCCTGGTAGAGGCAGGCGGGCGAGCGCTCGGACTTCATCTTCGCCTGGATGTCGTCCCACGTCTTGAGGAGGATGTGCAGGTCGCGGACGAAATACCGGGCCTTCTTGCCCTCGCCGGCGGTGCGGACGATGACGCCGACACCCTCGGGGAGGGTGAGTTCGTTGATGAGCTGCTTGAGGCGCTTGCGCTCGGCGATGTCCTCGATCTTGCGGGAGATGCCGCAGCCCTCGCTGAACGGCGTGAGGATGAGGTAGCGGCCGGGGATCGACAGGTTGGTGGTGGTGCGGGGGCCCTTGGTGCCGATCGGGCCCTTCGTGACCTGGATCACGATCTCGCTGCCGGGAGGGTAGAGATTCGGGATGTCCTTGATCGTGGGATCGACGGGGCGCTCCGGCTGGCTCTTGCGGCGGTTGACGCGGACGACCTCAACGGAGGAGTCGGCGGCGGCCGGCAGCATGTCCCAGTAATGGAGAAACGCGTTCTTGGTGTAGCCGATGTCGACGAAGGCGGCCTTGAGGCCGGGGTCGAGGTTCTTGATGCGGCCCTTGTAGATGCCGCCGACCATCCGGTTGTCGGACTCGCGTTCGATCTCGAACTTCTCGAGGCGGCCGTCGACGAGGAGCGCGACGCGCTTCTCGAGCGGCTCGGAGTTGATGATGAGCTCGCGGTAGGAGCCTTTTTCCTTCTGGAACACCGCGAGGATCTTCTGGAGGAGGGGGCGTTGTTTCGCGCGGTCGGCGGCGCCGGCTTTCAGCTCGGCATTGCTGACCTGCTTGACCTCGCGTTCGGGCGGAGGATTGACGAGCTCTTCGTCATATTTTCGTGCAACGTCCGGGGGAACACCACCGGACTGGGGCTGCGTTTGTTCGCTCATGGCGGGTGTGTGGCTTGATCACGGGGCACCCAGGCGCTGGCGTCGCGGCGCAGGAAATTCCGGCAGGGCGGTCAATGGCGGTGAAGGAGTTCATGCGAAATCCTTTCGAAACCGCCAGACGCTCTGGACCAGTCCTTGCAGCAAGCAGCAACTAAGCACAAAGGAGCCACCGTAGCTGATGAAGGGAAGCGGTATGCCCGTGATGGGCACCAGCCCGATGGTCATCGCGATGTTCACGAACACATGCACCATGAAAAGCACGGTTACGCCAATGGCGATGAGCGTGCCCAGCCGGTCCCGAGCGGAACCGGCGATACGTATGCCGTTGAACAGCACTATTCCAAACAGGCCTAGGACCGTGAGGCTTCCCAGAAATCCTTTTTCCTCGGCAATGACCGAGAAGATAAAATCGTTGTGCGAAACGCCGGCGGGCAGGTAGCCGAGCTGGGCCTGCGTGCCTTCCGTCCAGCCCTTGCCGATCAAACCGCCGCTCCCGACCGAAATGAGCGACTGCCGGAGGTTCCAGCTTACGCCCGTGCCTTTGGGATCGATGGTTTCGGGGGCGGCGAAGGTCAGGATCCGATTTCGCTGGTAATCATATAGCGGCAGGATCGAATGCTTTTCGTAGGCGCCCTTGTCGCTGCTGAAGTCGAGGTGATGCGACTGCATGTAGTTCACATACCGTGAGATATCCAACGCGAGAATCCCGATGAGGAGCAGGAACGCTCCGAGCGCACCCAGGAAGAACCGGGGCGACAGCTTCGAAACGTACAGCATTGCAAAGACCATCGGGGGGATAACGATCACCGACTTCAGGTCGGGCTGCCTCCAGATCAAGAACATGGGGAGGCCCACCGCAAGGGCCAATTTCCCCAGCGTGCCCAGCGATTGCATGACGGTGCCGATCTTCGAGTGAATCAGGATGCTGGCGGTGATGAGGAGGACGGCGATCTTGGCCGTTTCGGACGGCTGGTAGGAGAAGAAGCCAAGATCGATCCATCGCTGGGCGCCCCAGCGGGTTGCGGCGCCGCCGCCGATGCCGGGGATGAGGACGAGGATGAGCGGGACGAGGCAGGCGGCGTAAACCCAATGGGCGACGCTAAGCCAGAACCGGTAGTCGATCAGGGAGACAGTGACGTAGATGACCCCGCCGAGGGAGAGAAAGATGATCTGCTTGAACCACTCCTCGCGGAGGATGGCGCCCAGGCCGGTCGCGGTGGAGGCGTGGGTGGTCGAGTAGGTGGCGGAGTAGATGAAAGCAATGCCGAAGCAACTGAGGCCCAGGAGGGCGATCGGCGTGAACACATCCCACTTGCTGCGCGTCGTGGTCTTGAAGAAAGCGATGTAGTCGGTGGGCGCAGGTAGATTCACGTCATGGATACGGGTCTTGGGTCGGCAAGGTTGCGATTGCTTCGCAACGAAATCGGGCTTTGTGCCCGGTGCAATCCGGTAAATGCCCGCGCCGCGCCTAACGCCTCATGCCGAGGAGAAATGCGTCAGCGGAAGGGCGGACGACGGAGGGCAGATGACGGACGGCGGACGACAGACGGCGGACGGACAGCGGAGGGCAGAAGGCGGAAGGCGGAAGGCGGACAGCGGTGGTCGGAGGGTCGGAGGGACGGAAGCGTTAGGCGGTTGCGGACTCGGCGGGCGACTCGCTGACGGTCGGCTCATCGGGAGCATCGGCTGGTTTCAGGCGATTCGCATTGGCGATTCCTAGGATCGACCAGAATACGACCGCCCCCATTGGCCCCTCGAGTACCACCCCAAAGCAGGCACTGATGAAGATGGTGCATCCGGCGAGCCAGAGACCGGCGCCTGCCAGATCGGAGCGGCACGCGCGGATGGTCTGCACAAAAAGCAAGATGATTATGGCTAGAAACGGCAGAAACCCCGTCAGTCCCGTACGGGCAAACACCGTCAACATTACGTTGTGCGGACTACGAGCGTTGAAATCGTCGCCGCCGTCTGGGAAGTACTCCTGCACGAACCGCTCGGCCAGGTCATAGCCGTATCCGCGGCCCGTGAGCGGCGCATTCTGGACCGTGTCGTCAAAAACGGAGCGCCACCAAACGACGCGAAACAGGTTGTTGTCGGCCTTGTCCTCCGCGTCCGCCGCGTAGGTGTGTTTGCCATACGGGTCGAGAATCGATGCGGCGCGTTCATAAATGCCGTACAGCGGCGTATCGTGCCAGGAGTCGTGGCGAACATAGGCGATGAAAAGGATCGCGATCGCGACGATCGCGGACCCGACGAGTTGCGCCGCCGCAAAGCGCCAGCGTTTCGCCAGCGCCAGGATTCCCGTGACGATCACAAGACCGAGCATGGAGGCGCGATTCTGCGTCAAAAGGGTTCCGGCGGCGAGGGCGAGACTGACAATCAGGCTGATCCACGAATGACGTGCCTCATAACGCACGTAGTACAACACGGCGCCCACTCCCAGAAAAGTACCGGCGAGGTCGCCCTTGAAATAGATCACGGGCACGCCGCCGATCGAAAGCGGTTCAAGGAAAAATTCAGGGTAGCGGACGAACAGCGGAAACAGCAGGGCGACGAGGGTACACGCGACGAACAGGGATCCGGCAACAAACCTGCGCCCGGCAGGACGTTCGCCCACATACTGGCCGAGATAGAAAAATGCGCCGTAGTAAACCATCGCGTAATCCCGCAGTGCCATCGCCCCGTACGTCCGGACGTCAAAGTAAAGACGGCCCGTCGACGCGATCATCCAGATGAGGATCGCGAGATTCAACGTGTCGCGCTTGATGGGAATGCGGCGTTCGAGCGTGCAACGCACAATCAGCAGTGTGCCGGCAACGAGCATCACGAATTCCGCGGGGAGCAAGGGCACGATTCGTGAAAGCGACAGCTGGGCGAACCCGCGATTTCCGACCACGTAGCCAAACACAACGGCGCCGAGCAGGAGTGTCTCCACCGACAGTGGCTGGGCGACGACGATCGTGAGCGCGCCGACCGCACCGACGACTACCGCGGGCCACCCAAATTCCTGATTGGCGATTCCCATGCCGATCCACACAGCGATGAACGCTGCGCCGGTGGCAAACAGTCGGGTGCGCCAAGCGGGTGTGACAATCATGCAGGCGGTCTGTCAGATGACATGCCCGTCGCGGGCGCACCAGTGGAAACTATCCGCGTGGTTCTTGCCCTGCTCCAAACCAGTCGTTTGGCTGCATCATGCCCGCCTTGTCGGCCCTGATGGTCTTTCATCGCGATACACCCCACCTCCGCTCCGCCGTGGAGAGCGTGCTGAATCAGACCTGGCGGGATCTCGAGTTGGTGCTGGTCGACAATGGTACAGGTTTGACGGCAGACGCGCTCGGCGGGGCCGGGCGAGACCCGAGACTGCGGTGGGTGCGGCTGGCGCGCAACGAAGGCATTCCCTCGGGTCACAATGCGGGCCTCGCCGTTGCCGCCGGCGAATTCATCGCTTTGCTGGACTACGATGACATGGCGCAGCCGCAGCGATTTGAACGGCAAATCGCGCTTTTGCGGTCGGAACCGGCCGTGGGCCTGGTGTCGTCATTGGTCGATACGATTGATGAGACGGGAACCGTCGTGGGGCGCGAATTTTCGATTGTCAGCGGGGAAGCGCAGCGGACCTACTCCGCGTTTGCAGCGCCGGTGGTCACGCCGGCTTACCTGGGCCGCCGAAGCGTGTTTGCCCGTTTTCCGTTTCGGCCGGAATTTTCCCTCGCCGCTGATTTCGACTTCCTCGCCCGGGCCGCGGAAGTTTGCGAATTCGCGGCGGTCCCCGAAGTGTTGTTGCACTACCGCAGATATTCCGGGCAGACCTCGGAATCGCGAAAGGACGTGATGGAGGCAAACTGGTGTGCGATCCGGGTGGCGACGGCGCGCCGTCGCCGGGGGC
>DASZYH010000099.1:0-4134 GCA_035545515.1 Opitutaceae bacterium
GAGCCCGAGCTGGCGCTGGTCGTCAATTCGCGCGGCCAGATCGTCGGCTGCACCGTCGGCAACGACATGAGCTCGCGGGATATCGAGGGCGAGAACCTGCTCTATCTCCCGCAGGCGAAGGTCTACGAGGCCTCCTGCGCCCTCGGTCCCTGGATCACGCTCGGCGCAACCGAGGCGGAAGCTCGGAACTGGAAAATTCAGGCCGCCATCCGGCGGAACGAGAACGTTGCGTTCTCCGGCGAGACGGGGGTCGCGCAGATCAAGCGAAGCTTTGGCGAGTTGGTGGAATACCTGTTCCGGAGCCAGCGGTTTCCGCACGGGGTGGTGCTGCTGACCGGAACGGGCATCGTTCCTCCGGATACGTTCACGCTGCAGGCCGGCGACGAGGTCGAGATCGAGATCAGCGGGATCGGCCGGCTGCGGAACCGCGTGACAATCGTCTGATCGGCAAAACGCAGTCATTTCCTCCCATGCTCCACGGCAAGAACTTCATCGGGGATGTCCTGACGACGGGGACCAATGAAACCTTTGCGGTCGTCAGTCCGCTCGACGGCACGGCGCTCCCCGGCGCGTTTCACGTCGCGGCCGGCCGGGACATCGACGTCGCGTTCCACGCCGCGGAGACCGCCTTCGGAGCGTTTCGCGACAGCACCGGGGCGCAGCGGGCGGAACTGCTCGAGCGGATCGCCGACGAAATCACCGCGCTCGGCGACGAGCTCATCCAACGTGCGCATCACGAGACCGGGCTGCCGGTGGCCCGGCTGACGGGCGAGCGCGGCCGGACGACGGCGCAGTTGAAGTTGTTCGCCGGGCTGGCGCGCTCCGCGGCCTGGGTCGACGCCCGGATCGACCCGGGCTTGCCGCAGCGGCAGCCGGCGCCCCGGCCGGACTTGCGGCGGATGCTGCGACCGATCGGACCGGTCGTGGTGTTCGGCGCCAGCAACTTCCCGCTCGCATTCTCGGTGGCGGGCGGCGACACCGCGTCGGCATTGGCGACCGGAAATCCCGTGATTGTGAAGGCGCACGAACGTCACCCGGGCACGTCGGAACTCGTCGCGACGGCCGTGCGGCGGGCGATCACCGCCTGCGGGCTGCCACCGGGGGTGTTCTCGTTGGTCCACGGCACCGGACATGCGCTCGGCCGCACGCTCGTGACGCATCCGCTGGCGCGAGCTGTCGGCTTCACCGGGTCGCGAACCGGAGGACGGGCGCTCTTCGATGCCGCGGCGGCGAGGCCCGACCCCATTCCTGTGTTCGCGGAAATGAGCAGTCTGAACCCGGTGTTCATCCTGCCCGGCGCGCTGCGCGAACGTGGCGCCGCGATTGCCGCCGGCCTCAGCGGCTCGATCACGCTCGGTGTCGGCCAGTTCTGCACCAAGCCCGGGCTCGTGTTTGGGGCGGAAAGCGCCGAGTTCACCCGGTTTCGCGGCGTTTTTGCTGAACACCTGCGGGCGGTCGCACCGGCGACCATGCTGCACGCCGGAATCTGCGAGACCTATCGGCGTGCGCTCACGCGCGCCGAGGCGCTGGCGGCGGCACGACCGCTCGCCCGCGCCTCACGGGGCGATCCCGCCAAGACGCACGGCGAAGCCGTCGCGCTGGAGATTGCCGCCGTGGAATTTGCCTCCCATCCCGAACTCACGGAGGAGATCTTTGGGCCTTTTGCCTGGATCGTCACCGCCCGCGACTTCGCGGAACTGGAACGCGCCGCCGAACACCTGGAAGGGCAGCTCACGGCCACGGTGCACGGCACCCCGGAAGATCTGCGGCTCGCCGCACCGCTCCTGCGAATCCTGGAGCGCAAGGCCGGCCGCCTGATCCTCAACGGTTTCCCGACCGGCGTGGAGGTTTCGCCGGCGATGAACCATGGCGGCCCCTACCCGGCGACCACCGATGTGCGGTTCACCTCGGTCGGGACCGCGGCGCTGCTGCGTTTCGTGCGACCCGTGTGCTACCAGGATTTCCCCGATGAATTGTTGCCGCCCGCCTTGCGCGACGACAACCCGCTCGACCTCTCGCGACTGATCGACGGCGCACTCACGCGCGATCCCGTGCGGCGATGACGGAGGGGATTGCGGATTGCGGATTGCGGATTGCGGACGACGGAGTGCGGTGCATTCGCCGGTAGCGACGCCGGCAAGCAGGGAACCCACATCCAATTCCCGCTCAGCCGTAGGCCGGGAGCTCGCTCGCGCCACTCACCGGAATTCGGATCGATCGGCAGCCGCGAGTTTCTTTCCGTGCGATCCGAAGCACCTCCGGAGCCGCGAGCTCGCTCGCGCCATTTCGCAATCTGCGGCCCACAATCGGCACTCTCCGCTCCGGAATAAAAAAATAGTGGCCAGGCACTCCACGGCACTGGGAGAACGTCGCTACCGTTGCTACCTTCCGGTCCTGGCGGAGTTCACGCGCCTGCCCATGCATGGCACCTGGCCGACGCGGACCATGTGCGCCGATGAGGCGCAGGCAACAACTATTCGCGTTTTTCCGTACCGCCCGTCCGATTGTCCGCGGGCGCGCTGCCCGGGGTTGCTCCCGATGATTCGGAGGCGGCGCCCGCCGGATGGGTCGGGCCGTTGGAAACGGCCGGCGCCGGAGGGGTTGCGGCGTTCTTGTGGTTGGCGGCGTCGCGCTCCTTCCGGAGTTCGCGCTGGCGCTCCACTTCGCGGATGATTTCGTTTTGCCGCTTCTCCCACCGGGCGAGTTCCCTGCGCTGTTGCGGTGTCAGCTCGCTGATGAGATCCTGCTGCATCCGATGCAGGATGATCGCGGTCTCGCGAAAGGTGTTCTGCTGGACGCGCCGATAATCCTCGATCGCCCGCTGGATGATCGGATTGATCCGCTGTTTCTGCTCGGGCGTCAGATTCAGCCGTTCCGCATAGCGGCGAAGCAACTGGGGAGCCTGCCAGGAGCGGGGGACCGGAAGAATCGGCCGCTGTGCGGCCGGATGCGCGTTGGGCCGCATGGGCGACGTGGCCGCGGGACTGGCGGCAACGGGCGCCGATGTCGCGGGGGCGACGACCGGTGCCACAACCCGGGCCTCATGCGACATCCACTGTGCGCCGATGCCGATGGAAAAAAATCCGCCGAACACCGCGCCGGCGATGAAAACGAACAGGAACGCAGCAACGACTTTCCAGGGTTTTTCCATGTCAGGCGTCGAGCAGGACGGACAGGGGATCATCCGTGGTCGCCTGCTCCTCCGCCACCGGAGTCTTCGTTGAGGCGGAGTAGTGGTAATTGTACGCCGCACTGGCGATCGCCAGCAGGCAGGCCACGCCGACGGCGCGGAAGGCAAACCGCTCGACGAGGGATCCTCCGCGGCGCGGCTGCGCAAACGCGGCGGCCACGACCCGGGTCGAAAAGCCGTACGGCGCCGAGTCGTCGCGCGAATCGGTCGCCTGGCGGGCGGCCGCGGCCAGAGTCGGCCAGGGGTCTCGGGGTGCGTTGGGCTTCATGAGCGTTCCTTTTGTTTTAAGTCCTGAAACAGTTTCTGCAACTTCCGGCGTGCGCGAAATGCGCGGACCTTGATCAGCGATTGGTTCCAGCCGGTCAGTTTCGCGATCTCGGCGATCGATTTTTGCTCCAGATCGAGGAGCCGGATCACCAGTTGATCGTCCGGCTTCAGCTGGCCGAGGAGCTTGTGCACGAGTTCGTGCGCCGCCATTGCGTCGTTCACGGCGACGTCGTTCTCGTTGGTCATGACGGCATCGAGCACCTGCGCCTCGTTCTCCGACAGGTCCGCCCAGCGGAACTCCGGCCGTCGTTTCTGCGCGCGCAGATGGTCGATGCAGGTGGTCACCGCGATCCGCGACACCCAGTGCGGAAAGGGCACGGCGCCCTGGTACTGATCGAGCCGGCTGAACATCTTCAGGAACACTTCCTGCGCGAGATCCTCTTCCTGGACCCGGCGGGGCAGATGGGATCGCACGATGCGGATGACGAGAGGGTAAAGGTGCTCGACCAACTCGCGGGCAGCCTGTTGATCGCGCTGGCGAACTCGGTCGAGACAGCCAGCCAGATCGAACGACTGGTCGTCAGCCATAAGGTAAAAGAGATGGAGGCAAGGTCGCCCACAACATGCAAGACGGGGTTGGAACTCGGCCGGTTACCGAGTGCGGAGGGCCTCACTTG
>DASZYH010000100.1:0-54107 GCA_035545515.1 Opitutaceae bacterium
TGCTGATCATTCCGCTGCTGTGGGTTCCGGTCGCCGCCGTCCCGCACGACATGCGCCCTCAGGTTCCGCAACTGGAACGCGACCATACCGTCGTGGGTGGCGGGATGGATGCGAGGACGGCGTACGAGCATGTCTTTTCCACGTCGTCACGGCATTTCGACGACGGCCTGTCGCTCTATTTCTCCCGGCCGTTCCTCATCGGTCGTTATGTGGTGTACGCGATCGGATTCTTCCTGTTCGCGCTCGGTGCGAATCGTGCCACGCGGATCACCGCTCCCGGGCAGATGCGCTGGTTCGGCCCCGTGGGACTCATCGTCCTCGTGTTCATGCTGCATCTCCTGTCGACCGACTGGTTCATCCTCTTGGACCCGGGTTGGTATTCGACGGACTTCCCGCTGGTCTGGATCTCCGGGCAGGCCATTGCCGGAATCGCCGTGGCGATCGCCGCCGCCGCCTGGTTTGGCGACAAGGATCCGCGCGAGCGCGGCAGTTCGGGACATGTTCGCGGCCTCGACTGGGGCAATCTGCTCCTGGCGTCGGTGATGGTCTGGGCGTACGTCGCGTTCGTCCAACTGCTCATCATCTGGAGTGGCAACCTGCCGGCCGAAATCGCCTGGTACCGTCACCGTTCGAACGGCGATTGGCGCTGGGTGGCCGTCGCCCTCGCGGTCATCGCGTTTGCGATTCCCTTCTTCCTGCTCTTGTCCCGGCGGACGAAAAAGCACCGTCGGGGGTTGCTGGCGGTCGCGTTGTTCCTCTTCGGCGGCCAGCTTCTGTACACGATCTGGATGATCGTGCCCGCGTTCCCGATCACCGGGGCGGCGGATGTCGGGCTGCGGATCGCGCTCGTTGCCACCACCCTCGCCTTGTTCCTCAACCGCTATCTCGCCCTGGCGAGATCGGCATCCGTTGCCCTCGCGCCATGAGCTACGAAATGCGCGATGCCTCCCTGCCCATCATCGGGATTGGCGCCGGTGTCATGGCCGTCTGCGTCGCCGCGGCGATCGGCATCAGCGCCTGGATGTACTCGGTTCGATATCGTCATCCGTCCATCCCTTCCGCGCTGCGCCAGACGTCGTTCCGCGATGGGCCCGAGCAGGAGCCGGACATCAACCGCGACTGGCGGCGGGTGAACGCCGCGGCGAAGGCACACCTCGCCAATTACGCGTGGGTCGACCGGCACGCCGGGATCGCCCGGATCCCGATCGATCGCGCGATGGCGCTCGTGGCCGCCGGAGTGTCCGCCGCACCCACGCCAAAACCCACCGGCCAAATTCCATGACTCCGCCGCCATCCCTCGCGCCGCACCAACGGTTTCCCCGCGCCCGTTCTGGGCGATGGATCGTCGTTCTCGCCCTGCTTGCATTCGTGTCGGCGGCGGTCGCCGGCCCGATCACGCCCGCCGCGCCCGGCGTCTCCTTTGACCAAAACCTCGGCACGCAATTGCCGCTCGACGCCTGGTTGCACGACGCCACGGGGCGTCGCGTGCAGCTTCGGGAGCTGTTCAACGGCCAACGGCCGGTCATCCTGCTTTTCGGATACAGCCGCTGTCCGCAACTCTGCTCCATCATCGCGAACGGCGCGGTCAACACCCTCCAGGACATCAAGCTGACGGTCGGCAAGGATTTCGACGTGGTGTATGTCAGCATCGACCCGACGGACACGCTGCGCGACTTGGCCGGGATGAAACGCCGGGATGTCGGGGAATATGGGCGTCCCGCATCGGCGCCTGGCTGGCACTATCTGGGTGGCGACGACGCGACGATTCACCGCGTGGCGGACGCCGCTGGGTTCCACTACACCTACGATCCGCGCCAGAAGCTGTATACGCATGCCAGCGGACTCATCGTGGTCACGCCGGCCGGCGTGATCTCGCAGTACTTCTTCGGCGTGAGCTTCTCCGCCCGAAAAGTCGCGGCCGCCCTCCGGCGCGCGGCCGCGGGTGACACCGGACAATCCGTCTTTCAATTGCTGCTGGTCTGCGCGCGCGGCGCGTTCATCACCGGTCGTTACGGCCGCATCATCTGGATTTCACTCGAAATCGCCTGCTTTGCGACCGTGCTGGCGCTGTTCGGCGCGATCGGCTGGATGTTTTGGCAGGAATTCCGTCGACGCCCTGGCGCGAGCACGGATTCCAAACCCCTCGCGGCGGGCGGCCCGAAGACGCCGGAGGGCGCGGCATGAAGGATATCCGGCTGGTGCTCGCGTTCGGGTTCCGCGACTGGCTGCCGCGCAGCGCCAGCACGCTCGCCCCCCGGGTCGATATCGTCTTCTGGGTGCTGGTCGCGGCGACAGCCGTGCTGGTGATCGGCCTCGTCATCGCGAATCTGTACTTTCTCATCCGGTACCGGCGCGGGTCGAAGGCACCTCGTCCGCCGCTCAGTGTGAGCTCGGCGAAAATCGAGACCACCTGGATCACGCTCACGACCATTGGATTCCTCGGCTTCTACTTCTGGGGCGCCCATGTGTACCTGTTCGAGGAGCGGCCGCCCCGCGATGCGCTCGTCATCAATCTCGTCGCCCGCCAGTGGATGTGGGACATCCGCCACGAAAATGGCCGCCGCGAGTTCAACGAACTCCACGTGCCCGTCGGTGAGGATGTCCGGCTGGTCATGGCATCCGAGGATGTCATCCACAGCTTCTTCGTTCCCGCCTTCCGGCTGAAGCAGGACGTGGTGCCGGGGAGACTCGTCAGCACGTGGTTCCATGCGACGAAGACCGGCAGGTTTCATCTCTTCTGCGCGGAGTACTGCGGGACGCAGCACTCCGGGATGGTCGGCGACGTCGTGGTCATGCCGGCGGCGAAGTACGCCGAGTGGCTCACCCACGGCAACACGCTCGAGCCGCTGGCGCAGCGTGGTCGCCGGCTCTTTGTCCGGTACAACTGCAGCGGATGCCACGACCAACCCGCGGCGATTCACGCGCCGCCGCTCGCGGGGGTGTACGGCTCGCTCGTGCCCTTGAGCGATGGACGGCGCATCCGGGCCGATGATTTCTACCTGCGCGATTCCATCCTGCAGCCGGCGAAGGACATCGTGGCGGGATACGCCAACGACATGCCGTCGTTTCAGAACGTCGTTCCCGAAGGCGATCTCCTCGACCTGATCAACTACCTCAAGCTCCTCGGCCAGGAGAACGAGTCGCCGGTTCCACCGCCCGCCCATCCCTGACGCGCACCCGCCCCCAACCGACGACTCCATTGACGCCACCCTTCCATGCCCGCCACCGCTGAATCGCCTCCGCCCCGCTCACACTCGCCGAACTACCTGGAATCGGGCCACACGGTCGGCTCGTGGCTGCTGACGCTCGACCACAAGCGGATCGCGCTGCTGTACCTCTTCTCCATCACCTTCTTCTTCGCTATTGCCGCCACCGCCGCAGCGCTGATGCGGATCGAACTGCTCACTCCGGCCGGCGACCTCGTGACGTCCGACACGTACAACCGGCTCTTCACGCTGCACGGCGTGATCATGGTCTGGTTTTTCCTCATCCCGTCGATTCCGGCGGTGCTCGGCAACTTCATCATCCCGCTGATGATCGGGGCGCGCGAGGTCGCCTTTCCGCGTCTGAACCTCTTCAGTTGGTACCTGTTCATGGCCGGGGGCAGCTTCACGCTGTACTCGATCATCGCCGGCGGCGTCGACACGGGATGGACCTTCTACGCGCCGTACAGCAGCACGTATTCGAACTCCCACGTGATGGCGATGGCCGCCGGCATCTTTGTCGCGGGCTTCGGCTCGATCGCGACCGGACTGAACTTCATCGTCACGATCCACAAGCTGCGCGCGCCGGGCCTGACCTGGGGGCGGCTGCCGCTGTTCATCTGGTCGATGTATGCGACCAGCATCATCCTCGTCCTCGCCACACCGGTGCTGGCGATGTCACTGCTCCTCATCGCACTCGAGCGCGTTTTCGGCGTCGGCGTGTTTGATCCGAAGCTCGGGGGCGATCCCATCCTGTTCCAGCACCTCTTCTGGTTCTACTCCCATCCGGCCGTCTACATCATGATCCTGCCCGGCATGGGCGTGGTCAGCGAAACCATCGCGGCCTTCGCGCGGAAACCGGTTTTCGGATACAGCGTCGTCGCCGCGTCGAGCCTCGCCATCGCCGGCCTCGGGTTTCTCGTCTGGGGACACCACATGTTCGTCAGCAGCCAGTCGGTCACGGCCGGCCTCGTGTTTTCACTGCTCAGCTTCCTCGTGGCGGTGCCGTCGGCGATCAAGGTGTTCAACTGGACGGCCACGCTGCACCGCGGGTCGATCAGCTTCGAAACGCCGATGCTGTATGCGCTCGGGTTCATGGGCCTGTTCACGATCGGCGGCATGACGGGTGTGATGCTCGCGACGCTCCCGATCGATGTTCACGTCACCGACACGTACTTCGTCGTCGCCCATTTCCACTACATCATGGTCGGCGGCATGGTCATGGCGTACATGGGCGGAATTCACTACTGGTGGCCGAAGATTTCCGGCCGGCTGTACCACGAATGGCTCGCGCGCATCGCGGCCATCACGACATTCGCCGGATTCAATCTCACGTTCTTCCCGCAGTTCATCCTTGGCTACCTCGGGATGCCGCGGCGGTACCACGTCTACCCACCGGAATTCCAGGCGCTGAACGTGCTCTCCACCGCGGGCGCGTCGATCCTCGGCATTGGCTACCTCATGCCATTGCTCTACCTCACCTGGTCCTTTTTTTGGGGCCGCCGGGCCGGCCCGAATCCCTGGGGAGCCACCGGCCTCGAATGGAAGACCCCGTCGCCCGCCCCCGAACACAACTTCGACGAGATCCCGGTGGTGACCTCGCGGGCGTATGATTATCCGCCGCCGCAGCCGGCGGGCGCCTCCGGAGGGACGTGATCATGGGCAACACGCTCCTTCATCCCGCCCCCTCGCATTTTTCTTCGCGCGAGCAGCACGACAGCGCGAACCACCTCGGCATGTGGACGTTCCTGTCGACGGAGATCCTGTTCTTCGGCGGCGTGCTCGCCTGTTATTCGATCTACCGCTGGACCTATCCGCAGGCGTTTCACGTCGGGAGCGAGCACCTCGAATACTGGATCGGCACGCTGAACACGGGCATTCTCCTCACGAGCAGCCTGTTCATGGCGCTGGGCGACCTGGCCATCAAGGCGGGCGCGCGACGCGCCGTGACCTGGAACCTGGTCGCGACCTGGCTCCTGGGCGCCACCTTTCTCGGCCTCAAATTCTACGAGTACTACCTCACGGCGAAGGAAGGCCACGTGCCCGGCTCGCACTTTCACTTCGACGGCCCCTTGGCGCCGCAGGTGGAGCTCTTTATGTTCCTCTACTTCGCGACGACGGGGCTGCACGCAATGCACATGATGTTCGGGCTCGGCGCCATCACCTGGCTGCTCTGGCTCAACCACCGTGGCAAACTGACCGCCGAGCACAATGCACCCGTCGGCATGGTCGCCCTCTACTGGCACTTCGTCGACTGCGTCTGGATCTTCCTCTACCCCCTCCTGTACCTGGTCAGCTGACCTCCTCATGCGCGCCACCGAACCGACCGCGAAGGTCTACTTCCTCAACTACGTCGCGCTGATGGTTCTGCTCGCCCTCACCGCCACACTCTCCCGCTTCCCGCCCGGCGCCTGGAAGACGCCCGTGGCGCTCCTGATCGCCGCAGCCAAGCTCACGCTGGTCTTCGTCTTCTTCATGCAGCTCTGGTACCAGCGCGGGCTGGTGCGGATCTTTGCGGCGACCGGGTTTTTCTGGCTCGCGATCATCGGCACCCTGACGTTCGTCGATTACCTCTCCCGCGGCTGGCTGCAGTGACAGGTGGCCGGCCATGCCGGTCCGGATGTCGATCGCCTAGGCGAGATGCCTCAGGCGGCAGGGCTGGGACTGGCTCCCAGCCGCGGCGGGGTCAGGCCTGGCCGCCGTAGCCTCTGGCGAAGGAGGCCGACCCCGCCCTACATCGAGCCGTGGCGCGGAAGGGACTCCGCACCATGGTTGGCTGGGAGCGGAGTCCCAGCCCTACCACCTGAAGCTTCACCGCTCTACCGGAGCTTGTCGTCGATCGCGCCCAACACCCTTTTGCGGCGCTTGTGCCCTTGCTCGTACGACTTCACCCGCTTCAGCTGCGGCGGCGACAACCGCCTCAGTTTCGCTGTGACCTGCGGAATCGTCAGGTGCTGGTAATCGTCGATGGGCAGGTTGCGGTCGGGAGAACGACCATGCCGGTCCTTTTCCTTCTCCCCTTCGGTCTCCCCATACTGGCGGCGTTGCTTGTTCACAATCCGCGCCGCCACCTCTGTTTCGCGACCGGCGTACCGGTGCTCCTGCTTGAAGCGGCTCTTCAGCTCCTCGTATTCATGTTCCCGTTTCGAATTGGCTCCACGTGGCATGGCGTTCCTCCGTTTTGGTTGTTCGTGAATCGGCCCCCCGGCAAACATCGCGGTCGGCGGTTAACCCATTCGATCCGTTCGCGTCGCCTCGGTTCGCGGCAAA
Source organism: Opitutaceae bacterium (assembly GCA_035545515.1). Classification (GTDB taxonomy): domain Bacteria; phylum Verrucomicrobiota; class Verrucomicrobiia; order Opitutales; family Opitutaceae; genus ER46. Next base: position 6,474 of record DASZYH010000100.1, read on the forward strand.
AAGCCATGGCGGTTCTCGCGCACGCGCGGCCGGTGGAAACGTCGGCCCGGCATCGGGAATCGTCCCTAGGTTCCACAATCTTTGCCCCTGCAGCACAGAGGCTTGCTTGCACCGATCCCGCGGACTTTGCTGCGCGCGTGATTCGTCGTCTCGCCCTTCTCGTTTGCGGTGCCTCCGCGCTCATTGCCACGGCCCAACCGGGCCCGGCCGGCATGTCGCTGACCTCCGATCGTTCGGAGTACAACCAGGCCACCGACGAGTCGACGTTTACCGGCAAGGCCGAACTTCGCGAAGCGGACCTGCTCGTGACGGCCGACCAGTTGCGGTACAAGGGCTCGGCGAACGTTAATCCGGACACGATCATCGCCACCGGACACGTGGTTTACACGCGCGGTCCCCTTCGGGTGCTCGCCGACCAGGTGGTCGTGCATCGGCAGGATCGCACGTTTTCCGCCGAGCACATCCGTCTTGGTCAGTACCCGTACTATATCGAAGGCACCTCCGCGACCGGCACCCGCGACGAAATCACGGTTTACAATGCCCGCGTGACCTACGGCGAACCGGGCCCCTGGGCACCGACCGCCACGGCGGCAAAGATCGTCATCTCGCCCGGCCACCGGATCGCGTGGGATCAGGCCCAGGTCGGCATCGGCCATGCGCGCCCGATTCCGTTTCCGAAATTTCAGCAGACGCTCTCCGGCACGCTCCTCTCCGGGTTGAGCCTGACGGGCGGCTATCGTGCGTCCCTCGGGGCATACGCTGACGCGGGGATGCATCTACCGGTCGCGCCCGGAATCCGCCTCGGGGGGGACGTCGGATACTACACCGCCCGCGGGCTCCTCCTGGGCCCGTCCGGCACGTATTCGGATCCCGATGACCCGGATCGCCTCACCGGCAGTTTCACCAGCGGGTACATCGACGATCATGGAAACAAGGGCACCGATATCCTGGGCCGGCCGATCGGCGAAAACCGCGGTTTCCTCGAATGGCGGCACCACGAGCAGATTACCGACAATCTGACGCTCTCGGGGCAGTTCAACTGGTGGAAGGACTCCGACGTGATGCGCGACTTCCACCCCCGCGACTTTTTCCCCGTGCAGAAGCCCGACAGTTTCGTCGAGGCGACCTACGCCGCGCCGAACTGGTTTGTCTCGGCCTTCAGCCGATTCGATCCGAACTCCTTCGAGATCGTCCAACAACGTCTGCCCGAGCTCCGATTCGACCTCATGCCCATCAGTGTGGGCGGCGGAATTTACGAGCGACTCAACGCCAGCATCGCGCTGCTGCGCGAAAACCCGGTGCCCGGGATCACCACCGCGCCCGGATTTCTCACCAGTCCGCTCGACGACCCGCTGTATCCCATCGCGCTCGGCTCGCCCAACTCCACCTTCCCCTCGGGGGGAACCGTCCGTGACCTTCGCAGCACCCGGCTGGACGCCTATTACCAACTCAGCCGGCCGATCGCGCCGCGGGACTGGTTCGCCATCACGCCGGTGGTCGGAGGACGGGTGACGCACTACATGGACACGCAGGGCGCGGCGCAGGATGGCACCTACACGCGCGTTCTCGGCGAGGTCGGATTCGACGCCGAGATGCACGCCAGCGGCACGTTCGCGTACCAGAACGAAACCTGGCACATCAACGGGCTCCGGCACCTGTTCACGCCCCGGATCAGCTACCGGTACATCCCGGAAGCCGACAAAGGCCAGGCCTACATCCCCCCGATCGACCGCCAGGCGTTCTCCACGTACCTGCAGCCACTCGGGCTCGGAGACGGCCGGAACATCGACCAACTGCAGGCCACGAACACGCTCCGCCTCGAATTCGAGAACACGCTGCAGACCCGGGATCCGCAGTATGGCACGCGCGACCTGCTCCGCTTCGACGTGGCGAACGATTTCCGGTTCAAGCGCCAGCCGGGCGAAAAGGACGTGTCGGAAATTCACACCTCACTCTCGGCCTCGCCCGTGGGCTGGCTCGAACTGGGCCTCTACAGCAGCTTCGCCCCGCAGACGTCCACGATGCGGGAGTTCAATTCCGGCATCACCTTCCGCGACGGCGATCTCTGGACCGTGCAGTTCGGCAACAACTTCCTCCGCCACAATCTCCAGGACTACCTGATCAACGCCCGCCGCCGATTGAACGAGGAATTCCAGGCGATCATGCTGCTGCAATACGATCAGCGCGCGCACCGGTTCAATGAACAGTCGTACGGGATCGTGCAGAACCTCGGGAACACGTGGCGGATTTCCTATCTGGTAAACGTGTACTCCGGCCGACGCCGCGACAACGGCTTTGGCATGAGCGTGCAGGTCGACACGATCCGTTTCTGACGCGATGAGCGTCGTCGCCAACCAGCAGCGCACGTTTCTCCGCCTGCTCGGCGCGCTCCGGTCGCATTGGCACACCGACTCCGCCCTCCCCGCACGAATTCAGTCGCTGCTTGCCCGCAACCGCCAGTTTGGCGCGCGCGACCGCCGCCTGTATCGCGAACTCATCTACACCGCGATTCGCTACCTGCCGTGGATCGAACCGCTGCTGGACCGCGAGCGGGAACGGGCCGTTCGCATCGTCGCCTGGCTCGCACCGGACCTGCGCGAGACGAGTCGATTTCGGAGCGAGACCTGCGGAGATTGGCCGCCGTCCGCCACGCTCGCTGAACGCGCGGCGTTCCTCGACGTCGCACCGGATGCAGTGCTGCCCGGCTGGTTTCGCGCGGAATGCCCCGAACTGTTCGTCTCCCCCGAACTCGACAGCCAGGTGGCCCGCGCGCCCCTGTGGTTGCGAATCCAATCCTCCGACACGTCCGCGGTGGAGACGGAATTCTCCGATCGCGGCTGGCACTGGCGCCAGTCGGACGTGCTCCCATCGGCCTGGTGCATGCTCGACGAGGCGGATGTCACAAGGACGACTGCCTACCGCAGCGGAGCCATCGAGATCCAGGATCTCGGCTCCCAACTCGTGCTGGAAAGCGTCGGCGTGGTGGCGGGCGGCCGTTGGTTGGACGGTTGTGCCGGTGCCGGTGGAAAGACACTCCAACTCGCGCGCCTGCTCGGCAAAGACGGGGCGGTCGACGCGTACGACGTGCGCCCCGCCGCACTCGACGAACTGGCGGTCCGGGCGCGGCGCGCCACCGCGGTTGGAATCTCATCGCCGCCGGCCGGCGCCGGGCGGCTACCTTCGCCGCACGTCGAGACCTCGGGCGAGCTGGAAATCCGTGGAAATGGCGGCGCGGCGACTATCCGGCTGCGAGCCACTGCCCCGCCTCCGGGCGACATCTACGATGGCGTGCTGGTTGATTCGCCCTGCAGCGGATCGGGCACCTGGCGGCGAGCGCCGCACCTGAAGTGGACCACGACGCCCGAGACCATCGCGGACCGCCGGCGCGTTCAGGCATCATTGCTCGCGCAGTACGCGCCGAATGTCCGTCGCGGCGGCTTGCTGGTCTATGCCACCTGCTCCGTCGCCCGGAGTGAAAATCAATCGGTCGTTACGGACTTCCTCGCGACCCATCCGGAATTCGAGTCCGCCCCGTTGCAGCACCGGTTTGGCTTTTCCGGCGCGCCTGGTGAACTGACGATTCTGCCCGCCCGATTTTCCACCGACGGGTTCTTTGTGGCCGCACTTCGACGCCGGTGAGTATCAGGCCATGCTCCAGGCGGTTGCCGCACATCCGCTGACGCCGGGTTGGCGCCGCTTGGGGGCTCGCTGAAGCCGGCACCGCCAGCGCGTGCCGTCCAACGATCGGCCGCCCGCTCCGCACCACACTTTTCCGTTGCGGCTCCGGTCGAGCACCCAACGATTCGCGGCGTGGTACCCGACGCCGACTATCGCATCAAGCTCCAGGTCTTCGAAGGCCCGCTCGACCTCCTGCTCTTCCTCATCCGGAAAAACGAGCTGGATATCTACGACATTCCGATCGAATCGGTGACCCGGCAGTACCTCGAAGTCCTGCGCGCGATGCAGCAGCTCGACCTCGATCTCGCCGGCGAGTTTTTCGTGATGGCGGCGACGCTCATGGAGATCAAGAGCCGGATGCTGCTCCCGAAAGGCCAGCAGGCGGTGGACCCGAACGCGGAGGAAGAGGAGGTCGATCCACGCTGGGAGCTCGTGCACCAACTGCTCCAGTACAAGAAATTCAAGGAGGCGGCCGCCCAACTCGCCACGCTCGCCGAGACCCGGCAGAACCTGATGGAGCGCTACATCTCGTCGCTGTCCGCCGCCGAGGCGGAGCGCCCGCTGCGGAGCGTGGACCGGATCGAACTCTGGAACGCCTTCAACATCGTGCTCCGCCGGCTCGCGGAGAAACTGGTCGTCGGGGAAATCCACGACGAGGTTGTCACCGTGTCTGACCAGATGGAATGGCTGCTGAACCGGACGCAGACCGAAAAGTCATTCGTATTCTCCGCCCTTTTCCCCGAAGGTGTGACCCTGCGCCGGCTCGTGGCGACCTTCCTGGCCATGCTGGAGCTGACCAGGTTGAAGCGGTTGCGCATCCGCCAGTCCGAGGCATTCACCGATATCACAGTAGAGGTGGTGGAAAACCCACTTGAAACTCCGGTCGCGACCGCCACGGTTTCGCCGTGACCAAGAAAAAGACGAAACCGGCCCGGCGTAGCGCCCTTCTTGGATTGGGCCTCGATAATCAAGACGGCCACAAGCGCATTACCACGGGCGAGCAGTTTGCGATCGTGGGCGGTTCGCAGGAAACGCACGACCGCATGACCGAAACGGTGGTCAAGACTTTCGAGGAGCTGAAGACGCGCGGGAAACAACTCGAGCAGGTGGGTCCGAAGGAGCTGGCCGAAATCCTGCACAAATCGGCGCCGCGTTGAGCGGTTCCGCGCCGCCTGGAGTTGCATCACGTCAAGGCTGCCGGGGAACCGCATCGCTCCGGCGGCTCGAAACCGGGCCGGTGCGCCACCACGTCGTGACCGTGAATTGACAATCTGTACTGTTGCGCCAGTTGCGTCCGAGCCGTTTACGATTCCCTTGTTTCAACCTGCCAACTTATGTCCGACAAAATTGCCAACCTGACGACCGAGACTTTCAAGACCGCCTTGTCCTCGTCGCCCACTCCCGTGCTCGTTGATTTCTGGGCACCGTGGTGCGGCCCGTGCAAGGCCATCGCCCCGATTCTGGAGGAGCTAGCCACCGAAATGGACGGCAAGCTCAAGATCGCCAAGGTGAACATCGACGACCACGATGCGGTGGCGGCGGAGTTCGGTGTTCGCGCGATTCCGACGATGATCCTCTTCAAGGGAGGCCAGGTCGCTGAAACCCTCGTCGGCATGATGCCCAAGGCCGCACTGAAGTCGAAACTGGCGACGCACGTTGGCGCCTGAACTAGAGTAACAGCCCGATCGCGAACAGCACCGCGAACAGCGCGACGAGCTTTCCGGTGGCGCCCAGCAGAGCGATCAGCTCGCTGGGCGTCCTGCTATCCCGCAGGCGACGGGCGTGAGCCACCGCGATCGGGATGAGCACCAGTGGCAGCGCGCACCATCCGGAACGACGGCCGACGGCGAACACCACCGGGACCGCGAAGGCCACCACGAGCGATGCCACGAACTGCCAGCGGGCGGCGCGCCGGCCCCACCGTACGACCAGGGTCCGTTTGCCGGCGACCGCGTCCGTCTCCACGTCGCGATAGTTGTTAACCAGGAGAATGTTCGTGGTCAGCAGGCCGACAGCCACCGCGGCCAGGACGGTCCAGCCCGTGATGCCGCCCGCCTGCACGAAGTACGTGGCGGTCACCGCCACGAGGCCGAAGAAGATGAAGACAAAAACATCTCCGAGGCCGTGGTACGCGAGCGGCCACGGTCCGCCGGTGTAGGCGAAACCGCAGATTACGCTCGCGATGCCGATCAGGATCAACCACGGGCCGCCCCAGTGCACGAGCGTGAGCCCGAGCAGGAAGGCGACGGCGAAGATCGCGATCGTCACGTTGCGCATTCTGGCCGGAGTGACGAGGCCCGCCGCGACGGCCCGGCGCGGCCCGGTGCGGGCGGCCGTGTCGGCGCCGTGAATGAAATCGTAGTAGTCGTTGGCGAAGTTCGTCCCGATCTGGATCAGCAGCGCGAACCCCAGGCAGATCGCCGCCGCGGCCGGATCGAACGCCTGGTCCCGGCGCGCCAGGGCCGACCCGACAATCACGGGCGCAATCGCCGCCGGCAACGTACGCGGCCGGGCGGCCGATACCCACACTCGCCACCGCGACGGAGTCACACCTTCACCTCCCGGCTCGGGGCCGCCGCGCGATGGCTGAACACCATCAGCGGCCGCCGGGCGAGCAGGCTCAGCAACACCGGCAGGAAACAAAGCGTGACCGCGAGCAACGGCCACATTCCGAGCCCGCGGAACAGCACTCCAAAGGCGCCATCGCCGAGGGCGAGGATCGAGAGAAATCCCTGCGCATTTGGCACGATCGGCGAGAGCGCCCAGGCGATGACGAACGCGCAAACGCCGGCCCAGGGGGTCGTCGTGATCATTCCCACGCCGCCCAGATAAAACACGGGAGCAGCGAGCGAGAAACGATGGCGCTCGAAACGCACGGTTTGCAGCAAGACGCCGATCATCAGGACGCCGGCCTCGACCGCGAGCACCTGCGAGGGTCGCGCCGCGGCCGATGCGACACGAACCGCCCCTTGCATGCCCCAGCCCCCGAGGAGCACGAGCGTTCCCGCAGCCGATCGAAGCAGATCGTAGTAGTTACGCGACCGCCGAAACTCGCGCCCAAAGGAAAGGCTCGATCCGTCCCGCGAGGGTGCAACCGGTGCGCTCGATCGATGACGACGATGCCGGCGTATCACCAAGCCCAGCCGCAGCCAGGAACGCGGCACCCAAAGGAGCACGACGGCCAGCGCAAACAACGGCAGGTCGATGATCATGCGGCGGGGTGCAAACGTCGCTCAGCGAATCGTGAAACCGGCGAATTCCGGGGGACTTGTTCGCCGGCTTCGCTCGGTCTTGCGGATGTACCCGTGCATCCGCTCCTGGAGCGCATCCACGAAAGCGTCGATTTCCCGCGGCGCACCCTCCGTCTCCACCTGCACCCGGCCATCAGCGAGGTTCTTCACATACCCGGCGACCTCAAACTCCTTGGCCACCTGCAGCGTGGTGTAGCGGAAACCGACGCCCTGCACGTGCCCGGCGAAAAATATCGATTCATGAGTTACTTCGGCCATGGGGTGACGGACCGTAGCGGGACGATCCGGATGCGTTCAACCCGCAAAATGCACCTTCGCGTCGGCGGCCCGGTCGCAGCCGGATTTTGATTTGCGTTTCAGACCGCTGCACACTCAGTTTCCGTCACGCGAATGAGCAACTTCGATTCTGACGGTGGCTCGGACTTTGAGTGGGAGGATCGCGGTGATCTGGCCTGGACCGAATTCGATTGGGAACGATATCTCCGCGAACAGGATGACGCAATCGAGCGTTACTTAAGATTTTACGAGAGCTGCAAGGAAGGCTCCGATCGGTTGGATCGGGTCGCGGAACGGATGAACTGGAGCCAGGACGACTGGACCGACGATGGCGACGTTGACGCTGACGAAGCGGAGCCTGACGACGACGAGGATTTTGAGCAGGAGCAGGAAGTCTACACCCTGCACAAGAACCCGATCTTCATCGCCTCGAAGGCAATTTACCTCGGGCTGAACCGCTCGTGGCAAAAGGCCGCGGCTGACGGGGCAAATATCCCCCAGGCATTGGCGTTGGCGGTGCTGGATTCGCTGCACCGCGGCGAGGACCATTCCGTCCAGGCGATTCACGCCTTGGATTTTGGCGATTACGCGATGGCGGTGAGCGTATTCAAGCGCGCGTTGAGTGTTCTGAACGGGACACTCGCCCTGCTTAACTCCGAATCCGCCGCCCAGATTCCCGCGGTGGTTGCGTGGCGGAATGAGGCGCTTCCAAGGCTGTTCGACCTGCGTGAAATCTGGCTTCGGGTCATGTCCGAGTGCCGCGACGAGCTCGAGCGGCCGTTGGACGACGAAACATAGTTTCTCCGGCGCGGGCTTTCGGCACTTGGACGAATCCGGCGAGTCGCAGCGAGAACTGGCGGGCTGACTGCGACGTCGCCGAAGAACTTCGTGTTGCCCGTCGTCTCCGCAGGACGGGCCGCGGAGCGACAGCGCCCTACCAGGGTCGAAGCGAACATTTGTGGTAGGGCGGCCAGTCCCGTGGCCGCCGCAAATTGGCGCGCAATCGCGCCAAGGACTGTCCCCTTTTGCTTTGGTTGCACCGCTGCCCTGCGCTGATTCAGGCGCGTCAGATTTTTTGCGCCGAACTTTTCCACCAACACGGTCAGCGAATGAAATCCGCCTTGCACTTTATCTGCCGTGCGTTTGCCTCTGCGAAACCTGTTCGGAGAGATGCCTGAGTGGCCGAAAGGGGCGGTTTGCTAAACCGTTGATGGGGTTTAAATCCCATCCGAGGGTTCGAATCCCTCTCTCTCCGCCAGTTTCCCCCCCGCGCGACAAAAAAACCGACCGCTTGAATGCGATCGGTTTGGCGGGCAGCCGAGCGCCGCTCGGATCGGTCAAGCGACCTTGTGGCGCCAGAAGGGCCAATGGGTGGACGAAGCGATTTTTCCGATCGCCGCCTCGGCTTTTTGGAGTTCCTCCACTGAATCGAACGAGGCGTAGCACACAAAACGGTGGCCGAATGTCATGGCCGAAAGACCATGCATGCTCACCCCGGCGTCCGCCACCGTCTTGGTGAGTTTCGCTCCGGCACCCGCCTCGTTGCTGCCCTCAATTCGCAACGTTGGCACCTCCGTCGCACGTCGGAGCATGAGATCGGGAATGCCTTCCAACGGGTGCTTGCCGTCCTGGGGAGACACGAGCACCCGGCCCTTGCCCGGTTTGCCCGACTGGCGTCGGGCAATCACGCATTCGAGATCGATTCCCTTGTCGGCAATCGCGCGCAACGTGGCCGCAAGGCCACCTGGCTTGTCGTCGATTTCGGCCGCCCAAACGTCGACGCGAGTCGTTTTGACGTTCATCGCTGGACTCCTTTGTTGCTGGTTTGTGACGAGCTGACCGGGCGGAGCTTTTAGCGCGATGCGGCCGCTTATGCAAGCAAGCCCGACGTGTCGCTGCGCTGGCGGCAGGTCCCAAATTCCGAAACCAAGCCCGATGGGGACATCGGGCGCCACCAAACATGGCGTCCGGCCTAGCCGAAAAGTCCGCTATTCCGGTGTGACGACTCCCGCGAGGTCGTCGTCGAACATCGGCAGCGCGATCCGCAGCCGGCCCTTCTCCGTCCGCGCGGACGTCGCACCGATCGACAAACCCGTGAGCGGATTCGTCCAGCGAATCGTGTAGCTCCCCGCAGGCCAGTTCTCGAGTGCGACCGCCTTGCCTGACAGCAGCGGCGGCTGGGCATTCGACGCCCCGGCCGGGTAGACGGTCCAGGGCGAGACGACGTAAATCATCGCACGATTCCCCTGACGCAGACCGATCGCCTCGGGTTCGTATTTCCAGCCTCCCGCCAGCTCCGATGGCCGCACGTGCGTCAGCCGGATCCGGTCGAAATAAACCCAATCCGTCCCGACATTGTCGATTTCCAGTGTGTGGTGACCCGCCGGCAGCGGATACGCGACATCGGTATTGTACTCCTCGTTGACGCGCGTCTGGCCGTCGCGATCCGGCAGCGCGGTGCGGCCGATCTCGCGTCCATCCGCGCGAACGACCACCTCGGCGTCGCCCGCGACGGAGTTTACGTGCAGGATCAACTTCGCGCCTTCGCCCAGCCAGACGCTGAGGCGAATCGGGCCGAGATAGGAGTCCTTCTTCGCACTGCGCAAATAGGCGTTCAGTTCTTCCGCGGAGCGCGATGCTTCCAACACACCGGTGACCGCAAATGCATTGGGCACCGCGGTCCGCCACGAATTGCCGAGCGGCAGCTCGACCTCGACCGGCGTCGCCTTGGCCTTGACCGGACCGACCTCTCGCGGCGGAGAGCCGGCCGACTCAAAAACCGCGGGCGTCCACTGCCCCTCGGACCATCCGGCCGCGTGGAGAACATTCGCGAGATGGCGCCACAGCGGATAGGCATTCGACGAATCGATGTCCTCCCACCACCAAGGCATGGCCGTTCCGGTGGAGCCGCCAAGCGCCCCACCCCAAAGCCCCTGGCGAAGCCCACGCAGGTACGGGTCTCCGGCGATATCCCAGCCGCGGGCGCTGGTTCCGAATTCGTCGATCACCAGCGGCTTTCCATAATGCGCCTCGAAGGACTGGGTGAGTTTCGCCAGATACCGCGCCGGGGCCGGGTCGGCGTAGGAGTGATACACCGAGAAGTCCATCTCCGGGAGTTTCCACATCTCGGGCCGGTCGCTGCCGCCGGTCAGGCTGGTCGTCACGAGGTGTCCGAACGGGTCGTGCTGGTGCAGCCACCCGCCGACCGCCGCGTGCCACGCGGTGACATCGGCGGGATGCAGCGGACCATAAACGTTGTCGATCTCGTTCATGAGTTGCCAGGCGAGGAGGTGTGGACTGCTCCCGTATCGCGCGATCAGATACCGGAGGCGTTTCTCGTAGATCGTCCGCGCCCGCGGATTGACGAAAAAGTCGTTCGGCGTCGCACACGGACCGCCATTCGCGACGTTGTACGGATTCGTCGGCCAGAAATTGTTCGAGCCGCCCCAGTTCGCATTCGCCTCCTGGTACATGCCGTGGTGATCGAAGCAGAGCACGAGATATATGCCGCGGGCTTCGGCGTCGTCGAACACGTGGTCGAGGTCCCAAGCCGCATCCAGCCGGTAGTGCGTCAATGTTCCCGGGAGGTGCTCGATCGGCGCCCACCAGGGCGCCAGCCAAAGCCGGGCGTAATTCTCGCCATTCCGCTGCATGGCCGCGAACCAGCGGTCGAACCCGTAGGTGCGGCTGTCGTTCGCCCAGCACAGGTTTTCGCCGACCAGCCGCAGATTCCGGCCATCGCTGGTCATGAACGCATGGTGGTCCGGCGCGATCCGCACCCAGCCGTGCTGCGCGGACACGCTCGCCGCTCCCACTGCGAACCGCAACTGGGCGGCCGTCTCGGCCGCGCCATCGTGTCGCGCGGACGTCAAAGTCATCCGATATTCGCCCGGTTCGGTCGGAGTATAGCGCACGCGCCACTCCGGGGAGCCGACCGCCTTGAGGACCTCTTCACCGTCGACGAGCGAACGCTCGTAATCCTGATACCAAAACGCCGGGACAACCACCCGGCCGCCCGACGGCACCAGGAAGGTCGCGTCGACCTTGATCTCATCGGGATCGAAGGGATTTCCGGCCGTCGGTCCGTCGACCACCCGGAATTCCGCCCGGCGCCAGAGGGCCGGCGCGCCCGTCGGAACGATCGTGGTGGCGAAACACGGGACGATTCCGGCGGCACTGACCGAGGCCAACAACAACGCCCGACAAACAATCGCGATCGGCGAGACCATGTGAATTCAAGTGAGGCACACGCCCACGACCCAGGCGAGTGCGGAGGCCGGCAGAAACTTTCGATCCTTTGTTTCGGAATTATGATTTTCGGCGGTGTTTCCGCATTTCCCGAACTCGTCATCCACCCACGGACCACGATCCGCCGCCGCGGTCCGTATCCAAAAGCGTGTGTCACCGGCGTGCGGGCCCGACGACGCGGGCCCGTGACACCGCGCGTTCAAGGAATCGCCGAACGGTCACTCGCCACTCCCGGCTGGCCTCGCCGCTCCGGCGGTTTTTCCAGCCCGAGGAGAAATTCGAAGAAGATCAGCGGCGTCCCATTATAGCTGCTGCGGCGAACTTCGCGGAACCCGCACTTCCGGTAGAACTCGCCGGCCCCGGCCGCCGCATCATACGCGTCGAGGCGGAGCGCGCCAACGCCCTCGCCCGCCGCGATTCGTTTCGCATCCTCGAGACACGCACGTCCGACGCCCTGACGCTGGAATTTCGGCGCCACGGCCATCGAGGTCAGGTAGAGGGGCCGATGGCATGCCGTAAAAAACGACGGCTCGAACAGCCATGGGCTGCGTCGTGAAAGCCTCAGCGTGGCGACGACCAATCCTTCCTGGCGTGCGATCAATACCCGCGACGTCGCGATGTCGGCCAGCACGCCACCCTCGGACTCGGCGGCAAAGGACCACGTGCCCCGACCAAATTTGGCTGTCAGTTCCCTTGCCGCGTTCAGCCTCAGCGCCGCGATCGCCGCCGCCTCGCTCGTCGTCGCGTCTTCCAGCTTCATGGGAAAATGTCCGCGGAGGTCACGCTGGCGCAAGCCAATGGGCCGGTTTCGTGTCCGGCAAGCGCCCGCCGAGTCGAAAAACCATCACGCCCCCGGGGCCCGCAAGTGCGACCGGACGGATCCCGTCCGCTGGTCGAAATAAGCACGCACCTCGGAAAGCGGCCTCGAGTTGAGCACCTGTTCTCGGGTCAGGCCGGCCTTCCGCGCGGCATTCACGCCGGCGCGAACATGCGTCAGCCCGGCGGTATCATGCGCGTCCGGATTGATGCTGCACAGCAGCCCGCGTTCGGCCGCTTTCCGCCAATGCCGCCAGTCCATGTCGAGCCGGGAGGGATTGGCATTCAACTCGATGATCACCCCGTTCGCCAACGCGGCATCGATCACCTTGGCCACGTCCACGCGGTACGCTTCGCGTCGGAGGAGCAACCGGCCGGTGACATGCCCGAGCATGGTGGTGCAGGGATGTTCGACGGCGCGGATGATCCGTTTCGTCATGGTCGCTTCATCCTGCGAGAACACGTTGTGCACGGAGGCAACAAGGTAATCGAGCTGGGCGAGCGTGGTGTCGTCATAGTCGAGCTGCCCATCGGGCAGGATGTCGCACTCGATCCCCGCGAAGACGTGGGTCCTGAACCGGCGCGAGTCGTTGAGCGCGCGGATTTCCCGCAGTTGCGCCGCGAGCCTCTCCTCGTTGAGCCCGTTGGCCACGAAGCTCGACTTGGAGTGGTCCGCAATCCCGAGGTACTCCCACCCCAGCGCTTCCGCGGCGGCAACCATCTCGGCGAGCGTGTTTCGGCCATCGGAAGCCGTCGTGTGGTTGTGGAACGCGCCGCGCAGGTCGCCGGCTTCGATCAGTCGGGGAAACCCGCCCCGCTCGGCGGTCTCGATTTCCCCCATCCCCTCACGGAGCTCCGGCGGGATGAAACGCAGTCCCAGAGCGGAAAAAAGCGCGGCTTCGGTCGTGATCGCCGGCGCCACGCCGGGAGCGATGGTGGCGCCGGATGCCGCCGTGGCCGATGCCACCCGCCCGGCCTTTTCCTTCACCGTCCCCTCGCCTTCGGCCGGCACGAGGCCCCACTCGCTCAGGCTCAGTCCGCGGGCAAGTGCGCGCTGGCGCATTTGCACGTTGTGGTCCTTCGACCCGGTGAAATGGTGCAGCGCAAACACGAATTGCTCGTCGGGCACGATCCGCAAATCCGCCTGCAGGCCATTCTCGAACCGGACACTCGCCTTGGTCTCGCCCTTTGCCGTGACCTCCCTGACGCCGGGGAGCGAAACAAACCAATCGACCACCGGCGCGACCTCGGTGGCCGCGACGATGAAATCGATGTCCCCAACCGTCTCCATCCCGCGACGCAGGCTGCCGGCCGCCTCCGCCCGCTTCACCTGCGGCAGCGCGCGCAGGCCGGCGACGATCGGCTCGGCAAGCGCCCAGGCCTCCCACCAGAGGTGCCGGCGACCGTAGGCCTCGCGATTCTTGATGCCGGCAAGGATTTTCTCCTGGGTCTTGGTGCCGAAACCGTCGAGCTCGGCCACGCGGCCGTCGTTGCAGGCCTGGGTCAGCCCGGCGATGTCGGTGATCCCCAGCTTGTCCCGCAGCGCGCGAATCTTCTTCGGGCCGAGTCCGGGAATCTCGAGCATTTCGACCAGCCCCGGTTCGACCGAGGCCTTGAGCTGGTCGAAGAATTCGAGCTGACCCGTCTGGTGGAGGGTGGCGATCTTCTTGCTGAGCGCCTCGCCGATGCCCTTCACATCCTGGAGCCGATCTTCGGCAATCAGGCGTGCGAGTTCCGCCTCCTCGATCGCTTCAAGCGCGCGGGCGCCGGTCTGATAGGCACGGATCTTGAACGGATTCTCACCCTGCAGTTCCAGCAGCAGTCCGATCTCGCTCAGCACGTCGGCAATTTCGTTCTTGGTCATCGTGGGAAGGACGGTCGCAAGAAGCCGTAAGCGGGAAGCGTCGATTGCGCAAGCAGCGGCCTCCCGGTGGCCGGCTTTACGGGCTTTCCACGCCGGATGCTCCGCGTTCAACTTGTCCCGTCATGCCTTTTACCTACACGCGCCGGATTCGTCTCGCGGACACGGATGCCGCAGGGGTGGTTTACTTCGCCCGGACCCTCTCGCTCTGCCACGAAGCGTACGAGGAGGCGTTGGCCGCCGCCGGGGTGAACCTCTCCGACCTCCTGGGCGCGGGTGGCATCGTCGTGCCAATCGCCAAGAGCGAGGCCGAATACCTGCGGCCCCTCCAGGCTGGCGACCGCGTGCGGATCACGGCGACGCCGGAACTCCTGACGGAGCACTCGTTCGCAATCCGGTTTGAGATCCACCGCGCGGGCACTCCCGAAAAGCTGGCTGCACGGGTGCGCACCGAGCACGTCTGCACCTCTCCCGCCAGGCGCGCGCGCGCCGCCCTGCCCTCCGCCCTCGCCGCCTGGGTGGCCGCCGGCTGACCGTCGCGGAGCATGACGCGGATCAGCTGATCGAGCGATCGGACAAATCAGATGATGTGACGATTGGTCATTTCGATCGTAGGTGGTTTTTTATTATCTTTAATTAATTCTTTTTTACTTTACATCGACGGTGAGCGCCGGCACAAACGGCGCCCTCAGCCATGCAAACTCACGCCTCTGGTGCGGCCGGCACGACAGTCACATCCCCCGCCGCCACCCGAAACCCCGGCGACGTGTCTTCCGATCATCCGAAGCGCCTGCGACCGAACGGCGGTTACCGCTATTCGCGCAGCTTTGCGACCACGACTCTGATCTGCGACGGCACGCTCACCTTTTGTGACCGCTTCGTCGATCGATCTTCCCGGATGATCGATCAGATGCTGCAGGCCGCGCAAAGCGGCCGGCAAAACATCGCCGAGGCCTACCGGGCATCCGGCGCCGCCAGCCAGATCGAACTCAGGCTGGCCAATCTTGCCCGGGCGCGCCTCGACGAACTGTTGCTGGATTACGAGGATTTCCTGCGGGAGCGGAAGCTCCTCCAGTGGTCCAAGGATACGCCCGAAGCGCTGACCGTCCGACGCCTGGCGCGAACGCTGACTGATGAAAGGTCCACCGCGGCACAGGGAAATCCGCCACCCGACCTCTCCGCTGCCACTCCAGCGGCAACACGCGCGACGTACGCTCCCTGGTTAGACCACCGCGATCCGGCGGTCGTCGCCAACACGCTGATCTGTCTCATTCACCAGGCGAATTTCTTCCTTAACCAACAGATCAGCGCGCTGGAGCAGGACGCCGCCGGCGGCCCGGGGAATACCGAACGTGGCGCCGCCGCCGCCACCACCACCCCGCAGCCGAAGGCGCCGGACCCGGCGGCGCCCGCGTGTCCGAAATGCGGACGCCCCATGAAACTCCGGACGGCTCACAAAGGCGCCAACGCCGGCGGGCAATTCTGGGGTTGCACCGGTTATCCCGCGTGCACCGCAACTGTCCGTCTCGCGGGTGCCGGTGCGTCGAAGGCACGCGGTGCTGGGGAACCGGGGCCATTGCAGCCACCGCCGTCGAGATCGCTTCCGGCAGCGTGAGTTTCGCCGAGAAGGCGAAACAGGCGCGGAAGGGACTCGGCGCCCTACCCCCGATTCAGATTGGTAGCCGCGAGTCCCTTCGCCGCCACTCGACCGATCACGCGCGATTTGACGCGTCAGCCAGACGGGGACACGACATCACATCTGCCGCACCATCGCGGCAACGGCGGCTCGGTTAATTTTGCCCTGGGCATTGCGGGGCCAGGGCGAAATTGGAACGACGCGTTTGGGACGCTGGTGAGGCGCGAGGGCAGCGGCCGCCTTTGCGAGATCCGGCACGCGTCGCTGCGGCGGATGGCAGGCCACGACGATCTCGCCCCATTCCAGGTCGGGCACGCCCAGCACCAGCACATCCTCGAATTCGCCACTGGCCCGGAGGACTGCTTCGACTTCCAGGGGGTGCACTTTCTTTCCACCGGTGATGATCATCGCGTCGTGCCGTCCGAGCAGGTGAAGCCTCCCCGCCTCGTCGATTCGTCCGAGGTCTTCGGTGACAAATTCCCGGCTTTCACGAATGTCCGGAAAATACCCGCGGAACAGTGATTCCCCCCCGATGACGACGCGCCCTTCCGGATCGAGTGCCACCCGCGCATGGGGCAGCGCCCGGCCCGCGCTCCGGTCACCCGCCAGAAACTCTTCCGGCAACTGCCCGGTGACCATCGCCGCGGTTTCGGTCATTCCGTAGCCAAGCGAAATGCGGAGCCCGGCCCCCGCGGCCGCAGAGGTCAGTTCCGGCCAAGCCGGGCCGCCGCCCAAAAAGATCACGCGAAAACGACGCAGCCACTCGAGGGTCCGCGCCGACGCGAGGAGTCGCTGCAGTTGCGTTGGTACGAGCGAAATCACCCAACTACCGCCAAGGGCAAGTTCCGGGGTTGCGCCCGCCTCGAGCATCTTCCAGTCGGCCTCGACATAGGAGCCTCCGGTCGTGGCACAACGCACGCGCGCCATCAAACCGCTTACGTGCCACGGCGGAAGGACGCCGACCGTATCGACGCGCGCCAGCTCGAAATGGCGGCAAAATCCGGCGACCGCCGCCGACAATGTGTGCTCGTCGTGCCGCGCGAATTTCAGTCCGCCACCCGAGCCGCCGGTCCGCACGCAGAGCCAGCCGGTTTCGGCCCGGCGCGCCGCCGCCGCACGCATCGCGGTGGCCGCGGTCGCCCGATCGGGGTCCGACCAATGTGGATCGCGGAGAAACACGAACTCGCCGCACTCCTCGGCGCAGCCGGTCGCCCGTAGCAACGAGATCAGCTCAGTGCGCTCCATACGGTTTCCGGATTGAGACACGCGAGGTCCTCGCGGCGGATGTACGGTGCGGCCGCCGGTCCATCAAAGCGTGCGTCCGCGAACAACGGCCAGACGCCGAACCCGAGCGCCTTGGATTCCCCCGTCCAGGCAAACGCCGTCCGCAGCGCGGCGCGCGCACCAACGACCGTCTCCAGCGCGGACGAAAACACGACGTTGGCCTTCACCGCCTCCAGGCGTTGCAGAGCGTGCCGCGTATCGCCGAGCAGCGTCGGTTTCACGACGAACCAACCGGGCCACCCCATCCCAAGCCAGCGTTCAACGTCGCCATCCCCGACGAGCGACTCGTCGAGCGCGATCGGGGTCGGGTAATCGGCGGCGAGCCCGCGCAACGTGTCGTCGGCCCGACGGCATGCCGCTTCGCCGGCCGATGCCGGGGCGAAGCACGGTTGTTCGAGAAATTCCACCGGACGCTCGGCGCATCGTTCGAGCCACTGCTCGGCCTGGCGCCGGTTCCACGCGCCGTTCGCGTCAAGTCGCAGTTTTGCGCCGCTCGGGAGCCGCGCACAAACGTCGTCGAGCAACGCGAGTTCGTCCGCCACCGGTTCGACCCCGACCTTCCATTTAAACACGCGGAATCCAATTTCCGCCTTTGGCTCGATCTGCGTCAGCCCTGCCTTGCCGGCCGGCAGGAGCGCCGCGACCGCCCGGTAAGGCGTGCTGTGGCCGCTGAGTGGGGCTGGCTCGGCAGATCTGCCGGCAGCCAGGTCCTGGCGCGCTGCCACAACCGCCTGACGCACACAGCCGAGGCCGGCGGGAATTGCGTCCAACGTCTCGGCCGACGGCGCCTCGCCGAGTTCACGGCAGGCGCTTTCGGCCAGGTCGACCGTCTCGGTTCCAAAAGCCGGGATCGGAGCGACTTCGCCCCAGCCCACGCCACCCTGCTCGTCTTCCAGCCGCAGCAGCAGTCCCGCCCGCTCCGTCCACACCTCGTGGGCGGTGCGCACCGGGTGACGGAGTGGCAGCCGGTAGCGGCGGAATTGAAGTCGGAAGGCCATCAGAAGCTACGGAGTACCAGATACGATGTAACAAGTAACAAGAGCGAAACGCGGGCGCAATCGGCGCGAGACCGCGGCGCGGGCCAAATTGAAATTTCCCGTTGCACTTTGCCTCCCACCCCCTACTTCGTTCATGGCAACCTATGATCAAGGTTGCCACGACTCAAAACTCCACCGCGGTTCCCGGCGACGCCGATTTCTACCTGCCGGCCGACGAGTTTTTCCGCGCGAATCTGCCCACGGCGCTGACGTTCGACGACGTTTCGCTCGCGACGCTCTACTCGGAGATTTTGCCGAAGGACGCCGATACTTCGACCGCGATCAGCGAGACGTTGCGGCTGCAGATTCCGATAATCTCGTCCGACATGGACACCGTGACGGAATCGCGGATGGCGATCGCCATGGCGCTGAATGGCGGCCTCGGGCTGATCCATTACAACATGCCGCCGAAGGAGCAGGTGAAGGAAGTCGCGCGCGTCAAACGCCACATCCACGGCCTGATCCAGGATCCGATTGCGGTGACACCGGATCAGTTGATCGGCGACGTTCTGGCGATGATCGAGGCCAAGCGGTTCGCCTTCTCCACCTTTCCCGTCGTGGATTCGGGCGGAAAGCTGACGGGCCTCCTGTCGGGCAACGTCGTGAAGGAGCGCTACAAGGCGAAGAAGGTGGCCGACGTGATGACCCCACGCGCCCAGCTTATCACGGAACAGCAGCGTGCCGTGGCAAAGGACCCGATCAAGGCGGCGGACGCGTTTTTCAATCAGCATGTGGGGATCAACAAGATGCTGGTCGTGGACGACGCGGACCGGCTTCGCGGCCTGATCACCGCCTCCGATGTGGAGCGCATCACTTCCGAGTCGAAGTCCCGGCGAAAACCCGCCCGGGATGCCGAGTTTCGCCTGGTTTGCGGCGCCGCCCTGTCGCCGGTGCGCAGGTCCGACGGCTCCCTTGACCGCGACCGGATCGTAGAGCACGTATCCCACCTTGTCGCCGAACACGTCGACTGCGTCGCCGTTTCAACTGCCCACGGACACACGGCCGGAGTGGGCGACGTCGTGAAACTCGTGCGCGATGCGTTCAAGGACCTGACGATCATTGCCGGAAATGTCACGAGCGCGGCCGGAGTCGCGTTTCTCGCGGGCGCCGGCGCCAGCGCCATCAAAGTCGGCCAGGGCCCCGGGTCGATCTGCACCACGCGAATGGTCGCCGGAGTCGGAATCCCGCAGCTCACCGCGCTCTACGTTGCGGGCATCGCGGCGGCCCAGTCGAATGTCAGGTTGATCTCGGACGGTGGCATCACCAAGTCGGGCGACATCGTGAAGGCGCTCACTCTCTCCGATGCCGTGATCTGTGGAGGTCTGCTGGCCGGATGTCGCGAAGCTCCGGGCGAAATCCTCGAAATCAACGGCAAGGTCTACAAACAATATCGCGGCATGGGTTCGCTCGCCGCCATGAAAGCCGGGAGCGCCGCCCGGTACGGGCATGACAAGAACGACACCACCCGGAAGGTTGCAGCCGAGGGCATCGAGGCCTTGAAGGAGGTCAGTGGTTCGGTCGATGATGTCCTCGCGAATCTCATCGGCGGGGTGCAGAGCGGCATGGGATATCTGGGGGCCGCCTCGCTTGGCCAGTTGCGCGCCAAAGCCCGGTATACCCGCGTGAGTCCGGCCGGTCAGAAGGAAGCAGCGCCCCACGACGTGATCGAAGTCTCGACGCGAACGGCGAACCCGTAAGTCGAGTCGGTCGAGCCCGATGTCCTCATCGGGCTGGATCCAGCAGCCTGTCGGACGTGCTTCGCAGGCTGCTGATCAAAACGGCAGCGCAAATTTGAAGTCGGACCGCAACGCGATGGGGACATCGCGTTCCACCTACGCTTCGAGCCGATCAATTCCTAGTGAACTGATCGAGCGCCGCCTCAGCGCTCGAGCAGCACCACGATGACCGCGAGCGCGAGGAAGATCACGCCGAGCAGGCCGGCTTCCTGGTGCTCGAGACGCTTGATCCGAATCCGGTCGAAACCGATCACGGCCAGCCACGTGAACAGCGTCATCCCCGCCAGGGCGGCCACGGCCAGGATCACGCTGAGGACGACAAACCCGCGCCAGCCGTAATGCACGCCGGAGAGGTAGACCGGCAGGAAGGCTTCGCACGGCGAAACGGTCAGCATGAGGAACAGTCCGCCGATCGCGGCGGAATCGGCCACGCGGTTCGAGACCAGGGCGCTGTCCTTCAGTTCGTCGTCCCAGTGCGTCCGGTCCGCCGCTTCGCCACAATGTTCGTCGGCGTGGTGATGACTACCCGGCGGATGGTGATGGCAGATGCCGGCGCCGCGCGATTGACGCCAAAGATAGTACACCCCCATCGCGGCGAGGATTCCACCCGCGATCCACGGGAACCAGTGCCCCACATGCTCATTGAGCTGAAATCCGAACCACGCCACCGCCAAGCCCAGCAGGCTCGTCAGAGAAACATGCCCCAGTCCGGCCAGTAACGTCACCAAAACGATCTTGGACCGGCTCCAAGCGCGCGCCCGTCCGACGAGGACGAAAGGCAGCCAGTGGGTGGGGATCGCGGCGTGCAGGAAGGCCACCGTAAACCCAAGGGCAGCAATCGTCGTGAGCGTGGTTGTAAGTGGCATCGGATGAAATGCGAGCGCAGCAGGATGCACCCGGCGTGTCCAACGGTAACCCTATCAAAGTCGTCAAGCGCACGCCGTGGGTGGTGACGCCCCAGCGGACCGCCATCCCGCCACAGCCGCTCCGCTAAGGCCGACCGAATCTCGGCTGCATTTCAGGTTTCCGGATGCCGCAAATTCGTTAGACCCGTTCCCATGAAAATCCTTTTCCTCGGCGGAACCGGAATCATCAGCACCGCCTGCGTGGAGCTCGCGATTGCCCGCGGCTTCGATGTGACCGTCCTGAATCGGGCCAACCGCGGTCCGATTTCGGGGGCTCGGCAGATCACCGCCGATATTGGCGGCGCGGCGGTCGCCGCCGCCCTCGGGCACGGACGCTGGGACGCCGTGATCGACTTCCTGGCTTATGACCCCCGGTCGATCGAACAACGCCTTGGCCTGTTTCGCGGCAAGACCGGTCATTACGTGTTCATCAGTTCGGCGAGCGCGTACGAAAAGCCGCTCTCCCATTATCTGATCACCGAATCCACGCCGCTCGCGAACCCCTTCTGGGACTATTCCCGCAACAAGATCGCCAGCGAGGAACGTCTGATGCGCGCGTGGCGGGAGGAACACTTCCCGATGACGATCATCCGGCCTTCCCTCACCTACGGCGACACGGTCGTGCCGCTGGCGGTGAACAGCTGGGCGGAAAAAAGCTTCACCGCCGTCGCCCGCCTCCGCGCCGGCAAGCCGCTGATCGTTCCGGGTGACGGCCTGAGCCTCTGGACCATCACGCACAACAGCGATTTTGCGAAGGCGCTGGTCGGCTTGCTGGGCAACGTCGCGGCCATGGGCACCGCCGTTCACATCACGTCCGACGAGGTGCTGACCTGGAACCAGATTTACCAGCAAACGGCGGAAGCGGCCGGCGTCGCGGAGCCAAGACTTGTTCACATCGCCTCCGATTTCATCACCGCCTGCCTGCCCGAAATGACCGGTACGCTGACGGGAGATAAGTCGAACTCTGCCATTTTCGACAATACCAAGGTCAAACGCCTCGTACCGGATTACGTCGCCACCACCCGGTACCGCGACGGAATCAAACGGACGATCCGCTGGTTCGATGCCGATCCGCGGCGCCAGATCATTGACGAGCCGGCGAATGCAGCTTGGGACAAATTACTGTCCGCCTATGAGGGCGGGCTGTCCGCCGCCCGAGCCGAGTTTGGGCAGAAATAACCGAGCCGCATCCGGCCGGCATATATACAGGCGCCGGGTGGCAGGCTTCCGCCGCCCCGCTTCGGCCGGCCGATACGGTATCGGGTTAATTGGCGTGAGTCCCGGGAGCGGAAGACACTCCGGAGTCTTGGCGCCAGCGTCATGAACTGCCATGCCAGCGCCATGCCCCCGTATTACCCCCGCCTCGATGCATATTTCGACCGCATTGGCTATACCGGATCGCGTGAACCCACGGTCGACACCCTGCACCAGCTCTCGCTTGCCCACGTCACCTCGGTTCCCTTTGAGAATCTCGACATCCTGCTCGGGCGCGGCGTGGACCTCGATCCCCAGGTGATCGAACGCAAGATCATCGACGGCCGGCGGGGCGGATATTGTTTCGAGCAAAACGGACTGTTTTATCACGTGCTCGTCGCCCTCGGCTATCAGGTGAGTCTGGTTAGCGCGCGCGTGCGCTGGCAGCGCCCGCGGGAGTTCATTCCGCCGCGCGCACACCTGTTTCTGCGGGTCGAAATCGACGGGCAATCCTGGCTGGTGGATGCGGGTATTGGCGGACTCTCGCTCACTTCGGCCCTTCCGCTCGACGACACGGGACGGGAATATTCCACGGCCCACGAACCGCGGCGGATCATTCGGGAGGACGGAAAGCTCTTTCACCAGGTGCGGATCGGCAATGAATGGCAGGACCTGTGCGAATTCACGCTCGAGGAAATGCCGCCCATCGACCGGGAGGTCGCAAACTGGTACACCAGCGCGCATCCGGCGTCCGGCTTCCGGTCGCGACTCTTTGTCGCGCGAGCAACCCCCGACGGCCGTGCGACCATCCTGAACAACGAGTTCACCCGGCGCGATCGTTCCGGCCGCGCCGAGACTCAGATTGTCACCGATTCCGAGGAACTGCTCGCCATCCTGGCGCAGCACTTCGGACTTCGGTTTCCGTCGGGCACGCGATTTCGTGTCCACGGATCAGCCTTGCCACTGTTCAACTAAGGGACCGGCGCAGCACCGGGAGCAGTCAACGGCGCTTCTGGGCGCCGGTGCGGTGAGGGATGCCGCCCGCCATCCTGCAACGTGATCGTGCGGCGAGCAGGGAATTTTGGCGTTTGCACCCGGTCGATCCGCGATTTGATCACCCTCATGGTTTCAGATCTCGTTTTCAGCCGCGTCGGCCGAGCCTGCGCTTTGTCCCTGCTGTCACTCGTCCTTGCCGCCACGACGTTCGCCCGCCCCGCTGGCATCCTCGCGCCGAAACCACTCTATCGGGACCCGGTGTACGACGGCGCGGCCGACCCGACGATCATCTATGACCGATCCGCCAGGGAGTGGCTGATGTTTTATACGAACCGACGGGCGAACGTTCCCGGGCTCACCGCCGTCACCTGGGTTCATGGCACGCCAATCGGTGTCGCGGCGTCGCCGGACGGAGCTCACTGGACTTACCGCGGCACCGTGCGTTTCCCCAAGGGCATTCCGCACACCGAGGGTACGCCGACCTTTTGGGCGCCCGCCGTGGTCTATTCCGACGGCATCTATCATATGTTCGTCGTGGTGGTGCCGGGGATCTTCACGGACTGGCAACATCCGCGCTCGATTGTCCACGTGACCAGCCGGAATTTGCAGGACTGGCATTACGACGGCACACTGTCGCTCGCCAGCGACAAGGTCATCGATCCCTGTCTTTACCGTTTGCCCCATGGCACATGGCGGATGTGGTACAACAACGAACGTGTCGGCAAGAAAACCTACTACGCCGACAGTCCGGACCTCTACCACTGGACCGACAAGGGATCCGCTCACCTGCCGCGTGATCGTGGAGAAGCGCCGTTGGTCTTTCGCTGGCACGATCGGTACTGGCTGCTGATCGACCTGCTCGGCAACAACGGCCTCGGCGCATTCCGATCCGACGACGCGCTCAATTGGGAGCGTCAGCCAGCGTCCCTGCTGGCCATTCCGGGAACCGGCAACGACGACCAGAACGGCGGACATCACCCGGAGGTCGTCGTCAGCAACGGACGCGCCTACCTCTACTATTTTGTGCATCCTGGAGTGGCGGTTGGTTCGACCGCGGTGGACACCAAGCGAAGTTCAATTCAAGTTGTGGAACTGAAGTACGCCGACGGCTGGCTGACCTGTGATCGAAACGCGCCCACCTACGTCACCCTTGCCCCGCCCGGGAACAAATAGTCGTCACGCGGACAGCTCCTGCATGAGGCGCGGGAAGACCGGCGCCGGGCGGGCACCGCCGAAGTGCCGCGGATCGAGCAGGCCGGACGACCCGATCGTCCACCGGTGACGGGCCGCGAGTGTCTGGTTTCCTTTTTCGCCCGGCATGATTGTCCCACGTTCCCCCGGCCGCAACGCGTTCGCCTTTTCGGCCGTCGTGTTTCTCCGCCTGCTGGCATTCGTGCATGTGATCGCCTTCGCTTCGGCCTGGGTCCAGATCGGGGGCTTGATCGGACCACACGGGGTGGCACCCGCCGGAGCATATCTCGCCGCGGCTCACCGACAGCTAGGCGATTCAGCGTATCTCGACCTGCCAACGCTCTGCTGGATTTTCGGCACGGGAGCTTTTCTGACGGTTCTCTGTGCCGCCGGCGTGTTCGTCGCGCTGCTCCTATTTGCCGGAATTGCGCCCGTTCCCTGCCTGCTGCTCCTGTGGGCCGGGTACCTTTCCCTCGTCAACGCGGGACAAATGTTCTTTGCGTTCCAGTGGGACGGGCTGTTGCTCGAAACGACGCTGCTCGCGATATTCGTTGCGCCATGGCGCCTCGTCCCGCGGTGGCACCTGCATGAACCGCCTGAACTCGCCCGATTGCTGGTGTGGTGGCTGCTGTTCCGGCTGATGTTCCTGGCCGGCGTCGTCAAACTGGCGAGCGGCGATCCCACGTGGCGAAACCTGACGGCGCTCACGTACCATTTTGAAACCCAGCCGCTCCCGACACCGCTGGCGTGGTATGCCCAGCAACTGCCGGCGTGGTGGCAACGCACGGAATGCGCCATCATGTTCGCGATCGAACTGGGGGCCCCGTTTCTCATCTTCCTTCCCCGGATGTTTCGCCATGCCGGCGCCCTGATCCTCGCGGGGTTCATGGGCGTGATCGCGCTGACCGGCAACTACACGTTTTTCAACGCTCTCGCCGTCGTTCTTTGCCTGTTCTGCCTCGATGACGCGTGGTGGCAGCGCTTGCTGCGCCTGGAATCGTCCGCCGTCGCCAACGCCAGTCGCACGTCCGCCAGATCGGACGTTTCATCGCGAACCGCCGCTGCCGACCCCGCGACATTCGCCCCGGCCGATAGCAGCGCTCCATCCGAACGGACTCTCGACGGCGTCACTCCCCCCATCTCCGGCGTCACCCACCCGTTTCGCCATCCTCGAATGTGGCGCGGATTTCGGGGCGAACCGAAGGAGCGTTGGTGCCGCTGGCTCCTCCACGGATTTGCGCTGTTTGCGTTCGGCTATACCGGCGCCGAGGTCCTGATGGTGCTGCTGCCATCGCTCGGCGCCCCACCCGGTTTTGCTCCCGTTGCCACCTTCGTCGAACCGCTCCGCTCGTTCAACAGCTATGGCCTGTTTGCGGTGATGACGCATCCGCGGATGGAACTCATAATCGAAGGCAGCAACGACGGACGTGAGTGGCGCGAGTACGGCTTCCCGGCCAAACCAGGCGACGTTTCGATTCGCCCCCGGTTTGTCGCACCCTACCAGCCCCGCCTGGACTGGCAGCTCTGGTTCGCGGCCCTTGAAACCCCCGATCAAAATCCGTGGGTCCTGTCGCTCTGCGAGGATCTCCTGCGCGGCAGGCCAGCGGTGCTGTCCCTGCTCGCGAAGAATCCCTTTCCGCGCCACCCGCCGAAATACGTCCGCGTGATTCGTTACGAGTACCACTTTACCGATTGGGATATCCGCGCCCGGACCGGACACTGGTGGCGTCGCACCCCGGTGGACGTCTACGTGGCGCCCGTAAGTCTCCGGTAGGACCGCGGAGGAGCACGTCGGCCGGTGGAAGTTTGTTTTTGCGCCGCCGGCAAATTACGGCACTTCTGCCGTGATGCGGACTTCGGCCCGGGACCGGTTCATCGACCTGCTTCGCACCAGCGTGCGGGATGGCACGCTCGTGAAATTGACCCTCGGCAAATACCGCGGTCGTGACTCGACGCTCCGCAACCTGTTCGTCCGCCCCGTCACCCTGAAGGCCGGACCCCAACTCGGGTTCGTCTGGCGCCACGCGACGCGCGACATCACGAAAAATCATTCGCACGACGAGGCGCTCGCGGAACTCGCGCAACTTGTCGGCGTGGACTTTCTCGACGCTCACTTGTTCACGCAGACGCAAGCCGCGCAGCTCGAGACCGGCCCGGACGGGCAGGCCAGATTGAAAGTGTCCGCGAAAGTCGGCTCGGACAGCACCGCCACCGGCACACACGACCGAACCAAGCAGCACATCATCTCCGCGGATGCCCCCTGGCTGCGCGCGCTGGGCGTGACAAACGAGCGGGGGCACCCTCGCGAAGGCATGGCGGACAAGTTCCGGCAGATCCAAAAATTCGCGGAGCTTCTCTCGCATCTTATCGCCGACGCAGGTCTCGAGATCGCCAAACCTGCTGACGCCGGTGCAGCCGAAGCCACGGGCTCCTCCGACCAGCGTCTGCACGTCGTCGATATGGGAAGCGGCAAAGGCTACCTCACCTTTGCCCTGGCCACCGTCCTCGGCGAGCACGCCACGGTGCGCGGGATCGAGGCGCGCCCGGAGCTGGTGGCGCAATGTAACGACGTGGTGCACGGATCCGGCATGGCTCAGCGGCTGAGCTTTTCGGCCGGAACGATATCCGACGTACCTTTGGAGCGGATCGACATCCTGGTCGCGTTGCATGCGTGCGACACCGCGACGGACGATGCGCTGGCGCGCGGAATCGCCGCGGGCGCGCGACTGCTGGTGGTGGCTCCGTGCTGTCAGAAGGAGCTCCGTCGTCAGCTGAAACCGCCGCCCGTCCTGTCGGGGCCCCTGCGCCACGGGATTTTTCAGGAACGGCAGGCCGAGTTCGTGACCGACGCCCTCCGGACCGAACTACTCGAATGGGCAGGTTACCGGACCAAAGCCTTTGAGTTCATTTCCACCGAACACACCGCCAAGAACCTGATGATTGCCGGGATCAAGGCCCGGCTCCCGGGTGCCGCTGACGACCTGATCGGCTCCCGGATCCGCGAACTCGCCGCGTTCTTTGGGATTCGCTCGCACCGCCTGGCGCAGCACCTCGGATTCTCCCTGCTGCCGGACCGGGATTTCGTGCCCGCGGAATAGGCGGCACGCCAGAGGGCAATCCGCGAATTTTCCAACCTACGATGACTTGGGACGAAATCGACTGGTCGGTTCTGGACCGCCTCCGAGCGCGATTCCTGTCGGAAACGCCGGCAAGCGAACCGTACTGGCAGTCGCCCGACGATCTTGCGAATTACGATTTCACGTACGGCGAACGGATCGGGTGGAAATGGGACCAGGTGCTCCGGGAGCTAAGCATCCGCGGCTGGAGCCCGACGGGCCGGACGGTGCTGGATTGGGGTTGTGGGAGTGGTGTCGCCTCCCGGCGGGTGATCGCGCATTTTGGGGCGTCGGCGTTTGAATCCCTTACGGTCTGGGACCACTCGCCGTTGGCATGTGATTTTGCCGCGCAAGCGGCTCAGGCGGCGTTTTCCACGCTGCGCGTGATGCAGGCGACGCCCGGGTATCTCGACAGCGGCAGCCGGATCGGCCTGCTCATTATCAGCCACGTCTTGAACGAGCTGCCCACCGGCGCGCGGGACACCCTGCGGCTGCTGGCGCTCCGCGCCGACGCGATTCTATGGGTCGAGCCCGGCACGCATGACATCAGCCGTCAGCTCGGCGGGTTTCGCGAGCAGTTGCGCGGAGGCGGATTCCGCGTTGTCGCTCCCTGCACCCACGAAAATGAGTGTCCGATGTTCGCGATCGGACGGGAGCGCGACTGGTGTCACTTCTTTGCGCCGCCACCCTCCGAGATCTTCGCCGACTCGAACTGGGTGAAATTCGGCCAGCGCGCCGGCATCGATCTCCGTGGCCTCCCCTACGCGTTCCTCGCGCTCGATCGGAATCACGCCGCGGCAGTATCGCCCGTGTCGGACCGGAGAATGGTCGCGGCAGCCACCCTCGATCCAAACGCCGAATCCGCGCCGGCACTACCGGCGGCGGCGGTGACGCCTCCAACGACGGGGACCGAGGATCTGTCGCGCGTCGTTGGCCGGGTCGAGCACTTCAA
The DNA here is from genome assembly GCA_035545515.1 of Opitutaceae bacterium. GTDB lineage: Bacteria > Verrucomicrobiota > Verrucomicrobiia > Opitutales > Opitutaceae > ER46. Next base: position 34,651 of record DASZYH010000100.1, read on the forward strand.
GCCTTATGCACGTTTCCTGAACTGCGACGCAACCGGCCTCACGGATCTGGAGGTTCCAAAACGCGCGAATCCGGCGTTGTACAAGGAACTCGAACGCACCAAGGCGCCCCTCGTCTATCGATGGCAGCGCGACGGTGCCAAGGTGGTCGGTGGACAACGGGTAGGCATCGAGACAACGGATTGACCCGCCCAAAGCCCCGCCGAACGACGCCTGCGGAGCTTCGGCGTACGGGCGTGTCGGTTGAGATCGCGGTGCCACTTTGACCGCAATCATCGGGTCGCTTTACAGTTTTCCCACTCCGAGCGATCGGATCTTTTCCGCAGCGTTCTGTTGGTACCTGACCCGCGGGTACTTGCGACCCAACGAGCGCGAATGTCCCAGGGGTGGGCACGAAACCTGATTGCCAACCGGTCTCTCGCTTCATGGTCCGCCGCTCCACACTGATCACGGCCACTCTTGGGCTCACCCTTCTCGTCACGGCTGCGCTGCGCGCGACCCCGATCACGTTCACCGGGAGCGGGACAAACAGCCTCGGGAACACGATTTCCGCCACCGCGGTGTTCGACACCTCCATTCCAGGGCATCTGACGCTGACACTCAGCAACACCTACACGCAGGTGATGCATATCGGCGGCAGCGTCGTCTACCAATTCACTTACAGCGGGACTCTGCCCACGGTCACGAACGTGCAGTTCGTGTATGGCACGAGCGCCGGTGAAGGCGGAATCACCGGCCACAGCACGCCGGTGCCCGATGGCGGCAGTACGGTTGCGCTGCTCGGCGCCGCTCTGGCGGGGCTGGGCTTGGGCGTGAAACGGCGCCGGATCCAGCGAGTGTGACGGACAGGGAAAGCCGTCGCGGCTCCCGTTCGTCCCGCCGACTCGATCCCATGCGACTGGAACAGTCGCTCCCTCCGGTCGGACGAGCGCCTCACAAGTTGGTCGGGGTGCTTGACTCACTCCACGAGGTCTGAAACATCGCCCTTTCCTCACTCCTCTCCTATGGGCCAACAGACGAACAAGACCATCAAACGTAAACGGCGCGCCGCCTACCTGAAGCGCAAGAAAGAGCGCGTCAAAGCCGCGAAGAAGAAGTAACCCGCTGCACGCGCCGTCCGCACGCCGCGGCCCCGCTTCGTCGGGGCCGTTTTGCTTTCGCGGCTCCCGCGACCGACGACTCGCGCCGGTGTAATGCCCGGCTTACAAGCACGATCGGTACGCGGCCGCGGTATTCGATTGCCCGCGTGGGCTTCGTGGCCACTGGTCCGTCTCCCGCGAATCTCCACTTTCCCGCATGATCAAGGTCAGTCTCATCTCGCTCGGTTGCGCCAAGAATCTCGTCGATAGCGAGATCATGGTCGGCCATCTCCACCAGGCCGGAATGGCGGTCATTCCCGAAGCCGAAAAAGCGGACGTGGTCATCGTCAACACCTGCTCGTTCATCGATTCATCCAAGGAGGAGTCGATCAGCCACATCCTCGAGGTGCACGAACAGCGCGGCATGAAAAAGCGCCGGAAGGAACAGAAGCTGATCGTCGCGGGTTGCATGTCGCAACGGTTCGCGAAGGACCTGCCGGGGGCGCTGCCGGAGGTGGACGCGTTCATCGGCCTCGACCAGGTCACGAAGGTCGCGCCGATCATCGAGGAAATCTACGCCCGCGAGCGCGGCCACGATGACGCGCCGGTCTCGTTCATCGAGGGCCGGTCAACGTACATTCCCGACTACGATACGCCGCGTTTCCGCCTCACGCCGCGGCATTTCGCGTACGTCAAAATCGCCGAGGGCTGCAACCACCCCTGCACGTTCTGCATCATTCCGCAGATCCGCGGCCGACATCGAAGCCGCACCGTCGAAAGTGTGGTCGCCGAGGCTCGGCAACTCGTCGCCGAGGGGGTGAAGGAGATCAACCTGATCTCACAGGACACGACCTTCTTTGGCATGGATACGTGGGACCAGCGTCCGAATCCGCGCACGCCCGTCGATTCGAGCCGGGGCACCGCGCTGACCACGCTGATCCGCGAGCTCAACGCGATCGAAGGCGATTTCTGGATCCGCCTGCTCTACACGCATCCCGCCCATTGGAGTGACGAGCTGATCCGCACGATCGCCGAATGTCCGAAGGTCGCCCGGTACATCGACATTCCCCTGCAGCACATCAGTGATCACATGCTCGGGCTGATGCAGCGCGAAACCTCGTCGGCCTACATTCGCGACCTGATCCGGCGAATCCGCGCCGGCATCCCCGGCATCGCGATTCGCACGACCTTCATCGTCGGCTTCCCGGGGGAAACGGAGGCGGACGTCGATGAGCTGTGCGATTTCATCCGCGATGCGAAATTCGAACGCCTTGGCGTCTTCCGCTATTCGCAGGAGGAGGGAACCCGGGCGGCGAAAATGGAAGAGCAGGTTCCGAAAAAGGTGAAGGAGTCCCGATGGCACCGGGTCATGAAACTCCAGCGGGAGATCGCAGCCGAGGTCAGCCAGCGTTACGTCGGACGCAACCTGAAGGTCCTGGTCGACGAGCCCGGCGTCGCCCGCGGCGAGGCGGACGCCCCTGACATCGACGGTCGCGTTTATCTTCCGATCACCGTTCCGGTCGGCGAGTTCACCACGGTGACAGTATCCGGCAGCGAGGACTACGACCTGCTGGCACTCCCCAAGGGCGAAAAGCCGGCCACCCGAAAAACGGCGAAGCAGGCGCAGTAGCTCCGGCCCGTCCGATCGTCAGCCAATCGTGTCGAGCATTTCCCGGAGGCGGTCGATATCGGGCTGGATCTTCTCGCCGAGCGTCTGAGCCGCACGAATGCAGGCGGGCAACTCGGTCCCGACGGGTTTCGTCTTGAACACCGCGAGCCGCTCCTCCGCCTCCTGAAACCGCGCGGCCGCAGCGGCGGCGCCAAGCGATCCAAGCATCTGTTTCAGGCTTCCCGCGCGGATCGACAGGGCCCGGACCCGCGGAAATTCGGTCGCCCGCCTCGCATCGGTCGCCCACATGTCGGCGATCCGGACGAAGTACCCCAGCAGTTCGCGGTGGACCTCCCGATCGATCTCCAACCGCTGGCGGGCGGCGGTCAGGTCCTTCAATACCGGAACACCGGTCACGACGGGCCGGCAGAGATGCCAGACCTTGTCGAGCACGACCGTTCGGGTGAACGGTTTCACGACAAAGTCATTCACCCCATGGGCGGCGACAGCCGACACCGTTGCGCGGTCACTGGTCGCGGTGCAGACGATGATCGGGAGCCGCGAGAACCGCGAGTCCGCCCGCGCCCGCCGCAGGAGCTCTATCCCGTCGAGGCCCGGCATCGAAAGATCGAAGATCGCCAGCTTGAGGTCCGGGTTATCTTCCAGGGCCTTCCAGGCCTGACTGCCATCGTCCACCGAAATCACGGTATAGCCGGCCTGAGCCGACTGCAGGATCTCGATCATCAACGTGCGGGATACCGGGTCGTCGTCAGCAATCAGAATTTTCATCGATGCGGGAAGGTCTTCGCCCCGGTTTACCAATCGCCCGGATTCCGGCGACCATTTTTCGTGCGAGCAGCAGACGAAACCGCACATTTCTCTGAAAACGACAGGACTCTGCGTTTCAGCGGGGCAAACCGTGATGGCAGCTTCCGCGGGCGGTTGCGGAGGCGAATCCGGCGCGCGGTGGGCAGAATCACGGAGTGTCGATCGCTCGCCGGAACGCCATTACCGCCGCTCATCCCCGCTTCCCGGCTTCCGCGGCGAACCGAGCGATGATTCCGTCGAAGGAACCGTTGCTGAAGAAGATCACCACCCGCCGGCCGGCCGTGGCACCGCCTAGGACATCGGCCGTCAGCCGCTCCAGCAGCGCGGCATTCGTCGGCGATGCGTGCGCAGCGATGCCCTGGGCCGCGAGGTGTTCGATCACCGCCTCGGGGTCGAAGCGTTCGGCTGCCTCGATTTTCTCCGCCCGGTTGACCGCGCCAATATAGACATCGTCAGCCGCCGCGAGCGCCCGCATGAATGCCGGCTGCAACGCCTTTGTCCGGGCGGTGTTGCTCCGGGGCTCGAATACCGCCGTCAACCGCGCTCCCGGAAACCTGGCGCGAAACGAATGAAGGGTCTCCGCCAGTGCCGTCGGATGATGGCCGAAGTCCTCGATGATCGTTAGCGTCCCGGATTCGTGCAGGACCTCCTGGCGCCGCCTGACGCCGCGGAACCGTGACAGGGCGCCAGGCGCGGGCACGGCGGGCGCCTCGGCCAGAGGTGAATTCCGCGTCATTGCCCGCCCCGAAACCAGGCCGGCCGCCGTCGCGGCCATCGCGGCATTCCGGGCGTTGTAGAGCCCCGGAAGCGCCCAGGAGACCGACGTCCAATCGTTACCACGCCACCGCAATCCGAACGTTGCACCCGCCGCAGTCTCGCTGAAGTCGACGATCCGCACATCGCACGTCTCGCCGGTCCCGACCCGGATGACCCGGGTCCAGGGCATTGGCCCGAGCGCCTGCAGATTGAGATCGTCACCATTCATGACGATACACCCATTGCGCGGAACGATGCGACACAGGTGGACGAACGTCCGCTGGACATCGGCCAGGTCCCGAAAAATGTCCGCGTGGTCGAATTCCAGATTGTTCAGGACCGCAATTCGCGGCGCGTAGTGGATGAACTTGCTCCGCTTGTCGAAAAACGCGCTGTCGTATTCGTCCCCTTCGATCACAAACGGATCGGAGTCGGAACCAAGATGAGCCCCCGTCGGCGGATCCTGCGGCACGCCGCCAATCAGGAAGCCGGGATTGCCGCCGGCGCTGCGCAAGAGGTAAGCGGTCATGGCCGTGGTCGTCGTTTTCCCGTGGGTGCCGCAGACGACGACGTTGCACCGCCGGTCGAGCACCGACTCGTGCAGGAGCGCCGGGAGCGAGGTGAACCGCAGCGCCCGCGTGTCGAGCAGCCACTCCACCTCTGAATTGCCGCGCGACATCGCATTCCCGATCACCACCAGGTCAGGGGCGAGCCGTTCCAGTCGGCCGGGATCGTAGCCCTCGTGCACCGAAATTCCCGCCTCGGCCAGCACGGTGCTCATCGGCGGGTATACCCCCGCATCGGCCCCAAGCACCTCGTGCCCCGCCGCCCGCGCCAGGAGCGCCGCATTGCCCATCGCGGTCCCGCCAATTCCCATGAAATAGATCTTCATCTGCTCGTTCCAGCGTTGCCGCCGAACCGGGGCGACGGCGAGCGGATTCAGGCCGCCCGTGCCTCACACTGCAACCGCACCCGCGGAATCGCGGAGCACGCGTTCCGGCGGTTTTTCCGGGAGCGTGAAAAAGAACGTGGCCCCCTGGCCGGGGACCGACTCGGCCCAGATCCGACCGTGGTGTTTCGTGATCACCCGGTGAACCGTGCTTAATCCAACTCCCAGGCCCTCGAATTCGGTGCCGGAGTGGAGTCGCTCGAACGCGTGGAACAGCTTGTGGGCACGGGACGGTTCGAAGCCCGCCCCATTGTCCCGGACGAAGAACACCTTCTCGCCGCGGCGATGCTCGGAGCCGACCGTGATCCGCGCGTCCTCGCGCTGCGACGTGAACTTCCAGGCATTGCTGATGAGGTTTTCCAGCGCGATCCGCAGCAGGCGTTCGTCTCCGGCCGCCTCCATTCCCGGTGCAATGGCGACCTCCACCGGCCGATCCGGCGCGGTCGAGCGCAGGAAGCCGACGATCTCGTCGGCGATGCGGGAAAGATTCACGGGCCGGATCGTGAGCTCCGCCCGCGAGATGCGGGCCATGCCGATGAAGGCGTCGATGAGCTTGTTCATCCGATCCGCCGCGCGGACGACCCGGTCGAGACGATCGCGGACATCGGTGACATTGCCCGCATCGAGATCTTCGATCGCGATCTCGGCGAATCCCTGGATCGCGCGGACCGGCCCGCGCAAGTCGTGGGAAACCGAATACGAAAACGTCTCCAGCTCCTGGTTCGCGACCTCGAGTTCGCGGGTCCGGAGGCGCACGTGATCCTCCAGTTCCTCCTCGTTCTCCTTGCGGGCCGTGATGTCGATGCACGATCCGAGATAGCCCGCAAACGCCCCACCTGCGGCCAGGCGCGGCGAGCCGGTCTCCACGACCCACCGCAGCGAGCCGTCCCCGCGTCGGAGGCGGTACTCGACCGAATAGGGATCACGTTGCACCGCGGCCGTGCTCACCGTCTGTTTCCACCGCGCGAGGTCAGCGGCCGGCACCCCCTCCTGCCACCCGGTCGCCAGTTCCTGCTCCATCGTGCGGGCCGTGAAGGCGAGCCAGGTCTTGTTGAAATAGTCGCGATTCAGCAGCTCGTCGCATGACCAAATCATGGCCGGAGCCCGCTCCGCCACCGCACGGAACCGGAGTTCGCTCTCGATCACGCGCAGCTCGGCCGTCCGGCGGTCGGTGACGTCGACCGTCACCCCCACCCCGCGCTGCACGGTCCCCTGGGGCGACTTGAGAAAACGGCCGCGGACCACGACGTAGCGCGTCCGCTCGGGCCGCGCCGCCCGGTGAATTCGAAATTCCGTCAGGAAGTCGACTCCGCCGTCGATGGCGGCGGCAACCGCCTCGCGCACGCGAACGCGGTCTTCCGGATGGATTTGAGCGAAGAACAGCGCTGACGACAGGGGCGTGCCGGGCTCGACCCCGAAGATTTCAAAATTGCGGCTGTTCCACGCAATCGTGTCGCCCGGGATGTCCCAGTCCCACGTTCCAATCTGGGCCGACTCGACCGCGATGCGCAGGCGTTCGGCGCCCTGAGCAATCTCCGCCTCGTTCCGCTGGATCCGCGTCAGCATCGCATTGAACGCGTCCGTCAGCGCGCCGAGTTCGTCATCGGTCTCCTTGGCCACGCGCACCGTGTAATCCGCGCCGGTCCGGACGCGGACGGCCGCCGCGGCGAGCGCCTGCACCGGCGCGACGATTCGCTCCTTGAGCCACCCCGCGAGGAGATAGGCGAGCAGGCCGGACACCAGCGTCGTGCACAACAGGACGATCCCGTACGCCGCGAGGCGGACGCGGATCCCGCTGACGTCCGCAACGACGAGGAGCGTGCCGAATCGCTTGGTCTCCACGACGGGCACGGCGATCTCGAGCACCGTGTGCGTGACGTGCATCCCGTCGGCCGGCGGGGCCGCCGGTGTCGTGACATCCGCGTCGGCGCCGCGCCGGCGAAAGGCCGCGAACCGCCGACCTTGATTGTCGTACAGCACCGCCGCCAGCACCGCCGGCTCGCTGTCGAGCGCGGAGAGAATCCGCGTTGCATCGTCGGCATTCGCGAAGGCCACGGCCGCGGAGCTGTTCCGCGCCGTGATGGCCGACAACGTCGAGAGATGGGAGAACATCGTCCGGCGGTAAAACACCCATTCGTAGGTACCCAGCGAGACCGCGGTCACCACGAGGGCGACAATGCTGCAGGTCATTGCCAGCCACGTCAGCTTCTGCCGGAGGGGAGTGTGGGAAAACAGGCTCACGGCAGCGCGGCGAGTCGGAGCAGTTGCGCCCGGGCCTCGAGACGGGAATTCCGCAGGTTCACGGCGGAGATCTCCAGGCGGGTATGCGGGGGCTTGGAAACAAACCGGACATGCCCGCCGTGTTCCAGAAATCCCGCGGCATCGCTGATGGTCAGGATCGGATGGCCGCGGGTCTCGGCGAGCAATCGCCCCGGATCAGCCACCCCGCGGGACAAGAACACGACCCGGCAGCGAAGCACGTCCGCAAGCGAGCCGACCCGGATCGTACGAACCGGATGACCGGCGACGGTTTCCCCCCGGACGGCCTCGTCGAGATCGGGATTAATCGGATCGCGGGGAAACGAACCGATGAGAAACGGCTCCCCTGGCGCCCCGAGCGCGGCGGCCGGCCAGGTGATAAAGCGGGTCAGGTTGATCGTAAAAGCGGCGTACACGGCCTCGATCGGGGCGACCCTCGGGCGCGACTCGGCCGCCCCGAAGGCGGTGGAGGCAAGGACGATCACCCCGATCCATCCCAGCGGCCGCAGCCATGGGTGCAGGCAGTGCCCGGAGGTCATCGGGTTTCGTCCGGACAATCCAGTGTACCCGCAGTCGCGCGACCGCCAGGAGCGAAGCGGGAGCCGCTTGGCGGCGGCAGCGACGGGCGCTGGCCAGATACCGTCTGAAACCGAGACCCGTGCCAGACGTGGGAACGTTCGGGACTTGGACGTGGGCACGCGGACCTCCAACCCTGCGGCGTTCGCCCGGGCGGTCAAGGACGCTGGCATCGGGAATTTCCCGATTCGTATCGGCTGCGGAGGATTGCCCGCGTCGTCGACCTGCGTTCGTCACGCGAGATTCGCGGGATCCACATCGAGCACCTGCGTGATGTCGTCGGGCCAGGCAAACTCGGCGCGCAGTCGCGCCAGCTCGGGCACGACCTTGGTGACCGCATTGGTAAAGTACCAGACCTGCCACCGGTACTCATCCTTGATCTTCTCGATCGGCGAGGCCGACGGGCCGCGAACATCCACCTTCGCACCGAGTTCCTTCTCCACGCGCCGCGCCCACTGCTCCGCAAAGAATTTCAGCTTTTCCGGGTTCGGCCCCCTGAACAGGTGATGAATCAGGTGTCGATAGGGAGGATAGTGGAAATCCCGGCGTAGTTTCAGCTCCCCGGCGGCGAAACCCGCGAAGTCGGCGTGCCGCGAAAACTGGATGGCATCCGCCTGCGGCGTGAACGTCTGCACGATCACCAAACCCGCGCGATCGCCGCGACCGGCACGGCCCGCGACCTGGACCAGCAACTGGAACGTGCGTTCGTTGGCCCGGAAATCGGGAACGTGCATCGAAATGTCGGCATCGACGAGGCCGACGAGCGTCACGTTCGGGAAATCGAGCCCCTTTCCGATCATTTGCGTCCCGACCAGCACGTCGATCTTGCCGGCGCGGAAGTCCGCCAGCACCTCGCGGAAGCGGTTTTTCCGCCCCATCGTATCGGTGTCCATCCGCTCCACGCGGGCGCGCGGCAGCACGCGCCGGACCGCCTCCTCCACCCGCTGCGTGCCCAGGCCGCGCCAACGAATGTCCGGTGCGCCGCATTGCGGGCACCGGAGCGGGGCCGCGCGTTGTTCACCGCAGAGATGGCACCGGAGGGTCTCGTCGGTCCGGTGATACGTGAGCGCGATGCTGCAGTGCGGGCACTCCTCCACATGCCCGCATTGCTTGCAGAGCATGGATGAGGAATACCCGCGCCGGTTGATGAAGAGAATCGTCTGCTCCCGCCGTTCGAAGCGGTCGTGCATCGCGCCCACCAGCTGTCGCGAAAGCGCGGGCAGGGTCCGCTGGCGCAGCGCCTCGATTCGCAGATCCACGATGTCGATCTGCGGAAGCTTGCGCGCGTCGATTCGCTGGGTGAGCTGGAGCAGGCGGTACTTACCCGACTCGGCGTTGGCGAAGCTTTCAAGCGACGGCGTCGCCGAACCGAGCAGGCACACCGCGCGATTCAGTTTCGCACGCATCACGGCGACGTCGCGCCCATGATAACGGGGAGTCTCGTCCTGCTTGTACGCCGGCTCATGCTCCTCGTCCACGACGACCAGCCGCAGGTTGTGAACGGGCGCGAAGACCGCGGAACGCGCCCCGACGACGACGCGCGCTTCGCCCGTGGCGAGCGCAAGCCAGCCGTCCAGCCGCTCGCCTTCGCTGAGCGAGCTGTGCCAGACGACACACCGGTGTCCGGGCGCGATCGCCTCGAGACGGGAGCGGAGCCGGGCGACGGTCTGCGGCGTGAGCGCGACCTCCGGAACCAGGAAGACCACTCCCCCTCCCGCCTTCAGCGCCTCGTCGATCGCCCGGAGGTACACCTCGGTCTTTCCGGACCCGGTGATTCCATGCAGCAGCGACACGCCGAACCGTGCCTCGGCCAGCGATCCGCGCACGGATTCGTAGGCCCGCGCCTGCTCGACATTCAACGCATGCGGCTGGGCCGCGACGAGTTCGCCCGCCGCGTGGTCGTCCGCATACGCGACCCGCTCGATGCGACGTGAATCCTCCCGCAGGATTCCGCGTTTGACCAGACCCGCGACCACCGCCGGCGTCATTCCCAACCGGGACAGGACAAGTCCCTTCGGCGCCGGACGAAATTGCTCGGCGACAAACCGGTACAGCCGCGCCTGTTGTGGCGCGCGCTGCTCCAGGGCCGCGATCTCATCGGACGTGAGCGTCCGGGCAAGGGCCAGGATCTTCTCCTGTTTCAGTCCCGCCCCGCGGCGAACCGCGGCCGGAATCATTGCCTCGATGATGCTGTCGATCCCGCACGCATAGTATCCCGCCATCCATCGCGCCAGCTCCAGCAGTTCCGGCGTGAGAGCCGGAAACGGATACACGACCTGCGCCACCGACTTCAGGCGGTCGAGGGGAAAATCCGACGGCGCGCCGAACTCGCCCACGAGCCCGAGTCGCAGGCGGTTCAGGATCGGCACTCGAACCAGCGAGCCGACCGCCATCCCGTCGCGCAGCGAATCCGGGACTCGGTAATGCAGCAGCTTGTCGAACCCGGCGAGCGGATGAACGCCAACGATCATCGCGGGGGATCCCAGCCACCGTCGCCGCAACAAACAAGAACCAAGTGCAGGCGTGGGAGGACACCGGGAGGAACGCGGGTTGACAGGTTCGGCGGCACCGCGAACATTGCGCGCGTGAGCATTCCGGCTGCCCGCGAAAAATTCAGAAAATTCCTCACTCAGAAGGGGCTTCGCGCGACGAATCAGCGGCTGGCGATTTTCGACGCCGCCTTCGCGCAGCGCGAACACTTCACGGCGGAGCAGTTGCTGGATTACGCGCGCGCCATCGATGACTCCGTCTCGCGCGCCACGGTTTATCGCACGCTGCCGATCATGACCGAGAGCGCGCTGCTCCGGGAGGTGGATATCGGTTCCGGTGAGAAATTCTACCGGCCAAACCGCGAAGGCGGCGGCACGCAGGTCGCGCAGGTCGTGTGTCTCGATTGCGACAAGATATTCGAGATCAGCGCGCCCTTCATGGAGTGGTACGGCAGCACCGTCTCCTCGAAGCTTGGCCTCACGCCGGTGTCGCAACGGCTCCAGGTCAGCGCGCACTGCAATCTTTTCCGCGAAACCGGCGCGTGTCCCCGCCGGACGTGATATCCGTCGCGATGGCGAAACCCACAACCCACGATCCAGAGTTCGAAATCCGGTTCTTCGAGACGGTTCTCCGGCGCAATCGCGATTACGTGGCCGTGGTCGAGATCCTGGCCGGACTGTACACGAAGCAGGGGCGGATTTCGGATGGTCTTCGCATGGACCGGCGGCTGGTGAAATTGCAGCCGGAGAGCGCGACCGCACATTACAACCTCGCCTGCAGCCTGGCGCTGTCGAAGCGGAACTCCGCCGCGCTGCGCGCGCTGCAGGACGCGGTGAAACTTGGCTACAGCGATTTCGACTGGATGCAGCAGGATCCCGATCTCGACGCGTTGAAGAATCGCCCCGAATTCCTCGCCTTGCTCGAGCAGCTCAAGCCCCAGAGCTGAGCGGCAATCGACCCGCCGCTCACCGGATCTCGAAAAGCTGCTGCAGAACTTCCTCGAGGTCGCGCCCCGGAACCCACCTGCCCCGGCGCCGCACCACCAGAATTTTGCTGCGCTCCCGGCGTTCGAGTTCGGAATTCACGTCGGTGATCCGGACCTCACCGGGGGCCAACGCGATGACATCCTCGGCCGTCAATGGCGTCCACGCAAAGGGCAGCCCCGTCCAGTTGCATGAAATCTCCCAGCCTGATACCGGCCCCATGGGCAGTGGCTTGGTCAGCAGCGAGGGATAGCGTTCGACAAAATCAGGAACGCGACGCGTCGCGATCCGCAACCTTACCTCCGGCACCATGTGGGCGAATACATCCTGCATGGTGGCGATCCGCCCGGCCCGCCATTCGTTGAACACGGCGAGAGGGTCGATTCCCATCAGGTTCATTCCGTTCCAGATTCCCTGCTCGTTTCGGCTGCCGAACCGCTTCCAGTCGTACCAGCGCTGGAAATCACGCGTGACCAGTACCCCGATTTCAAAGTGCATGTGCGCACGAACGCGCGGGATCGGTCGATCCGAGCTGTGACCCATTATTCCGATCATCTGGCCGCGCCCCACCCGCTCCCCGACCCGAAGGCCGGGCGCAATCCGGGCCAGATGCGCGTACAGCGTGTAGACCGCGGGACTTTGTTCCGGATGCTCGAGCACGATGTACCGTCCGTAATTGCTCGCCCCCGCAACCGCGTTGATGTGTCGGACCACGCCATCCATCGCCGCAAAGATGTGGTCGAGCGGCTCGCCATGCCGGTCGCGTTCGACACATTTCATGTCGATCCCCTCGTGAAATTGACGGCCATCGGTGCGAACGCCGCCAAATGTGCCGGATTCAGGATTCCCCAGCCCGGTGTCCTGCACATATGCGCCGAGCGGCTTGCCTTCCGCCCAGGCCCGGTTCGGGGTCGGCCACACAAGTTGCAGGCGTTCGGTTGCGCTCGCCGCCACGGCACCGACAAGCCAGGCGATCAGGAGAAGATTCTTCCTCATTCAATTCGAAAACGCACGCGTTGATCCGATCCCCCGCCTTTGAGGCGGGCCACAAGTTCCGCCAGACCCGTGTCCGGCAGCTCGACGAAGGCAAACAACAGGCCGTTGGTGATCGGAGACTCGATCCGGCGCGCGCCGATCGGCACGCCATCGCTTGTGATGATCAGCCGCCGCCCAATCGATGCGGCGGACACCGCCGCGAGTTCGCGGGCGCCCGCCGGCGACAGCCGAAGCATGAGCGCCGATCCGAGATCGAGCTGCGCAACGTCAGCGTCGGCAACCGCATCACCGTCCAGCACCGGCCGGGGTCCGGCCAGGATACGAACGTGGCTCTGCGGGAGGACAAACGGAACGGCATCTCCCGCCGATGACTCCAGGTAACATCGCACGGCCGGTGATCGCGTCACCGTTGCCGGCATCACGCCGCGGCACGCGCCCAGAAGCAGCGACGCGATCAGGCCGCCCAGCAGGGGGCCGCGGAACAGCAGGGATCGACCGTGCCGAGCGATGCCTGAACGTCCTCGCATCCCATCGAACCGGTCCTGCCGCCCAACTCGCCGTTCACTCATGGCCGCTCCCATCGCGCGAATGTCCAGTGCCGGCCGATTCCAGTTCGAATGCAGCCATGATTTCCGCGCCAACGGCATCTGCGACGAGGCGGCCCCGCGTCGTCAAACGCACGCTGTCGCCCTCGCGGATCGCGTACCCATTTTCCGCGAGGTCACCGATGGCACGGCTCACCGCGGACCAAGGAGCGTGCGGTGCGCACCGCCTCCACTCCGCCAGGTTCACCCCCTCGTTCATCCGCAACCCGAAAATCAGGGCGTCCTCCGCGAGCTGTTCGTCCGTCAGCCGGAGCCTGCTTTCGTCAGCGCGTCGTCCTTGTTCGACGCGGGCACGCCAGTCGTCCAGATCGGCGACATTGGTGCCACGCCAGCCGGCGTGCTGTGAGGCCGCCGAGGGGCCCAGTCCGACCCACTCGCGCATCCGCCAGGTATTGAGGTTGTGAAGACAGGCATGCCCGGGCCGGGCAAAATTCGAGACCTCGTACTGGGCATACCCGGCGTCCGCCAGTTGCGTCCACGTGGCCTGATAGAGCGCCGCCTCGTGCTCCGGATCGAGCTTCACCCGGCCCTGCGCGAGTTTCACCCAGAGCTTGGTATCCTCCTCAAACGTGAGGCAGTAGGTCGAAAGATGATCGGGCGCCAGGCCAACCGCCTCCCGCACATCCGCCGCCCACTGCTCGGCCGTTTGTCCCGGAAGGGCGAACATCAGGTCGAGATTGACGCTCCGAAACCCGACGGTCCGGATCCGGTCGTAGGCGCGCCGGATCTGCTCCACGGTGTGGTGCCGGCCCAACGCGTCGAGCAGCGCGGGCTGGAAACTCTGCACGCCCAGGGAGACCCGCGTCACGCCCGCCTCGCGCAACGCCGACAGCCTCGCCTCCGTGACCGATCCCGGAGCGAGTTCCACCGTCCATTCCAGGGGAACACCGCCACACCGCCGCGACACGATTTCCGCCAGCCGGGAAAGGTCGGGTGCCGAAAGGAGCCCCGGTGTGCCGCCCCCCCAGAAAACCGTGGTCACGGGCCGATTCCACTCCACCAGGACCGCCTCCCGCTCGATCCCATCGAAGAAGCGTTTCACGTCGCCCGCCGTCGGCACCTTCTGATAGAAGGCGCAGAAATCGCACGTGGAGGCACAGAACGGGACGTGCACGTACAAACCCAGCGGTCGTTCCGCCGTGTCAGCTTTGGCTTGCTCTATGACAGGGCCACTCATTACTAACGCATTTTACGACCGTCGGGTTTTCACTTTCGCCAACGATGCAAACCACTCGAATCTCTCCCGCGAGAAAAATCCTTTTCTGGCTGGGCGCCGCGCTCGGCCTTGCGCTGCTCTCGGGCTGCGAAACCGTCACCCTGACGAATCTTACGCCACCGGCGATGGATGAGAATCCTTCGCAAATTTACACGTTTACGCTGCGGGTGACGCCGCACACGAACACGGTTCCGGCCACGAGCATCGTGCCTCATATCGTGATCGATGGCCAGAGCCACCACCTTCGGAAGAGCTCGCTGGGCGACGGTCTGTACGATTTCGAATACCAGGTTCCCGCGGGTCGTCAGGAAATGGCCTACTATTTCCTGGTCGATTATGGGGTCGAGGGTAACAACGTCCTCACTCCGCAGGAGGCGTACACCGAGGTTCAGCACGTCAATATCATCACTCGCAAGGTGCTGTCGCTCGAGGTCAACCGCGGTCCGGTCGGCGCCCGCATCAGCGTCCTCGGCCGTGGTTTCACGCCCGCCGATACGGTCACGTTCGACGGACAGCCTGTCCGGACCGAATTCCAATCGGAAACCTCGCTTGGCTTCTTCGTTCCGCCGCTTGACCCCAACCGGAACTACGCGGTCGCCTTGCAGAGCACCGCCGGCAACTCGCCGGTGGGGACATTCCGCATCGATCCGAGCAACGTGTCCATCACGCCGAGTTCGCTCACGCTGCGCACCAGCCAGCGCGATTCGCTCACCTTTTCCATTCCGAATCCGGCGCCCGCCGGCGGCACGCTCCTCGACGTGACGACGGACATTCCCGAGAGCGTGATCATGCCGGAGGTCATCGTGCCGCAGGGCCAGACGAGCGTCACCATCACGGTCGAAGGCGGAAAGCCGGGAAATGGCAGCCTTTTCCTGAAGGGCTTCGGAGCCGGCGAAGTGACCGTGCCGGTCACGGTCACCGCGAAGTAACTTTCCCGCTGGAATCCGGCGCACATCGAAGGGCGGAGTCTCCTCCGCCCTTTCTTATTTTTGGCGCGGATATCACAGGTTCAACCGGATGACCACCGGCCGGTGGTCGCTGGCTTCTGCGACGTCCGGACCGGCCAGGATGCGTGCCCCGCCGCCGGCGATCGCGTCCCGCAGTGCCGGCGACACGAGGATGTGGTCGACTCGCTGGTACGAGTCCTCCCGGCGATACGAATACGTCCAGCATTCACCCGCCGGATCACTCGCCGGCAGCAAGAGCGCGATGACGGTCTTCCCCCGCTTCTGGAGCCGCTCCACCGCCTTGCTTGCCTTGCTGTCATTGCAGTCCCCAATGAGCACGAACCTGGCGGACGCAGGATTGGGGAAGCGCCGCAACACCTCGTCACGAATCGCCACCGCCTCCTGCAGCCGGCGGTGCGCGGAAAGCGGATCGTCGGGACGCTCGGTCAGCCGGCTTTTCAGGTGAAACCCGAACAGCGCGATGTCGCCCGCGGCGGTGCGGACCGTGGCGACCACCAGCCCGCGTTTCACCGGCGACCTGGCGCCGAGATACGAAAACTCGAGATTGGCGAGGGTTCGAACGCCCGACAGCGGACGTTTCGACAGCACCGCAACGTGCCTTTCGGCGTCGTTCGCCTCCGCCAGAAATGCGTGCGGGTAAACGCATCCTTCGTCCCGAAGGTCACGCTGCAATTCGTCGAGATAGGGCTGCGGTCCCATTTCCTGCAGGAAGAGCACGTCGGCATCGAGCGCCCGGATGACCTGGCGGAGCGCCCGCTTTTCCCGTTCCGGCTTGGGATACGCCGGCCGATACCCGTCGTCGGTCATCCGCCCCGCCGGACCGTAGTTGCCAACGTTGTAAGTCGCGATCGAAAGCGTTTCAGCCGATGTCGCCGCTGCCGCCGCGACGAAACCCAGCACACCGAGAACAACGCTGCGTACGACGTTGGTCATTGCGACCAAGCAGCTTCGCCAACGAACGCCTGAAGACAACGCGGATTAGCTGCCGACCCGACGGCCCATCCCCCCTGTCGAATCGGCCCCGCGGCCACGTTTCACCGGGCGGGTTCCGTCGCGAGCGCCCGTTCACGCTCAACGATTGTCGGATGCGAGTAGAAAAAGGCGCTGAACAAGGGGTGCGGTGTCAGGTTCGTGAGATTCTTCTGCGCGAGCTTTCGCAAGGCTCCGATCATCGGTGCGGGATCTTTGAGCGCGCTGCGGGCAAAAGCGTCCGCCTCGTACTCGTATTTCCGCATGAGCATGTTCGCGAGCGGGACAAACCAAAACGTCACGACTCCGCTCAGCAAACCGAAGAGGAGAAGCGAGGGGGCCATCTGGTCGGGCGGAAAGCCGAATCCGAGGTTGAACCATGGGCTGCGGGCGAGCCAGGCGAGCACCGCAAATCCCGCGAGCAACGAACCCGCCGAAAGCACGATCATCTTCGGGACGTGCCCACGCCGATAGTGTCCGATTTCATGCGCGAGCACCGCCTCGAGTTCCAGCGGTGTGAGTTGCGCAATCAGGGTATCGAACAAGACAATGCGGCGGAACTTCCCAAAGCCGGTAAAATAGGCATTCGAGTGTCCCGACCGCTTCGAACCGTCGATCACCTCGATGGTGCGGGCCCGGAATCCGGTTCGATCGCCGAGCGCCATCAGTCGGTCCCGCAACTCGCCGTCGGGCAGCGGGGTAAGCTTGTTGAAAAGGGGCAGGATCAGCTTCGGGTACAGCACCATCATCAGGAGCTGGAATCCGAAAATCAGCGCAAACCCCCAGAGCCACCAGAGGTTTCCCGCCCGTTTGACGAGCACCAGCAGCGCCCAAAGCAGCGGAAAACCGATCGCAAAGGCGAGGAGCACACCCTTGAGCTTGTCCGTCACCCACAACGCCGGCGTGCTCTTGTTGAACCCGTATTTCTGCTCGAGTCGAAACTGCTCCCACCATTCGAACGGCAGCGACGGCACCGCGAGCAGCACACCGGCAAACAGAATGAACAGCGCATGGCTCCAGGTCGTGCCCGCGGCGCCCCACGCTGCCACCGTCCCAAACAGCGGCGGCAGCACGCCGCCGAAGAGGACGAGTGCCAGCACCAGCGTGTCATAAACCTCGGTCAGCATCCCGAAACGCGACTTCTCCAGCGTGTAAGCAACCGCTTTCCCGTAAGTCGCCTCGTCCATGATCGCGCGGGCCGCGGCCGGCGCATTCGTCGCGTGGCGACGGACTTCCGCACGGTTCAGCGCGGTCAACCAGAGATCGGCGGCGAGTCGCAGCGCCATCAGTGCCGCGATGACCCAGGCAACGGGAGACATGGTGTCAATTCATGCGAATGCCGGGGCACCGCGAGCTCAAATTCCAATTACGCGACGTTTCCGTACGCTCCGCCACCCATGACCCATCCGGCGGATTCCGGCCGGCACGCGCCGCGTAATTTACGGCCCAAAGATGGTTTGAAATGCCCCGTTCAGATCCCAACGTTGGGCGGTCGTGGAAGCCAAAGACACCCAACTCTCATTCGAGAACGCACTCGAAAAGCTCGAGACCATCGTCGAATCGATGGAAGGCGGCGAGGTGCCGCTGGCCGATCTTCTGGCGAAGTTTGAAGAGGGGACGCGCCTGCTCAAGGTCTGTGAGGCCCGGCTGAAGGACGCCGAGCTCAAGATGGAACAGCTGAAGAAGAAAAAGGACGGTTCCATCGCGTTCGAGAAGTTCGAAACCGAACGCGAAGGCTGAGCCTCTCCCCGCCGATTCCTGATGAACGAACCCGCCGCCACACCAACGGCCCGTCTGGTCGATTCGATCCACGGCCCGGCCGATGTCCGGGCCCTAGCGCCGGCGCAGCTGCCGCAGCTCGCCGAGGAGATCCGCCAGGAGCTCATCGCGGTGACTTCCCGCAACGGCGGGCACATCGGGCCAAACCTGGGCGTGGTCGAACTCACGATTGCCCTGCACCGGGTTTTTGATTCGCCGACCGACCAGTTCGTGTTCGACGTCGCCCACCAGGGTTATGTGCACAAGCTGCTGACCGGCCGCAACGGGGAGTTCTTCCGGAAGCTTCGCCAAAGCGGGGGTGCCAGCGGTTTTCTGTACCGGTCGGAAAGCCCGCATGACGCCTTTGGCGCGGGACACGCCGGCACCGCCCTTTCGGCCGCGCTCGGCATGGCCACCGCGCGGGACCTGCGCGGCGGGAGCGAACATGTGGTCGCGGTTTGTGGCGATGCTGCCTTCACCTGCGGGATCACCCTCGAAGCGCTGAACAACGTCGTCAGCTGCACGAAACGGCTCATCGTCATCCTCAACGACAACGAGTGGTCGATTGCCAAAAACGTCGGCGCGATCGCGCGGTACCTCAACCGGATCAGCACCAGCCCGACGTACAACAAGCTGCACCACGACGTCGAGGCCTTCTTCAAGAGCTTCCCCGGCGGCGTCGAGATGAACCGCATCTATCAGAAATGGAAGCGCGAGACGAAGGACTTCATCGTCGAGTCTTCGTTGTTCGAAAAATTCGGACTGCGGTATCTCGGCCCGGTCGACGGTCACAATTTCGACGCCCTGCAGAAGAACCTGGAATTCGCCAAGCAGTGTGACGTCCCCGTCCTGATTCACGTGCTCACGAAGAAGGGCAAGGGCCTGGAGGCCGCGCTGGCCCATCCGGAAAAGTTCCACGGAGCGGCGCCCTTCGATCCGGTCACCGGTGAAAACCGCAAACCCGCGGCCGCGGCGGCGCCCAATTATCAGGACGTCTTCGGGCAGGCGCTGGCGCGCTTTGCGAAGGCAAACCCGAACATCATCGGAATCACCGGCGCGATGCCGAGTGGCACCGGACTCTCCCACCTTGCCTCCGCCCTGCCCCACCAGTTTTTCGACGTCGGAATCGCGGAGGAACACGCCGTTCTCTTCGCGGCCGGCATGGCGACAAAGGGACTGCGCCCCGTGTGCGCGATCTACTCCACTTTTCTGCAGCGCGCGTACGATCAGGTGATTCATGACGTCGCCCTGCAGAACCTGCCGGTGACATTCTGCCTCGATCGCGCCGGACTCTCACCCAACGACGGCCCGACGCATCATGGGCTTTTCGATCTCGCGTATCTGCGCTGCGTGCCGAACGCGACGATCATGCAACCGAAGGATGAGGACGAACTCGTGGACATGCTGCACACGAGCCT
>DASZYH010000101.1:0-14779 GCA_035545515.1 Opitutaceae bacterium
ACGCTTGCTTGTAGTGTGTCTGCGCCGGCGATAGCGACGGCTATTACAGTCAATGTGGCGACAAAGGTTGTGGATTCCGGCTCGATACCGTCGGAACCTCCGGTATCTGGAAACGGGACCTCGACCGCACAAACGGTGAGCGCTCCAGCGCCAGCCCCAAACACTGCAGGGGTCACCACGATCGGTGGCATCCAGTTCGACGCGAATGGAAACATGATCCGGCAGACATCCACGGCCCAGCCGTGCATCATGTGCCATGGGATGACGGGAGCAGGTCAGACAGGCAGCGTCACGCAGTTTGCCGGTCTCTCGGCGATACCGGGATCGGGAGCGAATGCGCAGCAGGGATACTCGACGCTTGTGACACTCAGCGCGAACGCGGTGTTTACTTTCGGACCTGGAATTGCGGGAGGAATTGCCCGATTGGGCGCAACGGCCGCGACAACTGAATTCGCCGGTGTCTTTACTGGAACGATGGATGTTTCCGGGAACGTCGCAACGTACAACGTTGGCGTGGTCGTCGGGGACAGTTCCACAATCCTGACCGGGTTAAGAACGATTACCCAGCAGGCGACTACGGCTGGTGCCGACACCCTGGTTATAAATACCGGGCACGTGGTCAATGAAGGCCTCGCAGCCTCATTGGCCGCAAGGGCTCAATCCGGGGCAACATTGTTTGGTGGCACTGTCCGGCAAGTGTATCAGGGGGCGGCGTCGCCGATATTTACGATAACCATTCCCATTCCACCACCGTAAACCTTCGTGCCATGATGTTTCAGGACGAATTGATCGCACTCATTC
Source organism: Opitutaceae bacterium (assembly GCA_035545515.1). Lineage (GTDB taxonomy): Bacteria > Verrucomicrobiota > Verrucomicrobiia > Opitutales > Opitutaceae > ER46. The sequence goes on from DASZYH010000101.1 coordinate 802, forward strand.
CTAAGCTGCCGCGGGGCGCGCCATCTTCTAAGGCCGAGCCGTCCTACGATGTAATGAGTGACGCGTTTGTATGGGACGACGAATTGATCGAGATTGCGCGGCTAAGTCCTGGTGAACTCGGCGCATTGCGTGCAATTTGGCGATATCGAACGTCCCTTCAGACTGCGGTCGTTGACGATCGGTTCGCTTCAACATGGCAATGCCTATTGAAGATGGCACCTGACTGGGTGGGATTAGCTCCTAGTCGCGTGCAGCATTCGCCTGATCTAGAGCGGCGCTACGCGGACGTGAAGAGCCGTAGGACGAAGAGGCGTTCATCGTAGTCCTGTTCGCTAACCGACGCGTTCCTGCCGGGCGTATTTTGAACGGCAGGACACGAGCGGGACGGTGGGTGCAGGAAAGTAGGGAGGGATAATGAACGCCGGGCGGAAAACCGCCTGGCGAATTTTTTTGCTAAAGATGTTTTGGAAGGCGGCCGATAGTGGCCGCATGGAGTTCCTACAGCCGCATTGCGGCCAAGGGCTCGGTTCTTCGCCGGGGGAAACGCCGACGAAGGCTTAGCGGGGCTAAAACCTCCGTTGCGCAATGCAAGCCGCCTCTCACTGGGCGGCCACCTCCCTCCCGCTCAGCGGTGCAGAAGGAGCGAAGCCGGTGGGCCGTTTTCCATTGGCCCGCCCGACCATCGCGAAGACGCGCCCCAGGAACCACCGGGCAGTCTTCCAATGAAAGAAAAGTCCAGTGAGTTGGTGCGAGTCGCGGCGTACGTGCGCGTCTCGACGACGGAGCAGTCGCTCGACGTGCAGGAGCGTGATCTCGTGAAATACTGCACGACCCGCGGGTGGGAGCCCGTGATCTATCGCGACGTGCAGAGCGGCGCCGATGCCAGCCGCCCGGGGCTGGAGGCAATGATGGAGGCGGTGCGGCGGCGCGAAGTCGCCGCGATCATCGCGGTGAAACTCGATCGGATTGGCCGGTCGCTCGTGCACCTGGCTGTCCTGGTCGGGGAACTCGCGCGGCTGCATGTCCCCCTCGTGTGCACGAGTCAGGGCATCGACACTTCGGCGGACAATCCGGTGGGGGAAATCCAAAGGGGGAAATCCCAAGGGGTCACGACTGTACTCTTGACAGAAGGGTTGGTCGCGGCAGGGTGATGGGCGATGGCGCGCAAGCTGCGAGTGGAGTATGGCGGGGCCTGTTACCACGTGATCAACCGCGGGAACTACCGGCGGGATGTGTTCATGGGCAAGGGGGCGGCGGAGTCGTTCATCGCCTGCCTGCTGGAAGGCGCGGAGCGGTTCGGGTGGCGGCTGCATGCGTATGTGATCATGCGCAATCACTTCCACCTGGCGGTGGAGACGCCGGAACCAAACCTGTCCGACGGGATGAAGTGGGTGCAGGGGACGTGGGCGCGGCGGTTCAACGAATTTCGTTCGGAACGAGGGCGGCCGTTTCAGGGGCGGTACAAGGCGCTGCACGTGGAGCGGGGACACAGCCTGGCGCAGGTGGTGCACTACATTCATCTCAACCCGGTGCGGGCGAAGGTGCTCACGATCGAGCGGATCCTGGAGTATGGCTGGAGCAGCCTGCCGCGTTTCCTGATGAAGGACCGGCCGAAGGTGCTCGACGCACGTGTGATCCTGCGGGAGAGCGGGGAACTCGCCGACACGCCGGCCGGTTGGCGGCGGTATGTCGCATACCTGGGGCTGTTGAACGAGGAAGACCAGCGTCGACGGGACGAGCGTTTCGGTCGCCTGAGCCGCGGCTGGTGCATCGGATCGGACGACTTCCGGGACAAGCTGCGGCAGGAATATGGGGTGTTGGCGAAACAGGAGCGTGATCTCGCGCTGGCGGGAGGGGATCGGTCGGCCCACCGGGAGATCCGTGCCTTGCGATGGGAAGACACCCTGCAAGCACTGGCAGCGGGGTGGAAGATCGGGTTGGCGACGCTGCCGGCGCAGCGCTCCGCCGCGGAGAAGGTGAAACTCGCCGCGGCAATGAAACGGGCGACCTCGGTGTCAAACGGTTGGCTGGGGGAACGCCTCCAGATGGGTCCGGCGGCGAGTGTCAGCCAGTACGTGCGCCGGTTTCGGCTGGCGGGCGGCGAACGCTCGCGCGAGTTTCAGCAGGGTTTGTCAAGAGTACAGTCATGACCCCTTCGGGAATGCACTAATGTCGTCGGCCTCATGCCATGCACCGTGCCGGCAACCGGAATGGCGGGCTGCCGTTTACCGTCGTGTTCCGCGACGCAAGCGTGCGCGACTCACGAAGGCGTTCTCTCCGAAGCCGATCTTGCGGGCCCTGCGCGCGGAGAAATGGTAGCGTCCGACTCGTTTCGGCTTCAGCGAACCATCAAAACTATACCAAGGTCCCGTAGCATTTTGATTCTGGCAAAGTCCAAATCAAAAAAGACGTGATATCCGTTCACTCCGAGGCGTTCTTTTCCAGCAACAGCATCCGTTCCGCGGGATTGGCCAGCGTCGATTCGATGCGGCGGGCCTCGGGATAGTGGGCGGGTTCAAGCACAGCGGGGTGGCGCTCGAACTTGTAGTTGACCGCACAGTCAGCGCTCGTCGCGCTAACGACGACTTGCGCGGCGCCGGCGCCGTCCGGTACGGCGAGCCGCTCGCCGACGGGAGCGATGTCGATTTGTCGATACGATTGGGGCCATTGAATATCGACGTGAACGTTGCGCTCGTCTTCATTGGCCAGCCAGAGGGGCAGAACGCGTCGATCGGCGCCGGTGGAAAGAAGGTGCGGCGCAAAGGGCAATTTCAGATACAGAAACCGGCCGTTCGCGACGGCATAATGATCGATCTGGACGGCAAAGGTCTCGGTGCCGGGATAGGAATTGAAATTGGTGACGAGCGCTCCCTTCGGATGGGCCCCTTGATCGATGGCCGAAACGGCCTGCTGATAATAACGGGCGCGAACTTCCGGCGTCAGTTCGGAGAAGAATTTGTTCTTCTCGTCGAAAGCCATTCCATAATAGCGATGCTCGAGGCCGAGCGTGGCGCTGCCGTCATCCCCAACGACGAGGCGGTAGAAGGTATCGACCTTCGTGTGATCGGGGGCCGCGGCCCGAACGATGTCACGCCGGCCATCTGGAAGCTCGATGCCCACCCGATCGTCGTGCGCGGTTGCGCCCAACGGGGCATATTGATCCGTGTCGTTGAGATAGCACGTCTTGCCGTCCGCGACGACCCGAACCAGCGGCATTTGGAAAGCGTCGGCGACGAGCAGGGAATCGGTGATAGTCTCGACCTTGGGCACCGGCGGCGCGTCCGAAACGAGGACGATGGCCGGCTTGAGCCCCACCGCGGCCAGCATGGCGTGGAGGAGAATCGCCCGGTCCGCGGCGTGGCCGTAGCCGTCGGTCAACGTCGTGTCGGCGTCCGAAAGCTCGCTCAGCGGCAACTCGCCGAATGACGGGCCGGCGAGCCGGACGACTTTTGCGACGTAGTCACGAATGCTTCTGGCGGTCTCGCTTTGGGTCGAACCGTGCGCCGCCATTTCGCGGGCCAGCGCGGCAGCCCGCGAACCATGGTGCGAATGATCGAGCATGGCGCGGCTCAGGTCGGACAGGTAGGCGTTCTCGTCTCCGACGAAAAAGCCCACGCCGGTCTGCCACAGCCACGCCGCGGGAACGTCCTGTTCGTCCGGCAGGGCAGCCGTGTCCTTCACGTCCCAGATGAAATCCTGCCGCCCGTCCAGGAGATGTTTTTCGGAGTGGATCCGATGGGCGGGGTCATTGATGCGGAGGCGCACGGCCAGGCCGGCGGGCGCAACCAGCTCGAAGGACTTTTGCTGCATCGCGTCGATGAGTTGGAAGGCCTGGAAGCCGGAAATGTAGGGACGGTCGTGTTCGGTGATTTGGTAGGCCACCTCGATCGTCGAGCCGATTTCGACGCCGGGCAAATTGGCCACCAGGAGTTTCCCTCCAGTGTAGCGCCGGGCGGACGAATCCCAGCCGGCATCCATCCGATGGGTCTCGATCGCGGAAATTTCCTGACGGACGCCCGTGGGAGAAGTCACGCTCGCGCGCAGCAGCCGCGCATCTTCGGTCGCCGGGTTGAAGGGGATCTTCACCTCGGACTCACGAATCTTCCCGGCATAGCTGAGAATTTTTTTGACGTATCGCACGCTCAACACCGCGGTGTGCGCGTCGGTGACGACGAGTTTCTGCTGATCCTCCAGCAGCTTTGCATCCGACGCGACCGGCGGCAAAGCGGCGGCCGCGGCCGGGGTCGTCTGCGGGTGAGCGAGAGCCTCGGTCATCGCCAAGACGGGCGCCTTGCGATCGTCGTAGGCCAGCGTCCCGAGCGTTTGCTTGAGGCTGAGATATTGCTCGGGGGAAAACTCGACCGTTTTCAGCCGAAAATCGTCCGTCGCGGTCAGTCGACCCCGGTCGAAGGCGAACTGCCGCGCATAGCTGAGAATGTTTCCGTCCGCCTTGGCTGCGGCCGGCAGAGCGAGGACATCGTGAAATCCCGGAGCCAGCGTGAGCGAGATGTTCTCCCGCAATCCGCACGCGGCGTCCGTGATCAGCGGATATTTGCGGCGCTCGAGCCCGGTGTCCTGGAGCATGTAGTTCACCAGGCCAATCCTGGTGCCGATCCAGGGCATCGTGACGATCGCCTTGCCGGAGCCGAACGCGGCGGCGGCGGGCACGGAAAACGTCAGCCTCGCTTCGAGCGGCGCGGACAGGTCGAGGAGATTCTCCGGCGTGATGTCCAGCGACTGAACGCTGGCTCCGGGCATGACCTGCTGCAGCCGGCTTTCGAAAAAACGCCGGCGGTCATCCGGTTTCATCTGCGCGAAGGCGCCGCGGTAGGCGTCGTCGTTCACGCCGCCGAACGTGAAACGGGTGGTGGCCGACAAGCTGCCATCCGCATGGAGCGTGCCCTCCGTCTTGATCGCCATGAGATTGTCTTGCGGCGGCGAGACCGGGCTGACGCGGAGGCCTTCTCCTTCCGGACGGCAGACCAGGTAGCTGCGATTGTCATCATAGGTCGGCCGGAAGCCGCGCGTGTGCTCGTCGGTCGGGTCCATGAGCAGGTAATTGCCGGGGCCTTGGGCGACCGCGACGATCGCATGATTGAAATCCGGCGAAGGCGCCTCCGGATCCCGCTTCCCGCCGATGTTGATCAACACGGGATAGGCGTCGAAACCGGCGATGCGCAACATCGCGACCAACAGACCGGCCTTGTCGCGACACACGCCATATTTCTTGTCGAACGTGAGCGACACGTCGTGCGGCTCAAAGCCAGGCCGGTCATGCTCCGGCGTGACGCCCATGTAGCGAATGTTTTCCGCCACGTAATGGAAAATCCCCGCCAGCTTCGCGGACTCGTTCTGATCGCCAGCGACGAGCTTCCGCACGGTCTTTTTCATTTCCTGGGTCGTCGCCGCCAGGTGCGGCGCGCTGAGCTGCCAATACCAGCGCGACACCGCCCGCCAATCCGGCAGCGTGCTGATAAAAAGACGCTGCAGCGTCGCGTCGTAGGGCGGCATCGAGGGCTCGTCATACATCCGCGGCACCCGGTTGATTTCCCAGTGATAGATCATCACGTCGTGATCGCGCCGCGTGCTTGGCGTCACCGTTCCGGGGACCGGATCCCGCAGCACCACGTGCTGGAGCGGTTTGGCGGCCGGGCCGCGCACCTCGAGCGAACTGTGCCGGATGTAAGCCGGACCCTCGAAGACGTTGTCGTCGGAGAATTCTCCCGGAATGATGGGGCGCGCGGTGATGTTGCGGACGACGGTGTGAACCGTGTCGCCGATTTCGAGGCCTGGGACATTGACCCGGAGAACCCGGGCGTTCGGGTCGTAAATGTTCGCGTCCATCTGCGAATCGTCGATCGCCTCCTTGGCGTTGGCAGCGATGTCGATCGCGCGCACGGCTCCGTCCGGCTTGATGATCTCCAATCGCGTCACCTCGACCTTGAAGTAAGGCAGCAGAAAATTGAGCGTGAGGATGGCGTTGTCGCGCCGTCCCTTTTCCGTGAGCACCTTGGTGAAGGTCTCCGCCTGCGATTCGCCGGTGCCATCGGCGCGATAAACTTCCAGCTCCCGCTGATCGACGATCGCCTGATCGCAATTGGGAAACGCCGAGGGGGTGATGGTCGCCGCGGCCGCCAACACCGGGGCGGGTTCCATCAGTTTCCACTCCGGACCCTGGAACGGGCTGGAGTCGGCATAAACGGTGGCGACGGAGAGCGCCAATGCCATCGTCGCCAAGCGCGATGGCCAGGTCGTGGGAAAGAAGGTCATGGAATTGGGGATGCTGCTGTGTGGGCCATGATGCTGTCTCGGGTGGAAATGGATCACAGAAGAATCTACTGTTTGTCTCGACGCGATGAGCGGCGTGGGTCCCGAGCATAGGCATCGATCAAGCCGCCCGCAACACAGTCCGCGTATTCGCGGAAGATGCTCACTTGGTCGCGACCGGCGATTCGCCGTCGTCCAACGTAGTCGCCCACCAACAGCCGTGCGAGCGTCTCGGGCTGGTTCATGAAATATGGTTCCGTCACGACCACTGGCCCGTCGTGTTCGCGGTTCATTGCGAGATTACGAGCAACGACGTATTCGTTGTGTGCGACGACTTCGCGAGTCGTGGCCGAGTTGCCGTAGAGGACGGCCGGAAATCCAGTCGCCGTCTGAAATCGCCGCGCGATGGCGACCGCAACGGTCGTCTCGATCGAGGTCACCCGCTGAAAGAGTTTGGTCAACAACCGCAGGCGCTGGTGCGAATCCTGCAGTTCGTCCGGCAAGTAGGCGCCTTCGACAAAAAATATGTTCCGATTGATCGGCGTCAGTTTCCCTTCCGTACTGGCCGGAGTCGCGTCGTGTTGGATCACGAGCGTGATATCGGGCTGGAATGATCGACGCACGAGCGCAGCGCGCGCGGCTGTTTCCAACGTTTTCGTTAGGAACAGTCCGGCGGCAAACTGGAGGCGCGCGCGATTTTCTTTTCTCAGTTCAATCGCTCGACGCTGGAAGGGCTCGGGCAGCAACGCCGGTTTCCGGCTCAACATCGCCTCCGTGGTCGCCAACAAATGATCCTGTGCGATCGGTAAAACGGGTTCGGCACGGTTGCGGACAAGGAAAACGTCGGCGCCAAGGTCCGACAATCGGTCGCGAAGCAATCGGCCCACTATCAGGTTGAGGTCGCCTTCACTGATTCGGCCATACCCGTGAAACTCAACCGACCGGTCTTCCATTTTCGCCCAAACTCCGCCGATATCCGCGGGTTCAATCGCCACCCGCAGTCCGGCAAGCGGTTTTGCAGACTCAACCGCCGACTGTGAAACCCATGTCTCTGGTGCGCGGAAGGGCAAAACAGACTTACGCCGGGCATGCCAAGTGGGCGCGAAATGCACCACCACCAGCGGCGTTCCGCGGCGCGCGGCATCTCGATACACGGCAACCGCGGCGGCGCCAATTTGCAGATACGGTCGCAAGCCCCGCCAGGGATCAAAAACATTCGCCAGTGCCTCTTCGAACTCGGCACGGGTGACCGTCCCGTCGTAGTTCGTAAGCGCCTGCCATTCCGCCGGTGTTGGCTCCCGCATCAATCCGGCCAGCAGCGACTCCTCGCGGGGCGCTGCCTTTGCCGAGATCGCGCACAGCATCGCTACGATGCCTGCGCCTCTCGAGAGAGACAGTGCGGCCTTGAGCAAAACAAGTCCGAATCGCAGCATACGTTCCGTAGCGTCCAACGGTTCAGCGTTCCAGCCAGACCACCATGAAACCGAGCGCACAAAGCACCGCCCCGAGCAGGCGCGGGTTGGGATTCGCGATCCAGGGCAACCGCTCCACGCCGCGCAGCGTGGCCCAGGTGAAACTCAGCATCGCACCGAGGGTCGCGATCGCCAGCACCGCGCTGAGCCAGGCGATGCCCGGCCAGCCAAAGGGAACCGCCGTCAGGTACACCGGCAGGAACAGCTCGCACGGCGACAAGGTGAGCGTCAAAAACATGCTCACCAGCACCGCCCGATCGGAGCCCAGCGATACCCGCTTCTCGGGTTCACCCCTACAGTGATTGCATGCGTGCCCATGCGGCGCTCGCAGCGCCAGCCACGCGCCGAGGCCGATCAGCACCGCCGCGACGATCCAATGCAAGGCGCCGCCAACGCGATCGTTCAGCTCGAAACCGAACCAGGCAAGGCCAACGCCGAGCGCGGTCGTGACCAGGATGTGACCGCCGCCGGCCAGCGCGACGGCGGTCAGAATCTGCCGGGGAGACCAATTGCGGGCGCGACCGACGACCACGAAGGGCAACCAATGGGTCGGAATCGCCGCGTGCAGAAACGCGACAGTGAAACCCGTCACGGTCAAGGTGTAGAAGAAAGCGGAATTCATTTGGCGAGGGCGTCCGGGAATTGCAGACGGGACAGGCCATTCCCAGCGCGGGGGTCGGCAGTTTTAAGTTGAAGAAGCATCGAACGGTGCGCCCCACACTAACAAATGCGTCAAGGGCCCTCAACGCGTTCGAAATCGGAGTGTCTGCAAAATCTCTTCCCTGCCACAAGAGCGCAAAATAGCGCCGATTCATTCCCGGCGGCAGCGCGGTCGTCGCCGCAAATCGTGCGATTGAAGTTGCGCGGGGCGAATTTTCTCATTCCGGTGGCAGTTTTCAAGCTGTACTGGTTCCCACCGGTTCATGTTTCGTCTCCGATTCAAAAATCGAAATGGCAGCACCTCGCACTTCGCAAGAGTGGTGAGCGTGCTGGCCGTTTTATTGATCGGACTACTGGCCTTTCTGGCGGCAAGTCCGGCGGCGCATGAACGCCTGCATCCGGATGCGGGCCACGAGAGCCACGAGTGCGTGGTCACTACGTTTGCGGCCGGTGAGGCATTGTACGTTGCCCCGCAAATCGTGGTGCAGCCAACGCCCACGGTGGTGGGACGCGTCGAGGTGGCAGTAAAGACTGTCGTCCTCGAAACCGCGCATGACTTGCTGCCGCCCGCCTGCGGGCCGCCGGCACGGCGCCTGAATACCTGAACCGCGGCCTGGCGCATTAGCGCAGCCGCGGACTTTCGCTTCCCGTCCGGGAAGCTCGGCAGGTGCTCCGTAAATTGGCGTGGGCTCGTCCCACGGTGTGCTGCGTTTCCGTCATGCCATTACTTTCGATTTCTGGTCTGCGACGTTCCTTCGTCTCACCCGGCGGCGGGCGAAAAATGATCGTCGATATTCCGGCGTTTTCCCTCGAGCCCAGCCAGCAGATAGTGCTACGGGGTGAGAGCGGTTCGGGCAAGACGACCTTCCTCCATCTGGTCGCCAGCATTCTGGCTCCCGACGCCGGTTTGATCCGGCTGGGCGAGCACGATATGGCCGGACTTTCCGAACCTGCCCGCGATCGGCTGCGCGCTGAAAATATCGGGTATGTATTCCAGACGTTCAACCTGCTCCAGGGGTATACCTGCCGGGAAAACGTCCTGCTCGGAATGGCGTTCGGCGGCGGCATGGACCAGGCCCACGCGGCCAAGATGCTGGAACGCGTCGGCCTGAGCCACCGCCTCGATCATCGCCCTCGCCAGCTTTCCACCGGCCAGCAGCAGCGCGTCGCGGTGGCGCGCGCCCTGGCCAACCGGCCCAAGCTCGTGCTGGCCGACGAACCGACGGGAAACCTCGATCATAAGCACGCTCGCGAGGCCCTCGCGCTGATTCGCGAAACCTGCCGTGAAACCGGCGCCGCACTGTTGCTGCTGAGCCACGATCCCCGGGTGCTGTCGGCCTTCGAGGCGGTACGGGATTTCGCCGTGCTCAATCGAGCATTGCAGCAGGTACTGGCATGAAACTGCCCCTCATCATTCGCCGCAGTCTGCGGCAGCATCTGCTCTCGACCACGATCACCGCGCTTTCCATCGCGCTGGCCGGCGGACTGCTGATGTCGGTATGGGTGGTCAAGGTGCAGTCGCAGGCCACGTTCACCCAGGTCAACACGGGTTCGATGCAGTACTCGGCACCAGGGGCTCGAAACTGCAGCTCGTCCTCAACGCGATTTTTCACCTCGAAGCGTCTCCTGGAAACGTCGCGGCCGCGGACTACGAATTTATCAAGCGTCGGCGACGTATGCGAGGACGGCAGCGTGGCTGCGCTCTACACGTTGGATTGCACGACGGCGGAGAGATCCATCCTCCCCGGAGGTTCAAGCTTTCGGTGACCCACACCAAATAACCAAGTGAACGAACAATCTAGGACTCAATTCCCATGAAGACACCCATCCTGGCGTTTATGATATTCACGAGCGCGAGCGTCGCGATCGCCCAAGTGGCCTCTCCGCCGGCAAGCAACGGGAGTGCCACGGCGAGCGGCGCTCCGGTGCAATTGGATAAGTTCGTGGTCACCGATCAGCTCGACAAAGCGCGCGAAAGCATCGTGCCAAGCCTCGGTGCCACGTCCTTTCAGATCGATGCCCCGCAGATCAGCACGATGCCGCTTGGCGAAAACGGTGCGTTCAATCAGGTGCTGCTGCGCGCGCCCGGCGTAGCGCAGGATTCCGAAGGTTCCGGCGCCATTCACGTCCGAGGCGAACACGCCAACCTGCAATACCGCATCAACGACGTGCTACTGCCCGAGGGTCTAAGCGGCTTTGGCCTCGAAATCGATCCGCGCTTCGTGGACACGATGAACCTCGTCACCGGCTCCTTGCCGGCCCAGTACGGCTTTCGCACCGCTGGCATCGTGGACATCCACACCAAAAATGGCGCGGTGGAACCGACGGGCGAAGTAAGTCTTTTCGGCGGCAGCTTCGATACCTGGCGTCCAAGTTTCGAGACGGCGGGCTCGCAGGACAGCCTGACGTACTTTGTCGATGGCAGTTACGATCACAACGATCTTGGTGTCGAAAGTCCCACCGACAGTAAGAACGCGATCCACGACACCACAAAACAAACCAAGGCGTTCGTATATCTTTCGAACATCATCGATGCCAGCAGCCGTCTGAGCTTCATGGGCAGTTTGTCCAACAGCGACTACCAGTTGCCGAATACGCCCGCTCTTGATCCCGGCACCGCACCCAATGGCCAACAGTGGCTGCCCGGCTCGTTCGACTCCACGCTGCTCGACGAGACACAGAAGGAAAAAAACTATTATGGCGTGCTCGCGTATCAAAAATCGGCCGGCGATCTGAATTACCAAATCGCTGGATTCGGTCGCAGCAGCAGCGTCCATTTCCGACCGGACGTGACGGGCGATCTCTTCTTCGACGGTGTCGCGAGCAATGTCAGCCGAACCATTTCTTCCGGCGGGGCGGAACTTGACAGCAGCTACGCCGCGGGCACGACGCACACGGTGCGTGCCGGCGCGATGTTTCTCCGTGAGAATCTCGATTCCAAAACCAACACCTACGTCTTTCCCGTGGACGGTGACGGCAATCCCACGGGGCCGGCGTTTCCTATCGCCGACAACGGCAAGCAGCACGCGACATTTGCGGGCGTCTATCTGCAGGATGAGTGGAAACCCGTGCAGCGTTTGACGGTGAATTACGGTGCGCGGTTCGATCGCTTCTCATCGACTTTTGACACCGAGAGCCAACTCAGCCCGCGCTTGAATGTAATCTGGCAGCCAACGGAAGACACGACGCTGCACGGCGGCTACGCGCGCTACTTCACGCCTCCGCCACTCGAGTTCGTGCCGGCCACGTCGGTTAGCAAGTTCGACGGCACGTCGAATGCCTCCGAAGTATCCGTCGACGATCCGGTGCGCGCGGAAAAGGCCGACTATTTCGATGTCGGCATCAGCCAGAAAGTCGCACCCGGTCTTCAGGTCGGCCTCGATGGTTACTACAAGACCGCGAGTCAGCAGCTCGACGACGGCCTTTTCGGGGCATCGCTCATTCAGTCTGCCTTCAATTATAGCAAGGGGCGCATCTACGGTCTGGAGTTTACCGGTTCCTACACAAACGGCGGATTCTCCAGTTACCTCAATCTCGCGCATTCCACCGCGGAAGGGAAAGACTGGGTCTCATCGCAGTTCCTCTTCGGTCAGGACGATCTCGACTACGTGCATAATCACTGGATCCACCTTGACCACGACCAGAAGCTGTCGGGGTCTTTCGGGGCGGCCTACGCGTGGAAAGATGCTCATGGTGGTACGAAAGTATTTATCGACGTGATTCACGGCAGTGGCCTGCGCACCGATGCGACCGATAGTGCAGGCAACACCATTCCCAATGGCGGAACGGTTCCAAGCTACACTACGGTCAACCTCGGTGCGGAACGCAGTTTCAAAGTAAGCGACAAACAGGCCGTGAAGCTTCGTTTCGATGTCGTGAACCTTGCGGACAAGAAATATGAATTGCGCGACGGCGCAGGGGTGGGCGTAAATGCCGCCCAATTCGGCATGAGGCGAGGATTCTTCGGCACGCTTTCGTGGGCGTTCTAGTCCCGTTCGGCATGCTCGCTTGGAGCCGAACCGCGGCGCGCCGGTCTCAGCCTCGCGCGCTCGCCGGTTCGGCTGCCTTGCCGGCCGGTTTGCCGTGTCGATGCCGATGCGGCGTCCTTTTTCTGGCATTGCCTCCAGCACGTTCGGGAGGTGTTGAATCGCGGCACGCTGCATGTTCTCGTCGAGGACAAAGTGAACTGCGAAAATCGCTCCGCGCTTACCGCTTCGACGTCTTTCGCTGGCTCTCCACGTTGGTTCGCAGCATCGGCAAGAGGGCCTCGATCTTTTCCACCGTGGCGCTGCTCATGTGGTGCTCCAGTCCCTCCACGTCTTGTTCGACCTGGGCTGTGGGTACGCCAATCGCCGTCAGGAACTCGGTGAGAATCCTGTGCCGCCGCCGGATTCCCAATGCGGCCGCCTGTCCGGTCGGCGTTAACGTAAACCCGCGATACTTTTCATAATTCACCAGCCCGGCCTTCGCCATGCGCTGAATCATCGCTGAAACGCTCGGGCGGGCGATTCTGAGGGCATCGGCGATGTCGGCGACGCGCGCGTAGCCCTTTGTTTCGGTCAGTTCGTGGATGCGTTCCAAATAGTCCTCCACATTCGAGGAAAGCGGGTTTCGAGAAGGCACGAACCTTCGCATAGGAAAAATTGGGATGAGAGCGACAGAAATTTAGATAGGAATACGGAACTAAGTTAGATCTATGTAATTTCTGCTTGCGAGTGAGGCAATGCTGCGCATCCCTCACGATATTAGATATGGCTAACATGTGTTCCTTTTTGTTGACCCGCCGCGGCCATAACCGCGTGAACGCGATGCTCGCATTCCTGGCGGCTGGCGTCGTGGCCCAGGCGCAATCAACCGGCCCCGTTGAGCCAGCCGTGCAGTTGGACCAGGTTGTGGTTACCAGCACGCTGGGTCGGCTGCAGCAAGAAGTCGTGCCCAGCATCGGGGCGACCACCTACGTCATCGGCGGCGGCCAGATCGATTCAATCGCACAAGGCGAAAACGCGCCGTTTTCCCAAGTCCTGCTCCGGGCTCCGGGTGTCGTGCAGGACTCGTTCGGCGAAGACCACGTGCGGGGCGAGCATGGCAGCTTGCAGTACCGGATCAACGGGATCCTGCTGCCCGAGGGGTTGAACGGGTTCGGACAGGAACTCGATACCCGGCTTATCGACTCCGTTGCGCTGACCACGGGGGCGTTGCCGGCACAGTTCGGATTTCGCACCGCTGGGATTGTCGACGTCACGACCAAGTCCGGCTCCAAACTCGCTGGCGGCAGCGCCGGCGTTTACGGCGGCAGCTTCGACACGCTCCAACCGAACTTCCAATACGGCAGTTCGGCCGGGAACCTGGATTATTATGTCTCCGCCGCATTCAAGCATACGGGCCTTGGCATCGAGAATCCCACCGACAGTCGCACTGCGCTACACGACAAGTCCGACCAAGTCCGGGTATTCAGTTATGCCTCGTATCAAGTCGATCCGGCCAGCCGGGTGAGCCTACTGCTCAACTTCAGCCAGGCTGATTTTCAAATTCCGGACACGCCCGGGCTGACGCCACGGTTCACGGTCGCCAACACGATG
>DASZYH010000102.1:0-5571 GCA_035545515.1 Opitutaceae bacterium
AAACCGCCGGCGCCGGAGCCGGCACCGGCGCGGGACGGACGGCCGGAATCGGAGCAGGGGCCGGAGCGACCGGCGCGGGGGCCGGCTTGACGGGTGCGGGAGCGGCGACAGGCGCCGGGCGGGAAACGGGCGGTGGCATCGGCGGCCGCGAAACGGGTGGTGGCGCGGAAACGGGGCGGGGCGCGGAAACGGGCATGGGCGGCGGCCGCGGGGCGGCAACCGGCGCGGCGGGCACGGCTGGCTTCAGCGCCACGGCCTTCGCGGCGGCCGCGGCTTCCTTCTCGCGATCGATGTCCTGCTTCGACTTGACGAAGACCCCCGTCGGCAAATGCACCTTCGAGCCTCCGGGCGCCTCCGCCTCCGCGGTCGACGTCGGGACGGCGACCGGAGCGGCCGCCGGCGCAGCCATGGTCGCGGTGCCGGCACCAGCCGGACCGCGCTTCGATGCATATTCCTCCCGCAGCGCCGACGCGCTGATGTTGTCCACCGTGCTCGACACTGACTTCACATCCGGAGCGATGATCTTGCGCTCTTTGAGCAGCGCCAGCAGCTCCTTGTTCTCCAGGCCGAGTTCTTCGGCCAGCTTGTGAATACGAATGCTCATGCAGCGATAGACCTGTGTGATGTAAAATTACTTTCGGACGCGCGCAATGATGTCGGCGGCTTCCTCCGCCGTGAACCCGGCTCCCTCGAGGTCGCCGGGCTCGACTCCCTCGAACAGCTCCAGCGAGACGAATCCCGCCTTCACCAGCCGCAATGCGGTGTCCTCGGGCACGCCGAGTTGGGCAACGAGCTTGCGCTTCGCGTCGCCCTCGGGGTCCGCACCAACGGCCTTGAACTCCTCGATGTCAAGTCGCCAGCCGATCAGCCGGGAAGTGAGCCGCGCGTTCTGCCCCTTGCGGCCGATCGCCACCGCGAGATCGTCGGTCGCGACCTTCAGGAGGATGCGATGCGTCTTCTCGTCGAGAATGATCTCGCGCGGCAGAGCGGGCTTCAGCGCCTCGATGATCATCTCGCGCGGATCGGCGAAATATTTGATGATGTCGATCTTCTCGCCGCCCAGCTCGCGGACGATTGTCTTCACCCGGGCGCCACGCGCGCCGACGCAGGCGCCGACCGGATCAACCTTCGGGTCGTTGCTCGTCACCGCGATCTTGGTGCGATAGCCGGGCTCGCGGGCGAAGGCCTCGATCTTCACCGTGCCGTCGGCCACCTCGGTGACCTCGAGTTCGAAGAGCCGGCGGACAAACTTCGGACTGGCGCGGCTCAGGATGATCTCGGGACCACGGGGCGTGCTCTGGATCTCCATCAGCAGGCAGCGAATCCGCTCGCCGGGCTGATATTCCTCGCCTGGAACCTGTTCCTTGCTCGGCATGACCGCCTCGGCCTTGCCGAGGTCGACATAAAGGTCGTTCCGCTCGCGGCGGCGGACGGTGCCGGTCACGATGTTGCCGACCTGATCCTTGAAGTCGTCGTAGATCCGGTCCTTTTCGAACTGCCGGAGCCGCTGCATGACCGCCTGCCGGGCGGTCTGCGCCGCGATGCGGCCAAGTGTCGACGGGTCGATTTCCTTTTCCAGCACTTCGCCAATCAGCGCGCCGGGTTTCAGCGCCTGCGCCTTCTCGACGTGCACCTCCGTTTTCGGATTACTAACGGAATCAACGACCTTCACCAGTGCCCACGCCTTGAGCTGGCCATTCTTCGGGTTGATCTCGATCTTGAGCTCCTGGCCGGAATTGACCCCTTTTTGCGCGGCAGTCTTCAGGGCATTCGTAATCGTGGCGATCATGTCGGCACGCGGGATGCCCTTCTCCTTCTCCATGTATTCCAGGACGGAAAGAATTTCGCTGCTCATAGATGATGCTCGATAGGGAAAAAAAAAGCGGGCCGCAGGGCCCACTTTTTGAAAAGTGAGTGTTTTTGAGTCGGTCAACGTATCGTCTGGCGCAAAACTTTGTCAAGCCCCCCGCCCGGTGCGATCACTCAGGAACTTAGAGTGCCCGCGTCGCGTTCGATGAGCCACCCGAGGAGCCCTTGCGCGAGTCCGTGGCAGACAGGCTGTTCCCTGCCGTCGCAGACGCCAAGTTGGCGCAAACCGGCGAGGACAAACGGCGGAGTGTCGCCACAAAACCAATGGAACCACCAGCCGAATGGGTCCGGCAGAACCGCGGGTGGGGTCTCGGCGAAAATTCCGGGTTTTGGGGTGAATCCGGGCGCTGATGCGGCCGGCGCCGCGCGCCCCCACCCGGCGAGCAGCGGGAACACGGCGTCGCACACGAGATTCTCGAACCGGCTGCCCTCGACCGTTCCCGCGCAGAGTTCATCCGCCAGCATGTCCCGGACCGAACCGAAGTGATGGAGTCGCCGCGCCGCCCGGCTCGCACCTTCCGGTCCAACGGGGGACAACCGCGCGGCGGCCGCCGCCACCCGCGCCGGCCAGTCGGGTCGCGACCTCACCCACGCGAGGTATTGGCGCAACCGGACGCGCGGCTGGTTGGCCGGCCGGACTCCCTGGAGGCTCCACGCATCCGCTTCATGCGCAAACGCCTCGTCGGCCGAGACGTCACCGTTCGCCCAGGCGGAAAGCGGCCAGCGCGTGGCGAACCGGAGCATCGGCGCGCGATTGTACCGGAAGCCCAGCACTTCGAGCGCGGCATGGTGGCAGGCATTCTCCCACCCGAGCCGCTCGATCCGCATCCGCGCAAACCGAACCTTTTGCCGCCAGCGACGTTCAGCCTGCGTGCGCAGCCGGCGCGCAACCTGGGCCGGGGGATACACCATGAGTTCGTTGGCCAGCCGTGCCGTCGGACGGTCGGCCAGGCACTCCACGGCCTCGTCGATCGCGTGCTCCTCGAGCGAGTGATGAAGCAGCGGCAGCAGGACCAGAACCGGGATCGGCCGGCCGTCCGCGCCGCGCGTCACCCGCCCCGGCTCCGGCTCGAACAACACGACGTGCAACACGACCCCGTCGTAGGCCGGGTCCTGGGCATGGGCGTGCGCGTCCCAGTCGGCCGCATGCAGGTGGAGTTCGACATCGCCGACGAGTTCCGACTCGTCCTCCCGGCGCAGGCGCGCCCCGCGGAAATCCGGGCCGCCGAGAAGATTCCAGCGGCCGGGATGCACGATCCGGATCCGCCGGCCGTCGGTGGTCCGCGCGCTCGCCGCGTCAAAGTCCCGCCGCAGCCAGATTTTCTGCAGCAGCTTTTCCGAAAACGTGAATGCCCCGTAGAGTCCCTGCACCTCCGCGACATCGGCCGGCGGGCCTCCAAAGCGTGTGGTCATTTCATTGTTTTGTGCCAATTTCTGTTTGCCTTCAAGCTCCGCGCGGGGTCCGCCCCCGCGTCCGCGTGCCACGGCCCCGCCGCGGCGAAATGACTCGCGTCACCCGCGGCGCAACGTTGTCCTCGCCGCTCGTGTCCGTGTCGTCCCCGTCCCCTTCCCGTTCGGCCGCCGCCGTCGTCGTGCGCGGGCTGGTGAAGCGTTACGACCAGGTGGAGGCGTTGCGCGGCATCGACCTCGAGGTCCGCTGCGGCGAGATGTTCGCCCTGCTCGGACCCAACGGCGCCGGCAAGACGACGCTGTTTTCGATCCTGGCGACGCTGCGGGCGCCAACCGCCGGCACGGCGCGGGTCCTGGATCGCGACGTGATCACCGATCGCGCGGCCATCCGGCGGGACATCGGGATCGTCTTCCAGGAACCCGCCATCGAGCAGCGGCTGTCCGGCCGGGACAACCTGCTGCTCATGGGTCTGTTTTATGGGCTCAAGACCAGCGCCGCCCGCGAACGCGCGGCGAAGCTCCTGTCCGACCTCGGCCTCGCCGACGCCGCCGACCGTCCCGCGCGCACGCTCTCCGGCGGACAGCGCCGCAAGCTCGAACTGGCCCGCGCGCTCGTGACGGATCCGCAGATCCTGTTCCTCGACGAGGCGACGCTCGGACTCGACGTCGATGCGCGGCGCGGGTTCTGGGCGCAGGTTCGCGCCCTGGCGCAGGCCGGCCGCACGGTGTTCTTCACGACTCACTACATGGAGGAGGCCGAGGTCGCGGACCGGATCGCGTTGATCGATGGCGGCGCCATCGCGGCGCTCGATACCCCCGCGGCCCTGAAGGCGCGGCTCGGCGGCGGCGTCATCCGGCTCGAAACCGAGGACGATGCGCGCTCGCGCGCCTGGCTGGGGGAACGCGGCTTGAAGCCGGAAGGAACCGAGAAGGAAATCATGCTGGTGCATCCCGACCCCGCCGCCATCCTGCCCGACCTCCTCCGTTCCATGCCGATCAAGGTGCGACGCGTGAGCGTGGAGGAGCCCAGTCTCGAGGATGTCTTCCTCACCCTCACGGGCCGGGGTCTGAACGGCGATGCCTCGGGCGGGGCGGATGCCGTCCGGAAGGGAGGTCCGCGATGATTCGCGCCATCTACGCCGTCATCATTCTCGATCTGAAGCGGTTCTGGCTCGACCGCGCCCGCCTGGTCGCGGGCCTTGCGCAGCCGCTGTTGTACCTGTTCGTGCTCGGCAGCGGTCTGGGGGCGAGTTCGCGGCTCGGCGGCCCCGATTACCAACGGTACATTTTCGCGGGCGTGCTCGCGCTTTCGCTTCTCTTCACCGCGACGTTTGCCGCCATCACGATCGTCTTCGACCGTCAGATTGGATTTTTCAAGGCGGTCCTCGTCGCCCCCGTCCCCCGCAGTGCGATCGCCTTCGGCAAGATCATCGCCGGCGCGCTCCAGGCGTTCGTCCAGGCCGCCATTGTCGTTCCCTTCGCCCCGCTGGCGGGCGTTCACCTCACGGTCTGGACCGTCTGTGTGCTGCTCGCCGCCATGTTCCTCGGTGCGCTGACGTTTTCAGCCATCGGCGTCGCGATCGCCTCGCGGTTCAACTCCACGACGGTGTTTCCGATCGTCAGCAACGCCGTGCTCCTCCCCATGTTCTTCCTTTCCGGTGCGCTGTATCCGCTGGATGTCGCACCGCACTGGATGAAGATCGCCGCCCACTTCGATCCGGTCGCCTACGCCGTGGACCTGATGCGCGGGGCCCTGCGCGGCCAGTATTTCTTCCAGCCGGCGGGCGGCGCGACCGTGCTCATCCTCCTGATCCTCGTGCTCGGCCTCGAGTGCGTTCGCATCTTCAACCGTGGCGAGGACGATTCGGTCCTCGGCGCCACCCAGTTCGGCTGGGCCCGCGGCCGCTCGCGGTAAGTCGCCGCCGGCAGCCTGATGTGGGCGCGGTGCGCCCACCGCGCGAGGCATGCGGTTTGATGTAGGTGCGGTGACCTCACCGCGCGACGCGCAATGTCCGCATTGTCCCGCGGGGTGAGGGCACCCCGCCCACAATCGATCGTGTGCGATTCGCTTCGTAGGCCGTCCGCTTGCGGACGCCATCGGCCCTCCGTCTCAAACCGCGCGAGCAAGCTCGCGGCCTACATCGCAACCGACATTACACCTTCCCGATCCGTAGGCCGTCCGCTTGCGGACGCCATCGGCCCTCCGTCTCAATCCGCGCGAGCAAGCTCGCGGCCTACTTCGCAACCGACATTTCGCCTTCCCGATTCGTAGGCCGTCCGCTTGCGGACGCC
>DASZYH010000103.1:0-45494 GCA_035545515.1 Opitutaceae bacterium
AATCCGCAGCTACTGGACCGCACCCGATCACACGCAAGTGCTGATCGAGGAGCCGGTGACGGAGGCGATACGCGGGGGATTCACTCTCCGGGTCTCGTATGTGCGTGAGAATCGCGCCTATCTCAAGGAGCGCGTCGTCGACGTGCCATGGACGAACAAGCAACTCCACGTGAAATGGGAGAGCTTTCGGTCGAAACTCCTGCCCGGGGAGAAGGAAACGTGGACGGCGGTGGTGACCGGCCCTGCCGCGAAGGGTGCAACCGCGGAGATGGTCGCGACGCTCTATGATGCGTCCCTCGACCAGTTCCTGCCGCACCCATGGCCGGACAAATTCGATGTGTTGCGGCGGGAATTTCCCCTCCGGTACTCGCAGTTTCAAAACTCCGAGATCGTGCTTTCGGACGTCCGGAGCTGGGAAGCGCCGGAGCAGCGTAGTCCGATGTGGGAGTATCGGAGTTTTCCGTCCGAGGTTTTGGCGGGTGGCTCGGATCGCCAAATGATCATGCAGTCCGCGTTCCAGGTCGCTGCCTCGGTCGAGACGAGAGGATATTATGCTGCAAACACATTGGCGGGAACGCGAAGGGCGAAGATCGTCGATGCCGCCGAGTTAAGCATGCCGGCTGTAGCCTCCCCGGCGTCGGGTGCGATGCCATCGCCCGTCGACAGCCGCGGACCGGCGGAGGAGATCCCCAAGCCAGATCTCAATCAAGTGGCGGCCCGACGGAATCTCCAGGAGACCGCATTCTTCTTTCCGCACCTGGTTTCCGATCACGACGGTGTCGTGCGGATCGAGTTTACGACGCCCGAGGCGCTGACCACCTGGCGATTCCTCGGCTTTGCACACGATGCGCAGCTCCGGTCCGGGTTCCTGACTGACACGGCAGTGACGGCGAAAGACCTGATGGTCGAGCCGAACCCGCCGCGATTCGTCCGGGAGGGCGATGTGATCGAGTTCACCGTCAAGGTGAGCAACCAGACAGATAAACCGCAGACCGGCGATGTCCGCCTGACGTTTGCCGACGCGGCGACGCAACGATCAATGGACGCTGCCCTCGGCAATCGGTCGCCCGAACAGCGGTTCGAGATCCCGGCAAAACAGTCACGCACCTATTCCTGGCGGATCGCCGTGCCCGACGGGATGGGCTTTCTGACATACAAGGCAGTTGGGGCGTCGGCCCAGGCGAGCGACGGCGAGGAAGGGTACCTTCCGGTGCTGAGCCGGCGGGTGCTGGTCACAGAGTCGCTGCCCCTGCCGATCCGGGGTGAAGGGACGAAGCAGTTCGAATTCCCGAAGCTGCTCGAATCGGGCGGCTCGCCGACGCTGCAGAACGAATCGCTGACCGTGCAGATGGTGTCGCACCCCGCGTGGTACGCGGTGATGGCCCTGCCATACCTGATGGAATATCCGTACGAGTGCAGCGAACAGGTGTTCAACCGGCTCTACGCGAATGCGCTGGCCCGCCAGGTCGGAAACTCCGACCCGAAGATCCGGCGGGTTTTCGATCTGTGGAAGAATACGCCGGCGCTGGACAGCCCGCTCCAGAAGAACCAGGACCTGAAGGCCATCATGCTCGAGGATACGCCGTGGTTGCGCGACGCGCAGGCGGAGAGCCAGGCCCGACGCAATGTTGGACTGCTGTTCGATGCCAACCGCCTCGATGCCGAGACGGCGCGGGCGATGCGGACCCTCGCCGATCGCCAGCTCAGCGACGGTTTATGGTCTTGGTTCCCGGGTGGCCGTCCGTCCGAGTACATCAGCCTGTACATCGTGACTGGATTCGGCCGGTTGCGGCACCTCGGCGTCAACGTGGACGCTGCGCCGGCGGTCAAGGCGCTCACCGCGCTCGATGCGTGGATCGACGATGAATATCAGCGGATCCTGAAACAGCCTGATCCCGAAACCTACACGCCGAGCTATACCGACTGCCTGTATCTGTACGGCCGCAGTTTCTTTCTGCGCGATCAGCCGATTGCGGCCACTCACCAGGCCGCGGTCGATTTCCTCCTCAAACAAGCGGGGAAGTACTGGCTTCAGGTCGGCAGCCGCCAGTGCCAGGCCCAACTGGCGCTCGGTCTCCAGCGGTTTGGCGATACCGCGACTCCACTGGCGATCATGCGCTCACTGAAGGAGCTCAGCATTACGAGCGAGGAGATGGGAATGTATTGGCGGGACTCCGGCTCGAGTTGGTGGTGGTACGACGCGCCGATCGAAACGCAGGCAATGATGATCGAGGCATTCGGCGAGGTGGCGCATGACGCCAAGGCCGTCGAGGACTGCAAGGTCTGGCTCCTGAAACAAAAGCAGACGCAGGACTGGGGGACAACCAAGGCGACCGCGGACGCAGTCTACGCGCTCCTGCTGCGGGGGAGCGACTTGCTTGCAAGCGATCAGTTGGTTGACGTGTCGCTCGGCGGCGCCCAGGTCAAACCCGACCAGGTCGAGGCGGGTACGGGATTTTATGAGCAACGATTCGTCCGCGGCGAAATCAAGCCGGCGATGGGACACATCACCGTGACCAAGCCCGATGCGGGCGTGAGCTGGGGCGCCGTGCATTGGCAATATCTGGAGGACATGGCAAAGGTTTCCCCGCATGAGGGTACGCCGCTCCAGCTGAAAAAAGCGTTGTTCGTGAAGCGGACGACCGCCAAGGGACAGGTGCTCGAACCGGTGACGGGACCGGTGCACGTCGGCGACGAACTGGTCGTCCGGATCGAGCTGCGCACGGACCGCGAGATGGAATACGTGCACCTGAAGGACCAGCGCGGCAGCGGCACCGAGCCGGTCAACGTTCTGAGCGGGTATCGGTATCAGGACGGTCTCGCCTACTACGAAAGTACGCGAGATACCGCGACCGACTTCTTCATCGATTACCTCCCGCGCGGGACGTACGTCTTCGAATATCCCACGCGCGTGCAGCTCAAGGGCAGATACCAGACCGGTATCGCCGAGATCCAGTGCATGTACGCTCCCGAATTCAACAGCCACTCCGGAAGTATCGAGATCGAGGTTAGATGATGATTTTCGATTTCGGAGCGGCGGGCGCGGGTCCAGCGCGCGTGACTAGCGACGCCCAGTCTCTGACTGGCAGCCAGGCGGGAAATCCACTCGCTCAGGCTCGCGGCTACAGGGGAAGACTCGCGACTCCGGATGAGAAACCGGGATCGGGACGAAGTCGCGAGCACTGGCCACGCGATCGCCCCGGCCCGCCTCGCGTTAGTGAACGAGTGTTCGTGAAACGAAAACTCAGGCGTGGGCCATCACGCCTTCGATAATCCAGCGGTGGGCTTCGTCGCGCTGGGACAGGTCGAAATATCGCACCTCCGCCGCGGTGAACGGTTTCGCCAGCGTGGTCAGGTTCTTCTCCCATTTCCGGTCTCCCACCATCGCGAACCGTTCGACATCGCCGTAGTGTCGGGCATCGAATTTCACGTCTTCCCAGAAGACGCCGTTCTCCCAGCCGTGGAAGTCGACCATCTCGAAGAGAACGCGAAGCTTCCCGTAGAGTTCGCGTCGAAGTTCGAAGGCCGCTTCGAATTTCTCATAGTCCGCGTGGGTCAATTTCCCACTCACCCGCACGGTAATCACTGCATCCGTTTCCGAGGTTTGTAGTTCGAATGACATGCCGCCATGGACAGCGATCGTTGGCACGCGTGCCGCCGTCCAGCCGCCCTGCATCCGGACGGGGGGCGGCGATCCGCGCTTCGGTCACCAGTTCTTAACTACAGGTTGTGCCGCCGGCCGAAGCATCCGACGGATGGCCGCTTCCGCGATCGGCGCGGGGGCAACCCGTTGATCCCCCGCCCGGGCTCCGGTCGAGGCTCGACGCGGAGGATCTCACCGTAAAAAGTGCGCGGCGATGAACGTCCCGAATCGCCCCCTGCGTTGCGCGCTCTTTGGACTCGGTGACTGGGCCTGGCGTCATGTCCGGCTCATCCAGAACACCCCGGGGTTCGAACTGGCGGCCATCTCGTCCCGTTCCGACGGCGCATGGGAACGGGCGCGGTCCGATCTTCCGAACGTCCGGTTGTATCGGAACCATCGCGAGCTGCTCGCGGCGGAAAGACCGGACCTCGCGGTGATCACGACGCCGCACTACCTGCATGCTGCCATGGCGATCGACGCCCTCGGCGCGGGGGCGCACGTGATCGTGGAAAAGCCGCTGGCGACCACGATGGCGGACGGACGGGCAATGCTGGAGGCGGCGAAAACGGCGGGGCGGATGCTCGGCGTGTATCACAACCGGCACTTCGATCCGTGGCTTGTCGCCGCCGAATTGATCGTGCGCCGTGGGGCGATTGGTCGCCTGGTGGAATTGAACGCACTCTGGCCGGGACTCCCGCCGCCCGGTACGTGGCGGATGGGAAAACGGGAGAGTGGGGGCCTCTTTTTCGATCTTGGCGCGCATCTGGTCGACTATCTCGTTACGCTGGCTGGATCCGAACCGCAGTTGGTCTCCGGACACGTCCACCGCGTTCCGGGCCGCGACCCGCTCCTGAACGAGGATCACGCGGTGGCGCAGATCCAGTTTGCCAGCGGAGCGTGGGGGCGGGTTTACACGTCGGGCCTGGATCTCGCCGCGTCGCGGCGATTCCACCTCATCGGCGAGCAGGGCACGTTGACCGACGAATGGAACTGGAACGGTGGACAAGGTGAGGTGAGAACCAGGCTGCCGAACGGCACGGTCGAGGTTTCAACTTACACGTACGGGTCGGAGTCCGACTCGCCCGCCGGAATGACGATGTATGCGAATTTCGCGGCCCATCTGTTCGAAAACGCACCGCTCGCCGTCACGCCGGAGCAGGCGTTGAGGAACATTGCCGTCCTGCTTGCCGCCGAGAAATCGAGCGCTGCCGATGGCACGTGGGTGGATGTGGAGAGGTGAAGAAGGCGAAAGGCGAAAGTCGGAAAACGGCGAAAGTAGGAAACGCAGAAAGTAGAAAGTAGAAGCGAAGAATCCCGCGTTATCCGCCGCTCTTTCGGCCACTCGCTCACGCTCCTCCTTTGCCAAGGCTACGGAGGACAGGTCGCAGCCACACGTCTCGATCCGCTCGCTGGCGCTCGCAGATACGAGCGGACGAGTCTCAGGATTTCGCGGAGCGAAAACCCACGCAATTGGCGTTTAACGTTCCGCAGTCCGCAGTCCGCAATCCGCAATCGGCAATTCGATCAGACCGGCGCGGCGAACGGTTCGCCGGACTGGATTGCGGCCAGGGCAGTGCGGTATTGCGCCTCGAGTTCGGCGGGTGCTGAGACATTCATCCCGAGATCCCGGATGAGACCGTCTTTGAGTCCGTATATCCAGCTGTGTACGGTCAGTTGCTGGCCCCGCTCCCACGCGTCCCGGACGATGGTCGTCTGGCAGACGTTGGTTACCTGCTCGATCACGTTGAGCTCGCAAAGGCGGTTGGTGCGCTCGTGTTCGCCGGGCACGGCGTGCACGCAGGCCTTGTGCTTGTCGCCGACGTCCTGGATGTGGCGCAGCCAGTTGTCCGCGAGCCCGATCCGGTCGCAGCGGAGCGCGGCGCGGACGCCGCTGCAGCCGTAGTGCCCGACGACCATGACGTGTCGAACCTTGAGCACGTCGATCGCGAATTGCATGACCGAAAGACAATTCAGGTCGGTGTGCACCACGACGTTCGCGATGTTGCGGTGCACGAACACCTCGCCCGGCGGGAGATGGATGATTTCGTTCGCCGGGACGCGGCTGTCGGAACAGCCGATCCAGAGGTATTCGGGCGTTTGCTGCTGCGAAAGTTTGACGAAGAACTCCGGATCGCGGGCGCGAATGGCGTCGGCCCAGGCGCGATTCTGTGCGAAGAGATGTTCGAGTTGGCCCATGGGACCAACGATCGTTCGAGCCGGCTGTGGGCGGGCAAGGAACAAGTGGCGAAATTCGAGTCACACGCCGGCCCGGTAGATAGGACGAACCGTGCCTGGTGATCGGTGGCCCGGCGAGACGCCTCGCCCGGCCGTCCGACGATCGGCGATTTTCAACCGGCAGCGGCAGATTGCCGCCCGCGGTTTTCCTTGCCGAATGTTCGATCCCTCACTCCCTTTGTCCCTCCGCTGATCGGTTCGACGCGTGCCACTGGCATCGAGGTGCCACTGGCGCCGGCCCCGGTCGACCTCTGGTTCCGTCCTCACTCTCACTCTCACGCTCAGGCTCTGTCTCCCTTCTGCTCATGAACGTTCTCGTCGTTGGAGGTGCCGGCTACATCGGCAGTCACTGTGTTCGCCAGCTGGTCGCGGCGGGGCACCGGCCGGTCGTGCTGGATAACTTCGTCTACGGCCACCGCCCGGCGGTCGCGTCCGATGTGAAGGTCCACGAGGGCAATCTTGGCGACGAGGGGTTCGTCCAGCGGATCCTGCGCGAGGAGAAGATCGAGATCGTGATGCACTTCGCCGCCTACTGCTATGTCGGCGAGTCGGTCACGCAGCCACTGAAGTACTATTTCAACAACTCGGTCGCGACGCTGCATCTGCTCCGGGCGATGCTCGAGGCGGGAGTGAAGAAATTCGTGTTCTCGTCGACCTGTGCGACGTTCGGGGTTCCGGCGAAGCTGCCGATCAGCGAGGACCTGCCGCAGGCGCCGATCAACCCGTACGGCCAGACGAAGCTCGACGTGGAGAACGCGCTGAAGGCACTGGCCCACGCCAACGGACTCAGTTTTGCCGCGTTCCGGTATTTCAATGCCGCTGGTGCCGCCGAGGACGGCGCGATTGGCGAGGATCACGATCCCGAGACGCACCTGATCCCGGTCGCGATTGATGTGGCGGTCGGCAAGCGTCCGCACCTGGAGCTCTTCGGAACCGATTATCCGACGCCCGACGGCACCTGCCTGCGTGACTACGTGCACGTCGACGACCTCAGCCGCGCGCACATCGCGGTCTTTGACAAACTCGCGAAGCCCGGGGCGCAGCTCTTCTACAATCTGGGGACCGGCAAGCCGACGTCGAATCGGGAGGTGATCCGGGCCGTTGAAAAGGCGACGGGCCGGAAGGTGAAGGTGGTCGAGAGTCCGCGCCGGCCGGGTGATCCTCCGGCGCTTTATGCGGATTCCGCGAAGGCGCGGAGCGAACTGGGCTGGGTGGTCAAATTCCCCGACATCGACTCGATCGTCGCGACAGCGTGGAAGTGGCATTCAGCACACCCGAACGGCTACGGCGACCGGGGCCGCCCGCAGCATTGAGGCTTGAAACCAAACCGGACGCCGATTTCCGGTTTTCGTTCCTCAACTCCGGCACCACCGCTTTCACTTGCCACTCCGCCCGGTGGCGTTACCGACTGGGCGTTCCCTTGGAATGAACCCAGCGCGCATCGTCATCACCGGCGTCGGTCTAACCGCTCCGAACGGCAACACACTCACGGAGTTCCGTGATAACCTGCTGGCCGGGCGCGCGGGGATTGAACGGATCGAAGTTCGCTACATGGGCCCCCAACTCGCGGGGGTCTGCCATTACGACCCGCTGAAGTACCAGAAGAAGAAGGAAGTCCGCGTCGGTACGCGCGCGGGGAGCATTTCAATTTACTGCGCCCGCGAGGCGCTGGCGGACAGCGGCGTCGCATTCGACACGCTGCCGAAGGATCGGATTGGCATCTACATTGGCTGCACCGAACACGGCAACGTCGAGACCGAGAACGAGATCTACGCGATCTCGAAGTTCAATTACGACACGAAGTTCTGGTCGCACTACCACAACCCCCGTACGGTCGCCAACAACCCGGCCGGAGAGGCGTCGCTCAATCTGGGGGTGACCGGGCCCTCGTACACCATCGGCGCGGCCTGCGCCGCCGGAAATCTCGGGCTCATTCATGCCGCCCAGATGCTGCGGCTCGGCGAGGTTGATTTTGCGCTCTGCGGCGGCGTCAGCGAGAGCATTCACACGTTCGGGATCTTCGCGGGATTCAAGTCGCAGAATGCCCTCGCGACCCACGAGGACCCCCACAAGGCCTCCCGGCCGTTCGATCTGGCCCGCAACGGCATCGTCATTTCGGAAGGCGGATGTCTCTACACGCTCGAGCGCCTCGAGGATGCGCAGGCGCGCGGCGCGAAGATCTACGCGGAAATCGCCGGATATCACGTGAACAGCGACGCGAGCGATTACGTGCTGCCAAATCCCGAACGGCAGACGGAATGCATTCGCGCGTCGATCCGGCGGGCGGGGCTGACGGCCCGCGACATCCATCTTGTCAATACCCATGCCACGGCCACGCCGCTCGGCGACGTGCAGGAGTGCGAAGCGATCCGCGCCGTGTTCGGTGAGGGGTGTCCGGACACCCACATCAACAATACGAAAAGCTACATCGGGCACGCGATGGGCGCTGCCGGCGCGTTGGAGCTGGCGGGCAACCTGCCGTCGTTCAACGACCTGACGGTTCACCCCACGATCAATGTCGACGACCTGGATCCCAAATGCGTCCTGCCCGGCCTCGTGCTGAACCAGCCGCGGAAGGCCGGCAAGGTGGACACGATCCTCAACAATTCATTCGGGATGCTCGGCATAAATTCCACGTTGATTGTTAAGCGGTTTGTCCCCTAATCCTCGCCTTCGCTGACTATGACCAAAGACGAATGCAAGCAGGTGGTGCTCGACATCATCGCGGACATCGCGCCCGACGAGGATCTGAGCAACGTCAAGCCCGACGTCCGCCTCCGCGACCAGCTCCAGCTCGATAGCATGGACTTTCTCGACATCGTGATGGAGCTCCGGAAACGCTACGGCATCGAGGTGCCGGAGAAGGATTACCTCCAGCTTGCGACGCTCGACAGCTGCGCCGAGTACCTCACGCCGAAGTTCGACGCGCAGGGTGCGAAGGCCAAGCACTGAGCCGATCGATTCTCACCCGAGATTTGATCCCGGCCGGACCCGACGTGGCCCGGCTTTTTGATTCCTCCGCGGGATGCCGGGGACCGAAATCATCGGCGATGCGTGCCGGCCGGTGCTTCACCGGGGTTGGCGGCTCCGGGCCGCCCGGAGCTGAGGGCCGCAGCGCGATCCACATTTCCGTTGTCCCGGGGCCCGCGCTTTTCTTGGCTTTCATGACCACGACCGCCGGACACCGATGAATTCCGCTTCGCATTACGACGTCGTCATCATTGGCGCCGGCATGTCCGGACTCGCGGCGGGAATCCGTCTGGCCTACTTTGGCAAGAAGGTCTGCATCTTCGAGCGTCACAATGCGGTCGGCGGGCTGAACGGCTTTTATTCGATCGCCGGCCGAAAGTTCGATGTCGGGCTGCACGCGATGACGAATTTCGTGCGCCCCGGCGTGAAAGCCACGCCGCTGACGAAGCTGCTCCGGCAACTGCGCATCGAACGGGACGAATTCGCGTTGTGCGAGCAGAAGCAATCGCGGGTCGCGTTTGGCCCGCGCGGAGAAACGTCGCTCCGCTTCACGAACGAATTCGCGGTCTTCGAGGCGGAAGTGGCCGCGAAGTTCCCGCGCCAGATCGACGGGTTTCACACGCTCCTGGCCGAAATCAGGACGTTGGATGACACGGCGCTGGATACGCGTCCCCGCTCGGCCCGCGCGGAGGTGCGCCGCCATGTCACGGATCCGCTCCTCGAGGACATGCTGTTCTGTCCGCTGATGTATTACGGAAGCGCGACGGAGCGCGACATGGAGTTCAGCCAGTTCGCGATCATGTTCAAGGCGGTGTTCCTCGAGGGATTTGCACGGCCGTTGGAGGGCGTGCGGCTGATTCTCCGGGTGTTGTTGGACAAATATCGCGCCGCCGGCGGCGAGCGGCGGATGAAGTGCGGAGTGCGGCAAATTGTCGTGCGCGATGGGCGAGCCGCCGCGGTGATTCTCGACACGGGCGAGGAGATCACGGCTGGCGAGATCGTCTCGTCGATCGGCGCGCAGGAGACCGAAGCACTCGTCCGGCGGGGGGATGCGGATGGCGGCGGGCGAAATGAGGGACCCGGGCCGCACGAAGAAGGGGGAATTGAAGCCGGCGGCGAGCAGGCCGCGCACCGTCGGCTGTCGTACGTCGAGACGATGTCGGTGCTGCGCT
This sequence comes from Opitutaceae bacterium, assembly GCA_035545515.1. Taxonomy (GTDB): domain Bacteria; phylum Verrucomicrobiota; class Verrucomicrobiia; order Opitutales; family Opitutaceae; genus ER46. The sequence continues at coordinate 10,021 of DASZYH010000103.1, forward strand.
GCCAGCCGGCGGAGCTGGGGTGGGGAGACGATACGATCGTCTTTTTCAACGACTCGCCGCATTTCGACTACGCATGTCCGGTGGACGCCGTCGATGTGCGAAGCGGGGTGATCTGCATTCCCAACAATTTCGAGTTCGGCCCGGGGCGAATGCTCCCGGAGGGAATGCTTCGAATCACCTGCCTCGCCAACTACGAGCGTTGGGCGCGCCTGCCGCAGGATGTCTATTCCGCGGACAAGCGGCGCTGGTTTGACCGCATCCAGGCCAGTGGTCGTCGATTCCTGCCGCCGATCGACGATGCGCGGCTGGCCGCCGCGATTGTGACGACGGACATGTTCACGCCGCGCACGGTCACCAAGTACACCGGGCACATTGGCGGCGCGATCTATGGATCACCCGAAAAGAACCGGCAGGGCCGGACGAGCATTCCGAACGTGTACCTGTGCGGCACCGACCAAGGGTTCCTTGGGATCGTGGGGGCCATGCTGAGTGGCATTTCGATGGCCAACTTTCACATCCTTCAGCGCAGCCAGCCCGCGTAGCGCGCTGCGGGCTCCCGGTGCATGCGGGATTGGCGCAGCGTTTGGGCGGATGATTGGTCCGTCGCGCCCGGCGAAACGTGTCCTTATGATCGCCCGAGGACCAAAATCGGGGCGGAAGCTTTTACAGATGTTTCGCAGGTCATAAATGTAAGTAACATGTTGATATAAAACATCTTAAAATTTAGTACGTAGAACCCTCATTAATTCGCATTATCTTCGCTCAACTGGCGTCGGCGATGGCCGAAATAAGGCGTGGTCCCACCATGTTGAAAAACGTCGTATGCCTGGCCGCGGTCATGTTTGCACTGGCCGTTCCCGTAATTGCCCAATCGAAGCTCGAACCACCGGTGCCTGTCCGGACGGTGGCTCCGGATTATCCGGAGGACCTCAAGCGCGAGGGCGTTGCCGGTCTCGTCGTCGTCCAATGCACGATCGACGCCCAGGGCAACGTGGATCAGCCGCAGGTCCAGAAATCCAGCAACAAGGAATTTGAGCAGCCGGCGATTGATGCCATCAAGAGGTGGAAGTTCAAGCCGGCCAAGCTCGACGGAAACCCGGTCGCGCGGAAGGTCAGCATTCCGATCAAGTTCGTGACGGAAAGCTGAGCCGATTTCGGATTGCGAATTTCGGACTGCGGATTCCGCAATCCGCGCCCCGCACTGTTCGAGGCAACCGGGGCGGGCGGTTCGCTTCCTGACGCCATCCCTGGAACCGCTCGTGAGTTGTACACGGGCGCGACACGGTCTCGCGTGAGCGTATAAACGATATTGCGCAGTTCGCTATTTTTCCCGCCGGCGTTCGGAACCGGTTCCTGGCATTCCGCATTCCGCGATCCGAATTCCGCAATTCAAGCGGATCGCCCTTGCCGCGTCCCCGGCCCGCCGCCCACACTCTGCGGCTTTGCATGGCTTACGACTGGCTAAAAGGTGTCGCGGATGAGTACGACGTGATCGTCATCGGCAGCGGTCTCGGTGGTCTCACCGGGGCCAATGTGCTGGCGAAGGCGGGTCATCGGGTGCTGCTCCTGGAGCACCATTACCAGTTCGGCGGCCTCGCCACCTGGTTTACCCGCAAAGGAGGCCACATCTTCGACATCTCCCTGCACGGATTCCCCGTCGGGATGATCAAGTCGTGCCGCAAGTACTGGACGAAGGAAATCGCCGACTCGATTGTCCAGTTGAAGGACATCCGGTTCGTGAACCCGCAGATGGACGTGTGGACGACGTTCACGCGGGAAGACTACACGCGCGTCCTCGTCGAGAACTTCCGGCTCGAGCGGGCCCAGGTCGAACGGTTCTACGATCACCTCCGGGCGATGAATTTCTACGACAACAACCCAGAAACGACCGGCGAGATGCTCGAACGGTTCTTCCCCGGACGGGACGACGTGAAGCGTCTGTTGATGGAGCCGATTGCGTACGCGAACGGCTCGACGCTCGATGACCCGGCGATCACTTACGGGATTGTCTTTTCGAACTTCATGGGCTCCGGCGTCTACACGTTCCGGGGCGGTTCGGACCTCCTGATCGAAAAGATGACGGACGAGTTGCGCCGCAATGGCGTGGAGCTGCGGAAGAAGGTCCTGGTCGAACGCATCCTCGTCAAGGAACGCGACGGGCGGAAGGTCGCGTGCGGCATCGTGGCAAAGGGCGGCCGGGTCATCCGCGCGAAGGCCGTGCTTTCGAACGCGAACATCAAGAACACGATCCTTCGTCTGGCCGGAGAGGAGAACTTTCCTGCGGATTACGTGGCTGCCACCAAGGCCGTGCGGATCAACTCCAGTTCGTGCCAGGTGTACCTCGGCATCCGCAAGGGCGAGAGCATCCCGCACATCGGCGACCTCGTGTTCACGTCCGCAAATCCCAAGTTCAGCAGCCATGAGCTGACGGATTTTCGAACGACCAGCCGGACGTTTTCGGTCTATTACCCCGAGACCCGGCCGGGATCCGATCGGTACACCGTGGTCGTGTCGCTGAACGGACAATACGGCGACTGGGTGAAGCTGTCGGAGGAGGAATATGCGCGGGAAAAGCAGCGGCTGATCGACGAGTCGATCGACGCGCTGGAAAAATTCATCCCCGGGGTCCGCGCCAGGATCGACTGGACGGAGGCGGCGACGCCCCGGACGATCGAGTATTACACCACGCACATGGGCGGGACGTCGTTTGGAACGAAGTTCGAGGGTCTGAAGGTGTCGATGGACCTCCCGGAGAAGCTGCCGGGCCTGTTCCACGCCGGCTCGGTCGGAATCATCATGTCGGGCTGGCTCGGGACGATCAATTACGGGGTGATCGTGGCGAACAAGATCGACAAGGATCTGTTTGCGATGCGGACCGCGGCGGCGACATGACCGATGCACGAAGGGACGCCAACCCGATGTTCGGGGGCGTCGTTTCCCTTGGATGCCGGGAGCCGCAGGGCTCGCGACGCGGCGCGGTGGATTTGTTTGGCTTTTCGCGGTTGGGCGTTTGGAGGATTCCGCATGCCTTCTGTCACCGAGCTGATTCCGCACCGTCCGCCATTCCTGTTTGTCGACGAAATCGTCAGCGAGGCGCCCGGAAATCTCGTCGCGCGCCGGACCTGGCGGGCCGAGGAGGATTTCTACCGCGGCCACTATCCGGGAGCGCCGATTACGCCCGGGGTCCTGTTGTGCGAGTCGGTCTTCCAGGCGGCCGCGTGCCACATGGCGCTGAAGGCGCAGGCGGCGGGTGCCAGACCGGGCGAGGGGGTTCCGCTGATTGCCAAGATCGGGGACGTGCGGTTTCGGACCCCCGTCTATCCCGGCGACACCGTCTTGATCGAGGTGAAGGAAAAGGACGCCCTCGGCGGGTTCACGATGATGAGCGGCTCGATGAAGAAGGCTGACGGCACCCGGGTGATGAACCTCGATTTTGCGGTCGCCTGGAAGACGCCGGAAGGAAAATAGCGCGCCGGGCGGGGACGTCGGTCGGCTGATGTTTGGGCTGGGCGTGGACGGCCTGGCTAACCTACGTTCGACGCGATGCCTGATTTTCTCCAGCTCGACGGAAAGACCGTGCTCGTGTTTGGCGTGGCCAACCGAAAGAGCGTGGCGTGGGCGGTGGCGCAGTCGCTCGAGGAGCAGGGGGCGAAGGTCATCTTCAGCGTTCGTTCGGAAGCGCGCAGGAAGTCCCTCGAGGCGTTGCTTGCCGGCCGGCCGGTGTTCCTCTGCGACGTCGAGCAGGAGGGGGCGGTCGAACGTCTGGCGGCCGAGGTGGCGGCGGCCGGCCACGCGCCGCTCCACGGAATCGTTCACTCGATCGCGTTCGCCAACTACAGCGAGGGCTTCCGGCCATTTCATGAGACGCGGCGCGCCGATTTCCTGCAGGCAACCGCGGTGTCGGCCTTCTCGCTGGTCGAGGTCGCCCGGGCCTTCAAGCCGCACCTCGCCCGCGATGCCTCGGTGGTGGCGATCGGCATTTCCTCCCTGCTCGTGACACCGGACAACTACGGCTACATGGGCCCCATCAAGGCGGCGCTCGAATCAAGCGTGCGTTTTCTCGCCAAATCGTTCAGCGCCGACACGGCCGTGCGGTTCAACGCGGTGGGCGCCGGCCCGCTCAAGACGAGCGCTTCGGCCGGCATTCCCGGTTATATCGAAAGCTACCTCTACGCCGAGAAACTTACGTTCCGAAAAAAGAACCTGACGACGCCCGAGGTTGCCAACGCGGTGCTCTTCCTGCTCAGCGGACGCAGCAGCGGGATCAACGGAACGACGGTGATCGTCGATGCCGGCCTCGGCTCGAACTATTTCGATCAGGAGATGATCAAGCTCGCGATGCGTCCCGCCACGGACCAGGGCGCCTCCTCTTCCGCGACAAAGTGAAGCGGCCGCACCGGCCGACTCCGGATGTCCGAATGTCTCCCCACCACCACGATGACGCGTCACCCCGTACCTGAGATTTCGTTCCGCCTGCGGTCCGGCGGGACGTCCGCCCGTCCGGAGTTTTGCCGATGAAATTCGAAAACGTCTGTCTCGAGGCGCTGGGGCACGCGGTTCCGGACGAAATCTGGACCTCGGCGGAGATTGAGGAACGCCTCCGGCCGTTGTACGAACGCCTGCGGCTGCCGGCCGGCCGTCTGGAACTGATGACCGGAATTCGCGAACGCCGGATGTGGCCGGCAGGGACGAGACCATCGGATGCGAGCGCGGCCGCGGGACGTGCCGCGCTCGCGCGTTCGGCCCTGCGCCCGGACCAGATCGAGCTGTTCATCCACGCGGCCGTGAGCCGCGACATGCTTGAGCCCGCGACGGCATCGTTCGCCCACCAGAAGATCGGACTGCCGCCTTCGGCGCAGATCTTCGATGTCTCCAATGCCTGTCTCGGATTTCTGAATGCACTCACCCTCGCGGCGGCGATGATCGAATCCGGGCAGATCAAGGCGGCGCTGATTGCTTCGGGGGAAAACGGCCGGCCGCTGGTCGAACAGACGCTGCGGACGCTGGTCGAGCAGCCGCTGTCCCGGAACGCCATCAAGCCGTACTTCGCCAACCTCACGATCGGCTCGGGGGCGGTCGCCGCCGTCGTGTGCCACACGTCGCTGGTGCGGGGACGGCCGCGGCGGCTGCGCGGCGGGATCGCCCGCGCCGCGACCCAGCACAGCGCCCTTTGCCAGGGCGACACCTATGGCGCGGAATCGCTGGCGATGCAGACTGATTCGGAGCAGTTGCTGATCGCCGGCCTGGAGCTCGCGCGCGAGACGTGGGCCGCGTTCACGGCGGAACAGGGCGCCGCTTTTACGCGGTACATCTGCCATCAAGTCGGCAGCACGCACCGCCGAAAGCTGTACGAGGCTCTCGGGCTGGACGAGGCGAAGGACTTCTCGACGTTCGAATATCTCGGCAACACCGGTTCGGTCGCGCTGCCCATCACGCTCGCGAAAGCGGTCGATGCCGGGGCGGTGAAGGACGGGGATCGCGTTGGCCTGCTCGGGATCGGCAGTGGCCTGAACTGCCTGATGCTGGCGCTGGAGTGGTGACCGAATTGTCGAGCCCCGGAGAATCGCCGATGCCGAATGTGCCCTCATCGATCCCGTTGCCGGCCGGAGTGGCGGCGGAGTATCCGTTTGCGCCGAAGTCCTTCCTGACCTCGGACGGGGCGCGGATGAGTTACCTCGACGAGGGCCCGCGCGACGATTCGGCCGTGGTGATGCTCCATGGCAATCCAACCTGGTCTTTCTATTACCGCCACCTTGTCCGCGCGCTCACGCCGGCGCGTCGTTGCGTGGTTCCGGATCACGTTGGCATGGGCTTGTCCGACAAGCCGCAGGAGCGAGGGTATACCCTCGCGAGCCGGATCGCCGATGTGGAGGCGCTGGCAGCCTCGCTGGGTCTGAAGCAGGTCGACCTCGTCGTGCACGACTGGGGTGGGGCGATCGGGTTCGGTTTTGCGGTCCGCCATCCCGAACTCGTGCGGCGGATCGTCATTCTCAACACGGCGGCCTTTCGGATGGACCGGATTCCCGCCCGGATCGCGCTGTGCAAGCTGCCGTTTTGGGGGCCGCTGCTGGTGCGCGGACTGAACGGTTTTGCCGGGCCGGCCACCTGGATGACGATGCATCGCCGCGCGTTGGGCCCCGCCGAAAAGCGCGGGTACCTTTGGCCGTACCGGTCGTGGTCCGACCGGGTCGCGATCAGCGCGTTTGTTCAGGATATCCCAATGGACCCGGCCCATCCGAGCTGGGCGACCCTCACCGAGATTGAGGGAGCGCTGCCGCTTTTCCGCCGTCGGCCGGTGCAAATCATCTGGGGCGGACGCGACTTCTGCTTCAACGACGCCTTTCTCGCGCGGTGGCGCCAGCTCCTGCCGGAAGCGGCCGTCACCCGGATCGCCGACGCCGGACACTACGTCCTCGAGGATGCCCGCGACCAGGTGGTCCCGCAAATCACGGGTTTCCTGAGCTGACCCGGGTTTCGCCGGCGGCGAACACTCAACGCAACGACTGTTCGAGCATCCGGCGCTCCTCGCGCAGGGCGTCGAGCTGCTTCTGCAGTTCCGCCTTCTCCTCCTTCGTCTTGGCGTGCGCGATCGCCTCGATGATGTCCTTTTCGTCCTCCATCAGGCTGACGCGCTCGCTGGAAACGTGCTGGCGGAACTTGGCCGATTCGCCGCCGAAAATCGAGAGCGCGTGAGAGACCTTCTCGTTGTTGAGGGCCTTGTCGGCCTCGGTGGGTTTCGTGTTCTGCTTCTCGCGGGCAATGTCCTGGTCTTCCTTCGCGAGCTGTTGGTCGAGCTTTGTGATGCGCGGACGGCTGACCTCGACCTTCGGGAGGAGAGTGGGATTCTGGTTCTTCGGTTCGTCCTGGGCGGCTGGCGCCGCCGTGGTCGCGAGAAGCGGATTCTTTTCGGCCGCCGTCGCGGCTGCGCCCGTCGCGCCGGATGGTCCGGGTGCACTCGGCGCGGAAGCGGAGGCGGCCGCGGTCGTTGACGTCCGTTTGGGCGCGGGTGCCGCGGTGTTCGGCGGGGTCGGCGCCGATGTTTCCTCGGCCAGGCGGGCCCGGAGCATCTCTTTCGCGCTCGCGGGGGCCGGAGCGTCGTCGGCGGCGAACATCGGGGTTACCAGCGGCAGGAGCAGGAGCGGAAAATACCGGAAAATCGTCATGAGCAGGCGGGAAATTAGAAGCGGCGCGGACCGAGTCGAGGTGATTGCAGTCCGGCAACGGACGGCAGGGGAGGTTGGGACGGACGCCCTGCCGACCGCGCGAGGCGGCCGCGCGTTCCATCCGGTGCCGCGACGGCCGGGGAAGATGGGCCGACGGCGTTCGCAACCAGCCATTTGGCATGCTTGCGGCGCCGGGGGAGGTCCGCCATAACCGCGCGCGATGATCACCACCCGGGCGCGCGGACTCGCGAACCTCCACGCCGGTGCGACCACGTTGAGCGTGGGCGTTTTCTTCTGGGTGTATGCGGCGTTCGTGATGCGCTACGTGCCGGTCATCCGTCTCAGCCCGACCGTCAACCTTCTCCCGTACTTCCTCTGCGTGGTTGGCGGGATGGCCCTCTCGACCCGCGAGCTTGCCCGGTTTGTCGGGCGGTCGCACCTCATGAAAATCGGTGACGCCGCCCGCGTGGCGGCCCGGGAGGTTGGCCTGATGGCGGCGCTGACGTTCACGATGATGTTCGCAACGCAGGATCGCAGCATCAGCCGTCTCTTCCTCGGCACGTTCCTGGTCTGGTCCTGGGTCATCCTGGCGATTCTCAACGCCTGGCTCCCGGGGGTGCTGGCACGGATTGTTTTCCAGCGCGGGTACCGGCTGCCGACCCTGTTCGTCGGACCGATGTCGGCGCTGGATCGCCTCGATGACTGGATCGTCGGCAAGCGGACCCTCGGCGTTCATCCCGTGGGCGTGCTTTCCGACGAGGCGGTGCCGGCGGGCCGGTCTCTCCCGGGTCCGTTGCTCGGTCGCGTGGCCGAGATCGAACGGGTGCTGACGGAGCGCCAGATCGCCCAGGTGATCCTGCTCGAGTTGCCGACGAGCGACGCCGACGGGCGGGCGCTGATCGAGATCTGCCGCGACCACGGCTGCCGGCTGCTGATCCACAACAATCTCGCGGAGCGTTACACGCATCCGCTCGTGCCGATGATCGAGGAGGGCCGGCATTTCTACACCCTTCAGGACGAGCCGCTGGAGGACCCGCTGAACCGGCTGGTGAAGCGGTCGTTCGACGTCGCGGTCGCCCTGCCGGGATGCCTGCTGCTGGCGCCGATGTGCGCCTGGGTTTGGTGGATGCAGCGGCGGGAGGCGCCGGGCCCGCTGTTTCACGTCCGCGAACGCTGCGGCTGGCAGGGCGAACGGTTTCGCATGCTCAAGTTTCGCACGATGCGGGCCGAACCCGACGACGATGTCGCGGAGGCACGGCAGGCGAGCCGCGAGGACGAGCGGATCTTCCCCTTTGGTCGCTTCCTCCGCCGCCGCAGTCTCGACGAGTTTCCGCAGTTCTGGAACGTGCTGCGCGGCGACATGAGCATTGTGGGCCCGCGTCCCTACATGCCGCGGCTCGACCACGAGTTCCGGCAGCAGACGCGCGGATATCAGACCCGCTCGTTCGTGAAACCGGGTATCACCGGACTGGCGCAAAGCCTCGGCTACCGCGGCGAGGTCCTGGAACTCGAAATGTTGAAGCGACGGGTGTATTGGGACGTGTACTACATCACGCGTTGGTCGGTCTGGCTCGATCTGCAGATCAGCCTTCGCACCATCTGGCAATTGGTGCATCCGCCCGCGACCGCCTACTAGCAGCCTTTCCGGCCCGGGCGCAGCCCGAAATTGCCCCAGGCGGAAGGGCCATTCTGTTCGTCAGCGCCGCGGTCGACGGTTGCAGGCACTACGAACGGCTGGGCGTAGTTTCCTTCTCGTTTGGAGCGAGCGGGATCGGGCAGGGGAGTTGCGCCTGAAATTCCCTCGCGCATGTTTATGTCGTGCTTCAGGAGCCCGGGGGGCTTGGCCACCCGGGCGGGTTTGGAAACACCTCTAGAGGCTCGGGTTGGCATTGGCGTGCAGGCCCGGGCTTCTTCTGTTTGGCGAGGCGGCGCGCCGCCTGCGGAGGCAGGAGCCTTGACCCGCGCCGGGAAACGCGATTTTGGTGACGCCCGTTCGCGCGCTTGCCCGAATGTCGCCGCCCGACCACAACGCCCCCACCATTTTCGAAACGACGCGCGTCGCGCCGAACGATCCGGTGCTGTTGCGACCGCTGTCGCGGCTCTCGCTCCAGTCGCTGGTCGCGGCGGCGCAGATCGTCACGAATTACCCCCACGTCCCCGCGATCCAGAAGTTCCGCCCCCAGGTCGCCACGCTGCGGTTGACGCCGGATGAATTCGAGGAGCTGAGTTCCTGCCATGCGCGGGCGCGCGCCCGCGAGATCGCCGGCGCTCCGCCGCACCTGCACGAGTCCTGAAGCGGATCAGAGGGAGCCGCAGCCGCGGATCTGTGCGATCAGGCGGTCAAAATTCTCGGGCGCGATCCGGTCGGTGATGACCGACCGCGGGTAGTTTGGCTCCACGTCGAGCCGCACGCCCGCCTCGGTGCCGGGGCGGATGAAGTCCTCCACGAAATCCATCCCCCCCCGCGCGCGAATCCACCGCCAGTACGGGTCGGGATCGGCCGATTCAATGAGGACTTCGGCGTGGAGGAAGATGTGGCAGTAAAGCGTGAGGTCCCGAAACGACGAGAACCAGGTGGGAGGGGTGACAAGTTGGTCTCGAATGATGAGGGACATCGCTCGATCGCGTCAGCCGACGCAGGGTGATCCTTCGACACACCGCGGGGAAATTTGAGCCGCAATGAATCTTTCGGCGTCGAACCTGCGCCGGGGAACATTTGGGCGACCGTGCGTGCGGCAAACAGACAGGATTCGCCGGGCTGCTGACCGTCACCGGCGCCAAAAAACCGCGTTGAGTTTTCGACGTCGCGGAAAACTATTGCAGCTTTTGCGCCGCAAAAGCTCATGAGCACATCCCGTCCTCCCGTCCTTCTGATCATCCGTGATGGTTGGGGCAAGAACCCCGATCCCGCCCAGAACCAGACGAATGCCGTCTTTCTCGCGCAGAAGCCCTGCGACGACATGCTGCACGCGAAATACCCGTGCACGCTCGTCAAGGCGTCGGGACTCGATGTCGGCCTGCCGGACGGCGTCATGGGCAACAGCGAGGTCGGTCACGAAAACATCGGTGCCGGACGAATCGTCGATCAGGAGCTCGTTCGGATCAACAAGCTGTTTTCCGAGAAGCGCCTCGTGACGAACGCCGTCTGGCGCGCCGCCATTGAGCGGGTGAAGACCCGTCCGGGGGCGCGCCTGCACCTGATGGGCATCGTGAGCGACGCCGGCGTGCACGGGATGCTCGAACACCTTTACGGGCTGCTCCGTCAGGCCAAGGCCGACGGCATCGGCGCCGGGCAGGTGTTCATCCATGCCTTCACCGATGGTCGCGACACGCCGCCCAACAGCGGCCTCGGGTACGTCAAGCAGGTCGAGGAACAGTGCCGGACCATTGGCGTCGGCCGGGTTGCGAGCGTCTGCGGACGGTTTTACGCGATGGACCGTGACAATCGCTGGGAACGCGTGAGCAAGGCGTATTGGATGCTCACTGGTAAGCAGGCGGTGGCGACCGCGCCCAATGCGGCCACGGCGGTGCAGCAATACTACGACAAGCCGTCCAACGACTCGCAGAAGGGCGACGAGTTCATTGTCCCAACCTGGGTCGTCGGGTCGGACGGCAAGCCGGTCGCGACGATCGGCGACGGTGATGCGGTGGTGTTCTACAATTACCGCGGCGACCGTCCGCGCGAAATCACAAAGGCATTCGTCATCGACGGCTTCAAGGAGTTCGATCGCGGCGCGAAGCTCGACCTGTACTACGCGACGATGACGGAATACGAGACCGGCCTGCCGGTGAACGTGATCCTGCCGAAGCCCGAAAAGCTGAAGAACATCCTCGGCCAGGTGGTCAGCAGTGCGGGGATCGCCCAGTTCCGCTGTGCGGAAACGGAAAAGAACCCCCACGTCACGTTTTTCTTCAACAACTACCGCAAGGATCCGTTTGCCGGCGAAGACCGCGCCTGCCCGCCCAGTCCCAAGGTCGCGACCTACGATCTTGCCCCCGAAATGTCCGCCGCCGAAGTGACGCGGGCCGCCAAGGAGGCGATTCTGTCGGGCAAGTACGGGTTCATCGTGGTGAACTTCGCCAACCCCGACATGGTTGGCCACACCGGCTCGCTGCCGGCAGCGACGAAGGCGGTCGAGGCCTGCGACCGCGGCGTCGGCGAACTGCTCGCGGCGCTCGAAAAGATGGGAGGCAAGGCGGTCATCGGAGCGGACCACGGGAACGCGGAACAGATGTGGGATCCTGTCGTCAACGGTCCGCACACGTCACACACGCTGAACCTGGTGGAGTTCTTTGTCGTTGGTGACGGATTCACTGCCGGCAAGACGAAGCTCCGCACGGGTGGCCGGCTGGCGGATATCGCGCCCACGGTGCTCGACCTGATGGGCCTGCCCAAGCCGGCCGAAATGACCGGCGAATCGCTCATCGTGCACTGATCCGATGGCGGATTGCGGAAGGTGGAGTGCGGCATGACAACCCGGACTTCAGGCGCCAAATCACTTTTCCCCCTGGCGGCCGCAGGCGGGTGACCCGCTGCGGTCCCCCACGGTCCGTGCTTCGGCGTCGAAGCGCCGGAGTTCAGGTTCGCCAATCCATTTTCGCAATTCTCCCATGCGCCCCATCTCCCTGTTCGTTCTCCTGGTGGCCCTGTCGTTGGTCGCGCAGCGCCCGTTGCGCGCCAGCCCGTCGGACCTCGACCGGGCGCGACGGCAATTCTGCGAATTCTATCTCGGCAGCGATGCGGCTCCGGCCGGAAATGTCGGGCTGCGGGATACGAACGAACGGCCGCCGGACACCTCGCAGGCGGCCGGGTACGTTCGCTCCCTGCGGGCGGACGGAAGCTGGTCCGACATCGACTATGATTCACCGGCGCGTTCCGGCTGGCCGCCCGCCCTGCACTGGACGCGGATGCTGGCGATCGTGGCGGCGGAAAACCTGCGGGGAGCGCACGTCGACGTGCCGGCGTTCAATGCCGCCATCCACCGGGCATTCGCGTACTGGATCCACCGGGACTGCATTTGCCGCAACTGGTGGTACAACCAGATCGGCATCCCGAAGCTGGCGGGCACGACCGCGCTGTTGTTTGGGAATGAGCTGACCCCGGCGGAAAGGCATTACCTCCTCGCGGTCATGATGCCGCGGGCGAAAATCGCCATGACAGGGCAGAACCGCGTCTGGCTCTCCGGCAACACGGTGATGGCGGGGCTCCTCGAGGGCGACGAGGCGAAGGTGGCCGAGGCCGCATCGACCATCTGGAGCGAGGTCGCCGTGACGACGGAGGAGGGGATCCAGCCGGATTTCAGCTTTCACCAGCACGGACCACAGCAGCAGTTCGGCAACTACGGCCTGTCGCTCGCGGTCGAGGTCTGCCGGTGGGGTACGGTGTTGCGCGGAACGCCCTGGGCGATGCCGGCCGCCAAACTCGCCGTGTACCGCCGATTTCTCCTCGAAGGCGAGTCGTGGATGGTCTGGAAGGGTTGGATGGACGTCAGCTCCTGCGACCGGCAGTTGATGCCCCACTCCCAGGTGGCAAAAGCCCGGACGGTCGCGCAGGTCATGCAGAACGCGATCGCGTTCGATCCGGCCGGGGTGCCCGGCTACGAGCGTTTTGTTCGGCGCAATACCGGGGCGGCGGAGCGCAATGACCTCGTCGGCAACCAGGTGTTCTGGCGGTCGGATTATGTGATTCACCGGCGCCCGGATTGGGCGGCGACGCTGAAGCTCAGTTCGCGCCGGGTGATTGGCGCCGAGATGGTGAACACGGAAAACCGGCTCGGGTACCATCTCGCCGACGGCGCGCTGTACCTTTACCGGCGCGGCGACGAGTACCGGGACATCTTTCCCGTGTGGGACTGGCAGAAGCTGCCGGGGGTGACCTGCGCCCAACTGTCGGGCGGCCCGCCACCGTACCAGCACGTGCGCGGCGAACGCGAGTTTGTCGGTGGCGTGAGCGATGGCGAACTCGGCTGCGCGGCGCTGGATTTTGCGCGCGACGGCGTCACGGCCCGGAAGGCGTGGTTCTTCGGACGCGACGAGATTGTCTGCCTCGGCGTGGACATCACGGGTCCTGCCGATGTGCCGGTGGTCACGACCGTGAACCAATCCCGGGTGCGCGGGCCGGTGATGATGATGCGGTCCGGGCATGATCCCGAAAGGTTCGCGGGTGGTGACGCCGTGATTTCCAGTCTCGATTGGGTGAGCCACGACGGCTGGTATTACACGTTCATCACCCCAACGACGGTGCACCTCCGGACCGGTCCGCAGACGGGGAACTGGAATCGTGTCTTCCGGAATCCCGAGACGCCGAAGGCGGACGTGACCGAGGATGTGTTTGCCCTGTGGATCGATCACGGCGTGCCATCATCCGGCCGATACGCGTACGTCATCACCCCAGGGCAGCGTCCTCCGAATGCCCAGCCGATCGTCAGCAACACGTCCGCCTGTCAGTTTGCCGTCCTGGGGCCGACCACGACGGCGGCGGTGTTCTGGAAACCCGGCGAGATCCGGCCGATCGCCGGACAGAGTATCGCGGTTAATCGCCCCTGCCTGCTGGTTTGCGAGTCCGACCGGATCTTCGTCTCGGATCCGACACAAACCCTGGCGAGTCTGAGTGTCACCGTGAACGGGAAGACGATCGACGTGCTGCTGCCGCAGGGGGGCGAGGCTGGACGAACCGTCGAGGTTCGAAGGTGACTCCGCCGGCGGGCCGGCTTTGGAGAATCTGTTTGCGCTCGGTACCGGCGCTAGGTTGTGCTGGCCGGCTCTATTTTGCCATGAAGCGCACCCACAACTGTGCCCAGCTCACTCTGGCCGATCTCGGCTCCTCCGCCTCGCTGGTCGGCTGGGTGGACACGATCCGCGACCAAGGCGGCATCATCTTCATCGACTTGCGCGACCGGAAAGGCGTCACGCAGGTGAAGCTGGAGCCCACGACGAACGCGGCGTTGGCCGAGCAGCTCAAGCAGCTCAAGCCTGAGTCGGTGATCGGCATCACTGGCACGGTGGCGCGTCGGCCCGAGGGCACCGCCAACCCGGCGCTTCCGACCGGCGAGGTCGAGGTGGACGCGACCAGCCTCGAAATTCACAACATCTCCGACACCCCGCCGTTTCCGCTCGACGACGCCGGCGGCGACAAGGTCAACGAGGACCTGCGGCTGACCTACCGTTATCTCGACCTTCGCCGGCCGAAGATGCGGAAGAACCTCCTGGTCCGCCACCGCGCCGCCAAGGCGATCCGCGACTACTTCGACGCGCAGGATTTCATCGAGGTCGAGACGCCGGCCCTCTTCAAGAGCACGCCCGAGGGCGCCCGCGAATACCTGGTGCCTTCGCGCATCCACGCGGGCCAGTTCTACGCGCTTTCCCAGTCGCCGCAGCAGTTCAAGCAGATCCTCATGGTCGCGGGCGTGGAGCGCTATTTTCAGATCGCGCGCTGCTTCCGTGACGAGGACCTGCGGGCGGACCGGCAGATGGAATTCACCCAGGTCGACGTCGAGGCGTCGTTCATCACCCGCGAGGACGTGTACGCGCTCTTCGAGGGGATGCTGCAGAAGGTCTGGAAGGATGTGCTGGGGGTCGACATTCCGACGCCGTTCCCGCGGATGCCCTTCGTCGACGCCATGAATCGCTACGGCGTGGACAAGCCGGATGTGCGGTTCGCGATGGAGCTGGCCGATTTCTCCGACACGTTCAAAAACTCGGGCTTCAAGGTCTTTCAACAGACCGTCGCGGGCGGCGGCGTGATCAAGGCGCTCAACGCGAAGGGCCTCTCGGACATCACGCAGGGCGAACTGAAGAACTTCGAGGACATCGCGAAGTCCCTCGGTGCGAAGGGCCTCGCGTTCATCAAGGTCGAGGGCGGCGAGTGGAAGTCCCCGATCGTCAAATTCTTCACCGACGCCGAAAAGGCCGAGCTGACGAAGACGCTGAACATCGGCGAGGGCGACATCATCTTTTTTGCCGCGGCTCCCTGGGAGAAGGCCTGCGCGATTCTCGGCCGGCTCCGGCTCGAGTCGGCGGCGCTGCTGCAGAAGCGCGGCAAGCTCACGATCCGCGCCGACGACTGGAAGTTTCTGTGGGTGGTCGATTTCCCCCTCATGAGCTACGATGAGACGGAGAACCGCTATGTCGCCACACATCACCCGTTCACCGCGCCGGTGCCGGAGGACACGCCGTTCCTCGACTCGAACCCGAAGGCCGTGCGCGGCCAGCACTACGACGTCGTCTTGAACGGCATGGAACTCGGCGGCGGATCGATCCGAATCCACCAGCCGGCGCTCCAGAAGAAGGTCTTCGAGGACGTGCTCAAGATTCCGCAGGATGTCGTCGAAAGCCGGTTCGGCTACATGCTCAAGGCGTTCACGTACGGTGCGCCGCCCCACGGTGGCATCGCGTTCGGACTCGATCGGATGGTCGCACTGCTCTGTGGAACCACGAGCATCCGCGACGTCATCGCGTTTCCGAAGACCCAGAAGGGGCAGGATCTCATGGCCCAAAGCCCGACGCCCGTCACCGAGCGCCAGCTCAAGGATCTCCATATTGCCGTCGTGATGCCGGAGTGATCCGTCCGGCAATCCCGCCGTTCACGCCCCGGCCCGCTCCTCGTGGCCGCGGCGCCCCGCGGATCAGTGAGCCGCCGCCGGGACCGGCGTGCCGGTCGCGGCAGTCTCATGCGGCACGTATCCAAACAGGTGCCGCTTCTTGATCGCGGCTGCGACGCTGACCGGCACCAGGTGCTCCCACGCCGGATCGCCCTCCTTCAGCCGCTTCAGGACGTCGCGCGAGAAGATCTCGAGGATGTTGGCGTCGAAGCCGACGATGCAATCGATATAGTGGTTCTCGAGCAGGTGCGCGTACAGGTTTCGCAGATGGTCCGTCACCTGGACGTTCTTCGCGGTGATCAGCACGTTTGACGTGAAGGCGTTGGTCGTGAGGGAGGCCGGGCCCGCCACCGCGCCGCCGGTGCTCAGGTAACGCTCGAAGGCGTCCTGTCGCATCGGATAGACGTACAGTTTCACCGCGTTGCGGAACATCCGCCCGAAGGACTCCAGGATGCCGCCCTCGAGGTGCTCGTAGTATTTCTCGTTGAAGATCTCGAGCAGGTTGTTGATCCCGAGCGCCACGCCGATCATCTCCTTCGTGTAGCGCCGGAAATACGAGGTCAGCCGGTAGTATTCGGAGTAGTTGGAAACCATCGTCGTGAACCCGAGATCGGCGAGCAGATCCACCCGCGAGAGGAAATCCTGCGCGTCGAGTTCACCGGCCACGAGGAGGTTGTTCATCGTGATCTCCATCAGGACGATGACATCCTTCCCCTTGACGAGCGGTTCCTGGACGAACTGCGCCGTGGCGCAATTGAGCATGTCGACATTGACATGGGTGACCGGACGGAAACTGCCGCGCTCGACCAGGACCGCCTTCTTGTAGAGGACCTCGGATGGCTGGAGCACGTCGCCCGTGGGGCTGAACATCACCGCGTTGGTCAGCCCATTCTGCACGAGGTAGAGCGACATCAGGCGGTTGTCGACTTGCGGAAACGCCGGCCCGGAAAAACGGATCATGTCCACCTCGACCCGCACGTTGCCGACGTTGTCGACCAGCGATTCGATGAACCGGGTCGGATCCTCCCGGTAGTAAAACGCCGCGTACATCAGGTTCGTTCCGACGATTCCAAGCGCCTCCTGCTGCTGGATCGCCTCCTTGTCCCACATCCGCACGTGCAGGATGATGTCGCTCGGTTCGACGCCGGGCTCGGTCTGGAAACGAATGCCCATCCAGCCGTGCGCCTCGTTCGTGCCCTTGAAATTCTTGGTCGCCACCGTGTCGGCGAACACGAAGAAGGACGTCCGGTCGCCGCGGATTTCCGCCAGGCGCTCGATCAGGAGCTGGTACTCGTGGTCGAGCATCGTCGACAGGCGCTCGTGCGACACGTAGCGCGGCGCCTTGCCGTAGATCGCGTCGCTGAACGTCATGTCGTACGCCGAGATCGTCTTGGCGACGGTCCCGGAGGCGCCCCCTGCCTGGAAGAACACGCGGGCCACTTCCTGTCCGGCGCCGATTTCCGCAAACGTGCCGTACTTCCGCTCGTCGAGGTTGATCGTGAGCGCCTTGCGATTGGTGGTGAGGAGTTCTTTCTTCTCGGGCATGGTGTGGGAGCCGGGAAGTATGCGCTCCTCGGCGACGCTGGCAAGTGCCTGACCCGTCACCCGGTGGACCGCGGCCAGAAATTTGGAAATTGGCCATTGGCAATTGGAAACGTTCCCGTCGACCGACGCCGCGCTCCTGCGAACCAACTCGGAATTCACCTCGTGCCGTCGTCCAACCGAGCGCCGGCAGCCCGATGGGGTGCGTCACCCCTCGAGTCAATTCGGGTCGCCCCGAAGCACCAACCACCAACCAACTACCAATTGCCAATTTTTTTCCCCCATCAGGGGCTCTACGGAAACAGCCCCCGACTTTCCTTCGCGTCGGCGACCCGCTGGATTCCGAGCGTGAGCGCCGCGAGACGGCGGCTGAACTTGAACTTCCGCTTCTGATAATCGACCGAGTCCTTTGCCTTGTCCAGGATGCCGAAGAGCTTCCGCATCACCTCATCGCGATCCCAATAAAAGTTCGAGAGGTTCTGCAGCCACTCGAAATAGGAGACGATCACGCCGCCCGAATTGCAGAGCACGTCCGGAATCAGCTCGATGTCCTCGCGCTGGTCGATGACCCGGTCGGCCGCATTTGTCGTCGGTCCGTTGGCCGCCTCGGCCAGCACCCGGCATTTCAATTTCGCCGCGTTCTGCTCCGTGATCACGCGTTCGAGCGCGGCCGGCACCAGCACGGTGCAGGGGAGCTCCAGCAATTGCTCGTTCGTGACCGGCTCCCCGCCGTCGAAATCGCGGAGCACCCGCTGATACCGCACGTAGGCGAGGGCCTTTCGGATGTCGATGCCCTGCGGGTTGTGGATCCCGCCGGTGTAGTCGGAAATGCCGATGATCTTCGCGCCGTAGCCCGCCAGGGCGGCGGCGGTCTCGCTCCCGACATTGCCAAAGCCCTGGATGACGACCGTGGCCGAGGTGACGGGAATATTGAGATCCTCGAGGTACTTCTTCACGAGGTACGCCACGCCTGCGCCGGTCGCCTCGCGCCGCCCCTGGGAGCCGCCGAGGGATATCGGCTTGCCGGTCACCACCGCGGGAACGACGTGCCCGACGTGGTTCGAGTACGTGTCCATCATCCACCCCATGATCTTCTCGTTCGTGCCCACGTCCGGCGCGGGTACGTCCGTGTGCGGTCCGACGAAATTCACCAGTTCCTGCATGTAGCGGCGGGAAAGGTGTTCGAGTTCGCCCGGCGTGAGCTCGTTCGGATCGCAGATCACGCCGCCTTTCGCCCCGCCATAGGGCAGGCCGACCAGCGAGCACTTCCAGCTCATCCACATCGCGAGCGCCGCGACCTCCCCGATCGTGACGTGGGGGTGGAAACGCACGCCCCCTTTCGAGGGGCCGGTCGAGAGGTTGTGCTGGACCCGGTAGCCCTCGAACACGGTCACGCTGCCGTCCTGCCGTTTGATCGGCAGCGCCACCGCCAGGCAGCGGCGGGGGTATTTGGTCCGGTCCCGGATTGGTTCCGGGAGGTTGATCGCATCGGCGGCCTTGTCGAACTGGCGGCACGCCATGCGAAATACATCCGAATCGTAGAGCGACGAAACAACGGCTTTGGACATTGGGGTCTGTCGTTACTGTTCTGATACGGCGCCGGCCCGGGGCCGGGTGGCCGGATCGATTTTTTGCCGCGCAGACTGGGCGATCCGCCGGGACTTGGCAATGGGGTTCGGCTGGCGACACCCGCCACTGCCGGCTCACCCGACGACGGTGAGAATGATCCCGGCGAGCACGCCGAGCACCGCCGGAAGCTTCTGCCGGCCGTTCGCCTCCTTGAACAGCCAAAGCCCGCCGGCGAAGGCGACGAGCGTGCTGCCGCGGCGGAGGCTCGACACCACCGAAACGAGCGCCTGCGGGTCGCGCAGCGCCGTGAAATACACGAAATCGGCGATCAGCAGCGTGACCGAGACGCCGATGATGCTCCACCGCCAGTGGAACTCGTGCCGGGGCCACCACCGCAGTTTCCACCCCACTGCGAGCGGCAGGAACAGCAGCACGAGATAGATCGAGAACCAGGTCTGGACGGTCGAGGCGGTGAAGCCGCAGCGGCCAAGGAGATACTTGTCGTAGAGACCACTGATCCCGCCCAGCAGGGTGCCGGCGGACAGCCACCAGATCCACTTGTCGCGATGAAAATGGATTCCCTCCTGGCGGCCGGCGAACGACAGTCCGAGGAACGAGCCCAGCGTCGTCAGCATTCCGACCAGCTCGAGTGTGCTGGGGCGCTCGCGCAGCAGAATCAGGGCGCCGATGAGAGTCCAGAGGGGACTCGTGGCGCGGATCGGCGCCGCGATCGACACCGGCAGGTGCTTGACCGCGAAATACGAACACACCCAGGAGGCCGCCACGATGAGCGACTTGATGAACATCAATCCGTGCTGGCTCGCGGTGAGGGTGGGCACCGAGAAAATGCCGGGCATGTGGTTGGGCGCCGCCGCGTGCAGGCCCAGCAGGATGATCCAGATTCCCGCGCTGCACAGGTTCGCGAAGAACAGGACCGGCAGGACGGCGTTGTCCCGGACCGAGTGCTTGATGCACAGATCATAGCATCCGAGGAAAAACGCGGCGACGAGACTGGCGACCACCCACGGCATGAAAAAACGGAGACACTGCCGACTCGTAAGGGGCCGCCGCAAGCGCGAACGGAACCGTCGGTATTGCGGTGGCGCCATGCGTCTGCCCCTCCTCGGACGAATTTGCTCGGCCGCGAGATTTCAACTTTCGAACTCCCGAACTCCCCAATTTCCCAATGCAGATTTCTCCACGACTTCATCTCCCGAAGCCCTTCTCACCTTCGGAATTTATACTGACAGCAAGATTTCGCCTGCACACCGTGCGGGCCTTGTGCCCCGCTTCGTGTTCTATGCGATTGTGATGATCCTCGGCATCCTCAGCATGGGATTCCAGTTGCTGGCGTCGCGACTGCTCAGCCCGCACTTCGGGTCGTCAATCATTGTCTGGGCCTGGCTGATCGCCACGTTCCTGGCCGCGTTCAGCGCGGGTTCGATCGCCGGCGGCTGGATCAGCAATCTCGCGCCGCAGGCGCGACGCGTGGCGCAATCGGCGGGTGCCGTGGTGGCGGTGATTGCGCTGGCCGGCACGGCGGTGTTCGGCCGGCCGTGTCTCGATTGGATCGAGGTGGCGCTGCCCGACCTGCAGATGGCGCTCTTCGTGTCGTGCCTGCTGCTGTTCTTCGTGCCGGTCACCGCGCTCTCCTCATTCGGTCCGCAATGTGTCCAGTACCTCGCGACGCGAGGCATGCCGCCGGGCAAGGCGTCCGGTGTCGTCTATGGCGTCAGCACGCTGGGAAACATCGCCGGCGTGATGCTCACCGCGTTCGCGCTGATCCCGCACTTTCCGGTTTCCGTGCTGCTCTACGGCTGGCTGGTCGTCGCGGTGGGGGGACTGGCGGTGCTGCTGAAACTGCTCGCGGAGGCCGTGGCGTGAAACATCTCCTGATTGTCGCGGCGCTGCTCCTCCCCCTTGCGGCCGGGGCCGTTCCGCCGGGCAATTTCGTCGAGCATTACGACACGCTGTACAACAGTCTCACGGTCGAACGGAGGGGCGATATTGTCGAACTGCGGGCGCGCTCGCGCCGGAGCGAGGCGCTGGAGTCGGCGGTCGACCTGCGCGACTCGCTTCGCCTGGTGGTGCCCTACACGCGCACCCTGTATGGCGCGCTTTTCTTCCGTCCCGATCCGCGGCGCGTCCTGATGATCGGCCTCGGTGGCGCCGGCTTCCACCGATTGTTCACGGCCGCCTTCCCCGATGCGCTGCTGCAATCCGTCGAACTCGATCCCAAGGTTGTGGAACTCTGCGCTTCGCGGATGGATTTTCAGCCGACGGATCGTTCGCCCGTGGCGACGATGGACGGCCGGATGTATATCAAGCGCAACCGGGAGAAGTGGGACTGGATCGTTCTCGATGCCTTTCGCGGCGGCTACGTTCCGCCGCACCTGAAGACGGAGGAGTTTTATCGGGAGTGCGCGGCACGCCTCGACGACCGCGGCGTGTTTATCAGCAACCTGCACGCGACCAGCGAACTCTACTATGCGGACATCAAGACGATCATGGCCGTGTTCCCGCAGGTCGTGCTGCTGGGGACCCGGAGCCGGGGCAATGTGATCGCGTTCGGCGTCAAGTACCGGACGCCGTCGATCACCGATCCGGCGAAATGGCCGTCCGCCGCGGCGCTCGCCCGCCCGGCCTTCGCCGGCCGCCTGGATCTGGATGCAATCCGCGCCGAGCGCATCCCGATTCCGATGGCCGAACTGCGGCGCGTCCGCGTCTTGACCGACGATTTCGCGCCGGTCGAATTCCTCGACGCCGTGAAGGCGGGAAACACGGGCGGGTGAGCGGACGTCGCCGCGCGCTACAATGCGAGCGGTTTTGCTGTTGAAGGAGAGCGGGACTGGCCGAAAAAGTCAGCGCTCGCACCCGACAAACTTTCCTCCCGCCGCCCGACCTTTCTTCTCATGTCCCTTTTCATTGGCATCGATTCCGGAACCCAGAGCGTCAAAGCCGTCGTGCTCGATCTCGACGCGCGCCAGGTGATCGCCGAGGCCCGCGCGCCGCACACCCTGATTGCCGGCCTGCCCGTCGGCCACATGGAGCAGAACCCGCGCGAATGGGTGGAAACCCTCGACCGTGTCATCCTGGCGGCGCTGGCCAAGGTCGACCGCGCGCGGGTGCGGGGCATCGGGGTGTCCGGACAGCAGCACGGTTTCGTGCCGCTCGACGCCGACGGCAATGTGATCCGCCCGGCGAAGCTGTGGTGCGACACGAGCACCGCCCCCGAATGCGCGCTCATCACGAGGAAGCTGGGCGGACCGAAGGCCGCGATCCGGAAGACCGGAAACCTGGTGCTACCCGGCTTCACCGCGCCCAAGATCCTCTGGCTGAAACGACACGAGCCGGCGAACTACCGCCGCCTGCGGCACGTGCTGCTGCCGCACGACTACCTCAATTTCCACCTCACGGGGAATTTCTTCATGGAGCACGGCGATGCGTCCGGTACGGCGCTGATGGACGTCCGCAAACGCACCTGGTCAAAGGAGGCGATCGCCGCGATCGACCGGAACCTGGGCGACTGGCTGCCGGAGATCCGCGGCTCGCACGAGCCCGCCGGCATGCTGCGGCCGGAACTGGCGCGCCAGTACGACTTGTCGCCCGACGTGGTGGTGAGCGCCGGCGGCGGCGACAATATGATGGGGGCGATCGGCACGGGCAACGTGGCGCCGGGCGTCGTGACCGCCAGTTTTGGGACCAGCGGGACGATCTACGCCTATGCGAACAAGCCCGTCGTCGATCCCCAGGGTGAGATCGCCGCATTCTGCTCGTCGACGGGCGGCTGGCTTCCGCTGCTGTGCACGATGAACGTCACGACCGTGACGGAACAGGTGCGTTCGATGTTCGGTTACGACCACGCGGCGCTGGAGAGCGCCGTCGCCAACGCGTCCGTCGGGGCGAATGGCCTGGTGCTGCTGCCGTATTTCGCCGGCGAGCGGACGCCGAACGTCCCCGAAGGCACGGGCGTCTGGCTCGGCCTGAATCAGGCCACCGTGAAACCCGGCCATCTCGCCCGGAGCGCGATGGAGGGCGTCACGATGGGAATGAATTATGGGCTGCGGCGGCTCGCGGAGCTCGGGGTCAAACCGAAGGAGATTCGCGTCACCGGCGGCGGGGCCAAATCGGCCGTCTGGCGCCAGATCATGGCCGACGTCTTCGGCGTGCCGGTCGTCGGCATGGTGGAGGACGAAGGCGCGGCACTCGGCGGGGCGTTGCAGGCGGCGTGGTGCGTGGCGCGCCGCGGGAACGCCCGCGCGTCGATCAGCGACTTCACGAAAGGCATGGTGGCGGTGAAAGAGGATTCCCGTTGCACGCCCATTCGGGCGAACGTGGCGCGCTACCGCGAACTCCAGGCCATGCAGGACCGCCTGAGCCTGACGCTGCGCGACGTCTTCCCGACCCAGCGGAAACTCGCGCAGACGTAGTGCGGTTTGCCTCCGGTTTGTCGGGTAGGGCAGCCAGTCCCTTGGCCGCCTTGAACTCGCGGCGCAGGTGGCAAACCGATGAGGCGTTCGCGACGCGAAAATCGCGCACCGAGAAGCGGGCCGCTGGTCTTTGTCGCATGGCAGATCGATCTGCGGATGTCATTGTGATTGGCGGCGGAGTGGCCGGTCTGGCCGCCGCCGGCGAGTTGGCGCGTCGGAATCTGCGCGTCGTGGTGATCGAGGCGCGCGACCGCCTCGGAGGGCGCGTGCTCAGCGTCCGAAAACGCGGCTGGGCACACCCGATCGAACTCGGTGCCCAGTTCGTTCACGGTGGCAACGAGGCGCTGTGGAAGCTGCTGAAAAAGCACCGGATCGCGACCACCCAGGTGGTGGATGACCATTGGCACGGCGAGACGGGCACGTGGACCCGGATCGATGCGGCGGCGCGGATCGCCGCGGTCACCAAGCGGATCGACTCGCGGCGCATGCGGGGATGGTCGTTCGCGGATTTCCTGGCGGAACAGGGCGCCGCGCTGCCGGAGGTCGATCGCAAGCTGGCGCTCGGTTTCGCCGAGGGGTTCGAGGCGGCTCCCGTGGATGAGATGAGCGCCGTCGCGCTGGCCGGAGAGACCTTCGAGGACGGCGAGCAGTACATGATCCCGGACGGTTACGATCAGGTGGTGAATGCGCTTGTGACCGACCTTACCGCCGGCGCGGCGGAAGTCGTGACGAACGCCGCGTGCACGTCCGTCGTCTGGAGCCGGCGGCAGGTCGAAGTCCGGGCGGCGGGGACTACGTGGCGGGCCCGCAGCGCGATCCTCACCGTGCCCCTGGCGGTGCTACAGGCGTCACCGTCGCAACGGGGCGGGATCGCGTTCAGCCCGCGTCTGCCGCGTCGCTCGGTGATCTCCGCGATGCGCATGGGACAGGTCATTCGGATGAATTTCCGCTTTGACCGCCGCCGCTGGCGCGGACTCCTGCCGGCTGCCCTCCAGCGGAAACAGGATGCTCCTTTCGGCTTCGTGCACACTGACGAGCGCGCGCTGCCGGTGTGGTGGTCGTTGACGGACGACGCCACGCTCACCGCCTGGGCCGGCGGGCCCCGCGCGTCGGCGCTGGCGAGCCGGCCCGAAGCCGAGATCAGGCGCACGGCGGTGGCGGTGCTCAGCCGGGTCCTCGATGTGCCGGCATCGGTGATCGACGCGGCCGCACTCGATTCTGCAATGCACAATTGGAGTCGCGATCCCTTCAGCCGGGGCGCCTACACCTTCATCCGGGCCGGCCACGACGACGCCTCGAGCCGTCTGCGTGAACCGCTGCGGGACACGTTGTTTTTCGCGGGAGAGGCAACAGCAGACGGCGAGGAGACCGGCACGGTCCACGGTGCGCTCGCGAGTGGAATTCGGGCCGCGAAGGAAATCGTTCGCGCGCTCAATTAGCCGCGGTGCTTGCGAGCGGCGCCCGGTGTCCTGGGCCTCGGTATCAGAACCTCGACGGGGCGTCGTCTCCGGACGGGTGGTGTCAGGACTTCACGGTTCCCGACTCCTCGTACACGCCCAGATGCCGGTAACGCTCGTACCGCGCCTCGAGCAACTGCTCCGGTGACAGTCCGGCGAGGTCGCCCAGGTGTTTCTGAATGACATACTTCAGGGCGCTGGCGGCCTGCGCCGGATCGTTGTGGGCGCCGCCGAGTGGTTCCGGAATGACCTCGTCGACGACGCCGAGCCGCTGGAGGTGGTCGGCGCTCAGTTTGAGCGCCTCGGCCGCCTTCGGGGCGGCGGCGCCGTCCTTCCACAGAATGGCCGCGCAGCCTTCCGGCGAGATCACGGAGTAGTAGCTGTTTTCGAAAATCAGCACGCGATCGGTGACGCCGATGCCAAGCGCGCCGCCCGAGCCACCTTCACCCACGACGACCGAAACGGTCGGGGTTCCCAGCAGCGACATTTCGCGGAGATTGTAGGCGATAGCCTCCGACACATGACGTTCTTCGGATTCAACGCCCGGATACGCGCCGGGGGTGTCGATGAAGGTGAGCACCGGCAGCTTGAATTTCTCGGCCATGCGCATGAGCCGGATCGCCTTGCGGTAGCCCTCGGGCTGAGGCATGCCAAAGTTCCTCGCCATCCGCTCCTTCGGGTCTCGGCCCTTTTGCTGGGCGATGATCATCACCGCCTGACCGTCGAGAAACGCGGTGCCGCCGATCAGGGCGCGGTCATCATTGAACTGGCGGTCGCCGTGCAGTTCCTGAAAGCCCTCGCACATCATTCCGACGTAATCCAGGGCGTAGGGCCGCTTCGGATGCCGGGCAATCTGCACCTTCTGCCAGGGGGTCAGGTTGGAGTAGATGTCCCGCTGCAGGCCTTCGATTTTCTTTTCGATGGCATGAATCTCGGCGCCGACATCGACGTTGGTCTCGATCGACCGCTGCCGCAGCTCATCCAGCTGCTTAACGAGCTCGCGCAGAGGCTTCTCGAATTCGAGGACGTACACGGGAGATTCCATGGGGCGGGGAGGGTGGGGGGCCGGCCGAAGTCTGTCAACGGGGCCGCGACCCGCGTCAACGCGGGGGCCGGCGGTTCTGCGCCTTGGCCGCCATCTGCCGCATTCGCTCCTGAAGCGTAAACAGCGGATTGGGCTGCGCGGGGATCTTCGGCGGCGCCGGAGGCGGGGTCGGCGGATTGGCCGCCGCGGGTGCGACCGGCTTCGCCGGCGCAACGACCGCCGCGACCTTCTCGGCGCGATGCAGCCAGTCCTCGGCCAGTGACACAATCTCGCCGATTTTCGTCTCCGGCAGCTTCAACTCGGACGCCGCCGTGCTGCCGATCCGGGCAAATGCGTTCAACGCCTGGTCGGCCTTGGCAAAGATCTCTCCGGCCGGTCCCGCCACCGCGACCGGCGCCGGCTCGTAGCCGTTGACGACCCACTCGACGCGGCCGGTGCCAAGGTCGATCAGCAGGCCATGCACCGGCACCTTCGATCCGATCAGCGGGCTGCTCCGGGCGATTTCGACGCCGCGGATGACGTTCTGGCGTTCGCTCGCGAAGAGGCCGAAATACTCCACCACGTTGTCCGGGAGCTTGTGCCGGTCGACGCCCATCGCCGCCAGCCGGTCGAGAATCTGCATCGCGGTGGTTTTTCCCACCAGGCAGTCGGAATGTCCGATGATTGCGATTTCCTTCGCGCCCTTGACCGCACAGGCCAGCGCGAGCGAACGCATCGTGCTGCTCAGCGGACCGGTGATGATGTTGCCGGCGTTGCGCAGCCAGATGAAGTGCTCTTCCGGAATGCCCAGCGCGTCCGGCAGCACATGGTTCAGTCGGGCATCGATGCAGGTGAGCGCCGCGATTGGGAGGGCGCTCGCGTGATCGGCGGCGGGGATCATTGCCGCGCGGTCGCCCGCAACGCGGCGTTGATTGGCTTCGAGGACGGCTTCGAACAGGCGCATCGGGGGGATTGGTGGGTTCGAGGCGGCCAAGGGACTGGCCGCCCTACCGCGGACGAGCTACTAACGGCCGGCGCGGAGTCCCTTCCGCGCGTCGCTTCACTCCCGCACCGGCTTGATGGGATCGACGCCGAGGTTCAGCGGAGGAACGACCGGAACCTTGACCTCGTCTTCCTTTCCCATCGCCTTGCGCAGGGCCGGCACTTGTTCGAGCAGTTTGTCGAATTTCACGCCGGTCAGGCTTTCCAGGATGGGCGGGAGTTGGGCGATGATTTGCGTCACATCGGCGGTCACCTTGCTGGCACCACCGCCCGGGCCGTTCCCTGAATTGATGATTACCATCTTCTCGGTTTTCGCCAGCGGTTCGCTGATCTTGCCGGCGATCTCCGGCAGCACCCGGGCGATCATCTCGATGACCGCGGCCTCGTTGTACTGCTTGAAGGATTCCGCCTTCTGCCGCATCGCCTCGGCCTGCGCCTTGCCCTGGGCCTCGATGATGGCGGCTTCCGCTAGGCCGCGGGCCTTGTTCGCATCGGCTTCGGCGAGACCCGTTGCCTTCGCCACGTCGGCATTCGCAAATCCGGTCGCCTTGGTCGCAGAGGCCGCGCCTTCGGCTTCCGTTTCGAGCTGGAATTTGCGGGCGTTGGCGAGCGTTTCGACCCTGTAACGTTCGGCGTCGGCCGGCTTCTGGACGTTGGCCTCCAGTTCACGCTGCCGTCGCATAATTTCCTGCTGTTGCAGCTCGATCTGCTTCTGCTTCTCGATGATCTGAACCTGGACTTCCTCGGCTTTCACCAACTGGCCGGTCTTGAATTTCTGCAGGTCGTACGCAAGGTCCGCCTCGGCTTTCTTCTGATTCACCGCCGCCTGGTATTGCGCGACGTTGCTCTGATAGTCCCGCTGCGCCTCGGCAATTTTCGTGTCGGCGAGGAACTTGGCCTCCTGTCCGGCCTGCGTCGCCTGCGCTGACTTGATCATCGCGTCTCGGTCGGCTTCCGCCTGGGCAATCTGCGCGTCACGCTTGACCTGTGCGATCCTTGGTTTGCCGAGCGCATCGAGGTAACCCTGCGTGTCGCGAATGTCGCGGATCGTGAAGCTCACGATACCGAGCCCCATGTTGGCCATGTCCCCGGCAGCAACTTCCTGCACTTTGGAGGCGAATGAGTCGCGGTTCTGGTAGATCTCCTCGACCGTCATCGTGCCAAGAATCGCACGCAGGTGGCCTTCGAGAGTCTGCGTAGCGATGTTCCGAATCTCCTCGGTCGTCTTGCCGAGGAACTGTTCGGACGCAGTCGCAATTGAGATGTCGTCCCCCTTGACCTTGATTTGCGCGACTCCATCGACCTTCACCGGGACGCCCTTGCTCGTGTAGACCTCGGGGGTTTGCACGTCGATCGTCAGCAGCTCGAGCGAAAGGAGGTCGACCTTTTCGAACACCGGCCAGACGAACACGCCGCCGCCCTTGACGATCCGGAAGCCGACGACGCGCGCGGTCCCGTCGGGATCAACGACCCGGCGCTTGCGGCCCGAGATGACGAGCACCTGGTTTGGTCCGACCTTCGTGTAGCGGCTCGCAAAGATCGACAGGAAGATGAAGAGGACGACGACGCAGATGGCTGCGATCGCCAGCGCCTTGAAGAAGGGGAACCCCGAATCTTCCAGGGCCGCCAGTGGCAGCGTCGAAACGAGAAGGGCTAGGTTCATAGAAATTTCTTATTTGAGAGGCTCGACAAAGAATTGAGTCCCAACCACGCGCGTGATCCGAACGGTCTGGCCGACGGCGATTGCAACGCCTTTTTCCGATCGGGCCGGCGCAGTGTAGCGCGTGCTGGCCTGAACGTAGGCGATCTCACCCACACCATTCTCGGGAATCGGACTCATCAGCGACGCAGGCACGCCTATCAGCGACGCGACGTGCGATTCGCTGGAACTCTGCGTCCGACGAAAGATCGCGTTGAAGAGCGAAAGGACAGCAAAAGCCACGATCAGCGCGCCGGCGATCGAGAGCGGGGCGCTCAGCCATACGCTCGACGTCGCCTTGATATCGCTGAACAGGATGCCGAAGCCGCCGAATGCCGTGATGAAACTCGCCAGCACGACGGGGCTGAAGAACGAGACGCCGGGGATACCGGAGTCGTCGAAGCCGGCTTCGGCGTGACCTCCCGTACCGAGGTCGTGTCCGCCGGCGCCGAGATCGTGCCCGCCGTCGCCTCCATGGAAAACATGCCCGGCGAAGGCACTGACAATCGTGAACAGGAGTCCCGCGATGAGGCAGACCGCGTAGAAGAGCGTCGTCATGGATTGCCCGGGGGTAATTGCCGCCGATAAAACCAGCGCACCGGCAGCCCAGCAAGAGAATCCCGCGCCCTGCCGGAAAACCGTCCGCGTCGCAACTGCGTGGCTCCAAGCCACATCGCCGCCGCGTAGGTTGCCCTAGGAAACAAGCGCCGGATTTCCAAACGTGCCGGAGCCCGGCATCCTCATAGTCGCCTACACTCGATCGCGGGCGGGTACGGCGGCGAGCCTGCCTTCCGTAGCACTTGGTGAAGGAGCGTCCCTTCCGCGCCAGGGTTCGATTATAGGGCGGGGTCGCCTGACTCCGCCGCGGCTGGAGTAAGGTAGGGCGCGGAGTTCCGCACCGCGGTTGGAGTGACGTAGGGCGCGGAACGGAGTCCGCGTCCGAGCGGCAGGTTCAGGCGCCGCCGTTCTTGAGCTGTTCCTTCCAACCCTGGATCTTCGCCTGCGCGCCGAAATGTTCCGCGCGCGCCTTGTCGCCACGCTCCATCCAGATTCGCGAAAGGGTCGTGTTGATGAACAGATCGTCGGGCCGCAACGCGTGCGCCCGCTCAGCCGCCGTCAGCGCGCCGTCGAGCCGCCGCAGCGAGAAATTCACCTCGGCCAGCGCATGCCAGGCCTCGAACGACTGCGGCGCGGCCGCGGTCGCGCGCTCGAGCTTGGCGATTGCCGCCTCGTTTTCGCCGAGCGCGTAATCGGCGGTGGCATCCTCGATCAGGGTCTGAATATCGTTTCCGTCCATCGGCCCGCCACTGTGCCTCGTCAGGGCAAAAAAGAAAGCCCGGGTTGCACTAGGCACCCGCATCGCTCGCCTCGGACGCCTGCGACCTGCGATTCCCCAACCATCCACGCTGCCCCATTTTGTCACTGCGCCCAACAACCAACAACCAACAACCAACAACCAACAACCAACAACCAACTAGCACCCACCAATTACGAACTCCCAACTCCTAACTCCTCACTCACTACAAAATCACCATCGCATCCCCGTAGCTGAAAAACCGGTACTCCTGCGCGATCGCTTCCGCGTACAGTTCACGCAGCCAGCCAATCCCGTCGGTTGATCCCGGACTGAGAAACGCCGCGACGAGACAAAGCAGCGTCGAGCGTGGCTGGTGGAAATTCGTGATCAGCACGTCCACGCCGCGAAACGTCCGGGGCGGGTAGATATACAGTCCGGCCTCCGCAATCACGTCGTCCTGCAGTGACTCCGCGTGCGAGGCCAGAAAATCCTCGATGGTGCGGACGCTCGTCGTGCCGACCGCCACGCGCCGTCCCGCCAGCGGTGGAAACAAGGCGCGCTGGGTCGCCGCCGGCACCTCGTACACCTCGCGGTGGATGGGGTGTTCCTCGACGTTCGCGGTCCCGATCGGTTTGAACGTCCCCAGCCCGACATGCAGCGTGACATCGGCGGTATGCACGCCCTGGGCCGTGAGCGTCGCGAGGAGCTCCGGCGTGAAATGCAGTCCGGCGGTCGGCGCGGCCACCGCGACCTGCCGGGCCCGGTTCGCGTACACGGTCTGATAGCGTTCGAGATCGGCCGCCCGCTGCGCTTGGTGTTCCTTCGGCGGATCGTCGTCGCGCCGGGCGATGTACGGCGGGAGCGGGACGTCTCCCAGCCGGTTGGCCAACTCCGTGATCGGTTCTCCTGGCGGCGTGTGGAATCGAACGAGGACGGTGCCGTCCGGTTCGCGCCCGGCAATCTCGCCGCGAAACGCGCCGCTCGGGTGTGCGAACGTCGCACCGACGGGAAGCTTGCGTCCCGGCTTCACCAGGCAGCGCCACGTGTGGTCGTCCGTGGCGGGCCGGAGCAACAGGCATTCGACCTGCCCGCCCGTCGGCCGCTGGGCATGCAGCCGGGCGGGCAGCACGGCGGCGTTGTTGCGGAACAGCGTGTCGCCGCCGCGGAGGAACTGCGGCAGGTCGGCGAACCGGTGATGCGCAAACGTATGCGCCGCGCGATCGACCACCAGCAGGCGCGATTGGTCGCGCCGCGCGGCGGGAGTCTGGGCGATCAGGTGCCCGGGCAGCGTGTAATCGAAAAGCTCGGTCGACAGCGACGGCATGCGCCGGCAACTGAACGACGTCCCCGCCATCTGGCGAGCCGAGAGATTTTCGATTTTGGATTTTCGATTTCTGATTGCGTCCAAGAGATCGGGGCCACGAACGCCAGAAGTGATTCGAAATGCGTGGCCGCAAGCGTGACCCGACTCTCGCTGGACACGAGCCAACGCGATGAGGACTGTCGCGTTCCACCTTGATGCAGGGTGCGGTCGCCTGCCACCGTCGGTCGCGACTGAAGCGGGATTTTACCGCGAGATCGCCGACCTCGTTACGTCCCGACCAGCTTCATCAGCGTCCGCCGGACCAATGCCTTCGCGATCGGCAGCTTGTAGGCGTTGTCGCCCAGCGGCCGCGCCTCCCGCAACAGCAGGTCGGCGGCCCGCTCGGCCGTTTCCGTCGTCACCGCCTTGCCGTCGAGAAACTCATTCGCCGCCTCCACCTGCCACGGCACCGGGGCGATCGCCCCGAGCACGACGCGCGGCTTGGCGAGCCGGCCGGCTTTCAGCCCGGCGGACGCCGCGCAACTCACCAGCGCCCAGTCGAAATCGCTTTTTTCGGCCACCTGCAGATAGGCGCTGCGACGATCCGTCGCCGGAATCTCCACGCGCAGGATGAGGTCGGCCTCGCCCAGCGAGTTGTGCGCCGTCGATGTCCGCCACGCGGTCGCGTACAGGTCGTCGATCGTCAGCGGGTCGGCGCGGCGTTTCCGTTGCACGACGATCCGGGCGTCGAGCGCGGCCAGCGCGACCGCGAGGTTCGAGACGCACGGGCTCACGCACATCGTGCCGGTGAACAGGGAGTGATATTTGCTCTCGCCCTGCCGCGCGAAGCAGTGGCGGCCGCCCTTCTTGAAGCAATGGACGTCACGATGCCGGTAGTACCAGCAGCGTGAATGCTGCGCGAGGTTGCCACCGATCGTCGCGACATTCCGGATCTGCGGCGATCCCACCTCACCCGCGGCTTCCGCGAGTCCCGGGAAAACGCGCCGCAGCTCGGGATGAACGGAGAGCGCCGTCAGCGTGACGTTCGCGCCGATCGTCCAGGTGCCGCCCGGCACGATCTCGTGCGTGCCCGGGAGCGTCTTCACATTCACGAGCAGCTTGGGCGTCGCGAGGGCTTCCTTCAGTTCGCCGAGCAGGTCCATCCCCCCGGCGAGATAGCGGCCGTCGTTCCGCACCAGATCGACGGCGGACTCGGGCGTTTGCGCGGTGACGTAGGAAAATGGATTCATGCGGTCGCCTCCTCGGTCGTCGGGTTGCCGCTCAATTGGGCCACCTGGCGAAAGGCTTCCGCGCGCTCGCGTCCGAGCGCCGTCCCGCGGTCGGATTCCGGCACCTTCCCAAGCGCGGCGAGCACCTTGTCGGGGGTGATCGGCAGGTCGGGCACGCGCACGCCGAGCGCATTGGCCACCGCGTTCGCGATGGCGGAGGCGGTCGGGATCGTGCACGGCTCGCCGACGCCGATCACGCCGCGCTCCGGCATGTCAAGGAGCTCGACGTCGATCTGCGGGATGTCCGCGGGGCCGGGGAGCTTGTAGGTCTCGAAATTCGGGTTCAGCACCACGCCGGACCGCGCGTCCATCACGCGTTGTTCATACAGCGCGTAACCGATGCCCATGATCACGCCGCCGTTGATCTGGCTCTCGCAGGTCAGCCTGTTCACGACCGCCCCGCAGTCCTGCACCGCGAGGATGCGGCGGACGTGCACGAAGCCGGTCTCGGTATCGACCTCCACCTCGGCGAACTGGACGCCGCAGGCTCCCGTGTTCGCCAGGCCCGGCCGCCATTTGCCGTGCACGCGGAGCGGGGTGCGGCCGATCTTCGCGCAGGCGGCCGCCCAGTTGGCGCCGCGCGGGTCCTCGACGCCGCTGAGCTTGCGCAGCTCGGCGACGAGGTTTTCGCACGCATCGTAAACCGACGGCGCGACGGACGCGGTGGTCTGGCTGCCGCCGCTTGCACCGGACCAGGGATACTGCGTGTCGCCAACTCGCGAGGTGATGAGTTCGGGGGCGATGCCCAGCAACTCGGCGGTGACAACCTGCGCCACGGTGCGAGATCCGGTGCCGAGGTCCTGCGTGCCGATCCGCACTTCCACCGTGCCGTCGGCGTGCACTTCGAGTTCCGACTGAGTGTTGTGCCAGCGACTCATCCAGCCGGCGCCGGCGCAGCCGATGCCAACCTTGACCGTGCCGGGCGTTTCGCCGGGGCGGTGGTACTTGGCCTTCCAGCCGAACTTCTCGGCGCCGATCTGGTACTCGCGCCGCCGCAGCTCGCTCGGGTCGTTGAGCAGCCGCATTTCGAGCGGGTCGAGCCGGAGTTTTGCGGCGAGATCGTCGAGCGCCGCCTCGATGCCCGCGGAGGCGACCGGATGTCCCGGTGCGCGCATGGCGCACGACTGGCCGGCGTTCACCGACACGCTGCCCTGCTTCACGCGATACGCGGGCGGCCGGTAGATATAGGGTGCCGGGAAACTCGCACCGCCGCTTCCGCCATCGTTCGAGACGCCGGAGCTGAACCCGGGCGTGCCGTACGATTCGAGCTGGAACGCCGTCAGCCGGCCGCTCGCATCCGCGCCGAGCTTGATTTTCTGGAATGACGACGGCCGGTTGCCCACCGCGAGCGCCTGCTCGAACCGCGTCAGCATGAGCTTCACCGGTGCCTTCGCCGCCTGCGCGAGCCGCGCGCAGAGGATGCCCTCGACCCCGGGGCTGAACTTCGAGCCGAAGCCGCCGCCCATGTGGTCGCACACGACGCGCACCTGATTCTGCCGCAGCTTCAGGGCCTGGGCGAACGCGTCGCGGCAGCCGAAGACCGACTGCGTCGACGACCACGCCATCATCTGGTCGCCCTCGAACGCCACCGCGTGCCCGTGCGGTTCCATCGGGTGGTGGATCTCGACGGACGTACTGTACGCTCCCTCGATCACGGCAGCCGACGCGGCAAACGCGGCGTCGACATCGCCTTCGGACCTTCCCCGGCCAAACCCAAGGTTCGGTTTGCCGGCGGCCACCTGCGGGGCATCCGCCTGTGCGGCGGCGGCCTCGTGCACCACGAACGGCCGCGGCTCCGCGTCCACCTCGATCAGCGGCAACGCGTCGAGCACCGCCTGGCGCGAATCCCCCGCGATCGCAGCGATCTCGGCGCCGTAGTAGGAAACATCAAAGGAACCGTCGGCGATCAGCACACCGGCGCGGATCCCCGGGGCGGCGAGCGCCTTCGCCAGGTTGACGGAGCGGATGTGTGCCGCCGGCCACTTCGAGCGAAGGATGGCGCCGTAGAGCATGCCGGGGGCGGTGATGTCCGCCGTGAATTTCGCGCGGCCGGAGACCTTGGCCGGTCCCTCGATCCGCGGCGTGGACTTGCCCAGATACTTACCGGTGGTTGGCCAGGCCATGGGAGAAAATCAGGCGCGGAGCGCGCAGGCCCGGGCGGCGGCGAAGATGCCGGGGTAGGAACCGCAGCGGCAGACGTGACCGGAGCAGGCCTTGCGGACCTCGGCCTCCGTCGGATGCGGGTTCGCCTTGAGCAACGCTGTCAGGCTGATCACGAACCCCGGGGTGCAGAAACCGCATTGCAGGCCGTCATGCTCGACGATCGCCTGCTGGATGGCGGTGAGTCCGTCGTGCGACAGTCCCTCGATCGTGGTGATTTCGCGACCCTGCGCCTCGATCGCGAGCATCATGCAGCCGTAGACCGGGACACCATCGAGCAGGATGGTACAGGCGCCGCAGGTGGCGCGATCGCAGCCCTCCTTGGCGCCGGTCAGGCCGGCATGGAGGCGGAGCGCCTCGGCGAGCGTGTGCCGGGGTTCGAGCGAGAGCGTGCGCCGTTCGCCGTTGATCGAAAGAGTGACCGGCACCGGGCCGGGACCGACGGGTTTCTCGGCATTGACCTTCGCGAGCTCGGCGGCGACCGACCGGGCGCCGAACGCGGCGGCGGTCACGGCGGTGGTGCCGAAGCCGCGGAGGAATGCGCGGCGGGAAAACGGAGCGGAGAACAGCGAACCGTCGGAGTTTGAATCGGACCGCGTATTGGCGCGTTTCATCGCGAGGCTGGAACCGCGTGATCGTGCTTTTCGCCGCGAACCCGGTAAAGGGCCATTGCTGCGCAGGAATTGGCCAGCGGCGCACCAACAAATGCGGAGGCTTTCGCCGCGCTGAAGCCGGGGTGGGCCGCCCGGAGCGGCGGGCGAAATCTGCCCGGACGATTGACCAGAAAAGGCGTGGGAAACTCAGCCCGGGGGAGGACCACAGATCGACACAGATGAACTCGGATTTTGGTCCGGCAGGTGGAGCCCGCTGTCCTCATCGGGCGTGCCTGATAAGCCGACGTCGCTTCGCGCAGGGATACCAAACCAACGCGATGAGGAC
>DASZYH010000104.1:0-9029 GCA_035545515.1 Opitutaceae bacterium
AGTGTCACAAGCGCTGACGCCGCCGACTACGCGGTAACGGTGACGAGCGCCGTCGGCTCGACCACCAGCCGGTTTGCCCGATTGGTCGTCGCTTCGCCCGAGCCTGGCCGGCTGATCAACCTCTCCGCGCGCGCGACCGCCGGCGTTGCGGGCGAGCCCTTGATCGTCGGGCTCGTGGTCAGTGGCGGCACCAGGAAGGTGCTGGTCCGCGCGATCGGACCAAGTCTCCGGACACTCTTCGGGGTGGACGGCGTCCTGGCGGATCCGCGGTTGGAAGTGCACCGATCGGTCGACGGACAGGACCAGATGCTCGCCGCGAACGACAACTGGGCCGCGACGCCCGAGGAGCGAGATTCACTGGCCACGACCTTCGCCCGCGTCGGGGCCTTCGCCGTCCCCGCCACGAGCCGCGACGCCGCTGTCGTCGCCGACGTCGACGGCGCGCGCACCTTTCACGCGTGCGCGGTGCCGGCGTCCGATCGTGGCGTGGTGCTGGTCGAGGTGTACGACGCCGGCACCGGCGATTCGCCCCGGCTGATCAATCTCTCCACCCGGAACCAGGTCGGCACTGGCGACGACGTGCTCGTCGCCGGTTTTGTCGTGAACGGAAACATGCCCAAGCGGCTGCTCGTGCGCGGGATTGGTCCGAGCCTCGCTTCCGGCTTTGGCGTAACAGATGCGCTGCCCGACGCCCGGCTGGAACTGCACACGACCATCGATGGCCGGGATACGATCGTGGCCAGCAACGACGATTGGACCGATGAACCGGGCGCGGCCGAGGCGGCCGCCAGCGCCGGCGCATTCGCCCTGCCGGCCAACAGCAAGGATGCCACCCTGGTCGTGACCGTGCCCGCCGGCGCGTACACGGCCATCGTTTCCGGCGCCTACGGCCTCACCGGCAACGGCCTCGTCGAGATTTACGAGCTGCCGTAGCGGCAGTTTCTTTCCCCGGCGCGCAAAATTCGACGAGCGCGCACGCTGGCCTCACGAGCTCAACGGCTTGCCGGGCGGACCAGCCGACCCGACAGGTGCTTGGCGCCCGGAGTCAGTGGGTGAACTCCCACGGCCCGTGGGGTGTGTGACCCCTGCCCACCCGGCTCGCATCGCCGTATCGTATCACCCGGCGCCATCCCCGGCGGGAGGGCGGCATCGGAAAAGGCCAGCAAACATTACCGGTTCCATATGCACACGAAAAGGCGTTGGGGGGCGTTCGTGTTTGCGAGCGCCGTTTTGGTAAACTGGGCGCTCGGGATTCCACCGACTCTCACCACGGGAGATTGGCCCGGCAAAGTGTTCACGGCCGGTCCACCGCAACCACAGCCGGTCGTGGAAGGTTACCCGTTCAGCTACTTCCCTGGCGTCAACGGAGCGACCAGCGTGTCCGCAACCGGCCTGCCGTCCGGTCTTTCAATCGAGCCGACCTACGGGCACATCAGTGGAACGCCAACGGCCTCCGGGTCGTTTCCGATCACGCTCTCGGCGACGAACGCCGACGGCACGACCTCCGTAAATCTCACCCTCGACGTCGCGGCGCCCCCGTCCGCGCCGCCCGTCATCATCCATCCGGTCGATCGCTCGTCCGTTTACGTCGGGACCGGCAGCCCCACGCTGGCGTCGGACGAGAAGGTCTACAGCGGCATATACTTCATGTGCAACGGATCGAATTATCCGCGCAAATATACCGCCACAAATCTTCCCGGCGGTGCGGAGCTCGATCAGGCGGGGCTCATCGCGTATTCGCCGAACTTCCTCACCCCGGGAAAATACCACGTCACCGTCACCGCCACGAATGACATCGGGAGCGACAGCACGACGTTTGAATGGGATGTGCACCCGGCGCTGGTCAGCCTGACCGCAGACAAGACCGCTTACGCCTACGGCGACATCATCACGTTCACCGCCACCTTCAGCGGCCCCGTCGTGGTGACAGGCACGCCTTATGTGCCTTTGGATTCGGGTGCCCGCCAGGCCGCGTACGTCTCGGGCAGCGGCACGAAGACGCTGACGTTTCAGTATCAAACCAGCGCGGCCGACGGCACGTTCACCGAAAACGTCTCCGACCACATCGAAGCCAATGGCGGCACGATCCTGAGCCCCGATGGACTCAGTGCGCCGCTGACCACGGCGCCGAGCGGCAAGTGGCAGGCGCCGTACACCGTTTCCGGGTCAACCAGCGCCGCGCCCGTGATGCAGCCAATTCCAGACCGCGATACGACCATCAATCTCTCCCACTCGGATTTCCACGAATTCGGCGCGAGCGCGACGAATTCTCCCACGAGCTGGTCGGCGGTCGGCGTCCCCCCGGGAGTGCAGTTCCTGACCAACGACGGCACGTTCGGCTGGAGCGACTCCGATCTTTCCGGTGGCGAGTACAATGTGACGGTCACCGCAATGAACGCCTCCGGCTCGGGTTCGGCCACGTTCCGTTGGGTCATTCATCCCACCCTGCGCGACTTCATTCGCACTGACAAAACCAGCTATTCCCCGGGTGAGACGATCACGTTCACCGCAACGTTCACCTGTCCCGTGGTCGTCACCGGATCGCCATACCTGTCGTTCGGCGGCAGCGCGAAGGCGATGTATGCGTCAGGCAGCGGCACGAACCAACTGACCTTCACGTACGCCATCCCGGCAAACGCACCGACAGCGAAGAACAATTCGATCTACAATATCACGCTGGGCGACGGCACCATTGGGACCGCCGGAGGCACCTCCGCCACTCTCGGCGTACCGGACGCCACGGGAATCAACCCGCCGACCTTCGACATCGTCGCCGGCGCGTCCACCGGGCCCTCGATTTCCGCCCAGACCGTGAACGCGACGGTCGGCACGCCGGTTTCGGCGCAGATCGAGGCAACAGGAGCCGTCGCTTATCAGGTGACCGCGGGAGCGATGCCGCCGGGCCTTAACCTCGACCCGTCGACGGGAGCGATCAGTGGCACCCCCACCGTGGCCGGCACCAGCACGGTCACCGTACAGGTAACGGACAACACCGGTGCAACAGCCTCCGCAAACGTCACCTTCGCCATTGCGGATGATCCTCCGCCAACGACGCCTCCCTCGACCACCCCGCCTTCGACCAAGACCGACCAGACCCTCACTTTCGTGTCGCCGACGAGCGGGGTGATTGTCGGGCAGCCGATCCAACTCGGGGCGATTTCAAGCGCCGGACTGCCGATCACGTACTCCGTGGTTAGCGGCGACGCCACGATCAATGGGAGCACGCTGACGCCGTTGAGCACGGCGCCCCTCATTGTCCGCGCGTCGGCGGCGGGAAATGACACCTACAACCCGACGACCAACGATGTGAACTTCGGCTCGCCACAAACCGCCCAGCAATCGATTCAGGTGGGCTCGATCGGCGGAGACGTGACGGCCAACACGCCGGTGGCGCTCGCCGCCTCATCCAGGTCGGGAATGCCGGTCACCTATACCGTTGTCAGCGGCCCGGCGACCATCAGCGGCAACACGCTCACGTTTACCGGCACCGGCACGGTGACAGTTCGGGTTTCGCAGTCCGGGAGCAACACGGTCTCAGCCGCGTCCGATGCCACGGTCACGTTCACCGCCCATCCCATTCCGCGGCTCGTCGACGTCTCCTCGCGGCTGCACCTGACCGCCGGCGGAACGGTGACGATCGGCTTTGTCGTGACCGGGACTGCTCCGAAACCGATCCTCATCCGCGCCGTGGGCGACGGGCTCGGGGCGTTTGGCGTCACCGATCACGTGACCAAGCCGCGGCTCACCCTGTTCGACAGCAACAGCGCGCAGATCGCGACCAATGCCGGCTGGGCCGGATCGGCGGACATCGCGGCCGCCGACACCGCGACCGGTGCCTTCGCGCTTAATCCGAACGACACCGACGCCGCCGTGCTGGCGACCCTGGCGCCCGGTGCCTACACGGCCCAGGTCACGGCCGCTGGCGCCGGCACGGTCCTGCTCGAAGCCTACGACGTCGACGCGCACGAGGCGGTGCCGACGAAGCAATTGATCAATGTGTCGACCCGCGCGTATGTCGATGGAGCAAACTCGATCGTGCAGGGATTCGTGGTGGCCGGCGACCAGCCGAAGCGCGTGCTGATCCGCGCCGTCGGCGCGAGCCTCAGCCAATACGGCGTCACCGACGCGATCGCCGATGCCTCGCTGCAGGTCTACTCGGGATCGACGGTCATCGCGCAGAACGACGATTGGGGCACGCCGCAAACCGTCGTTCCGACGCAGCCGGCCGCCAACGCCAGCGACATTGCGGCCGCGGCCTCGTCCGTCGGCGCATTTGCCCTGCCCAGCGGCAGCAAGGACGCCGCCGCGCTGCTCACGCTTCCGCCCGGCGCCTACACGATCGTCGTCTCCGGCAGCGCCGCCCAATCCGGCGAGGTGCTCGTCGAAACCTACGAGGTCGCCACGGCAGCGAACCCGCAGTAATCGAATGCCACCCGGTCGCGGCAAGCATCCACCGCCATGAGGGGTGAGCCGCCAGAGGTGGGCGGGGTCTCTTTACCCTGCTTCACCTGACGGCCACCTCGCAACACGGGTTGACGACATTCTGGTCCGACGACGCCGCAATCGCGCGATCGAACCCTCAGGTGCCGCATCCCAGCGAGTCGCGCTCGGATTCGGTGAGGCTTTCGACCGCGCGGCAAAGTTCGTCGGCCGTAAATGGTTTTCGCAGCATGCGCTGGGCACCCAGCGCGTGCGCCGAACGCAGATACAGATCGGCGGAAAGGCGCAGACCGCCGGACATCGCGATGAGAGGCAGCCGTGGCCAGCGCCTCCGGATCTCGAGCACGGTCTCGATGCCGTCCAATTCCGGCATCAGGACGTCAAGGATCGCCAGATCGACGGGTTCCCTTTCGATCAGATCCAACGCTTCGCGGCCGTTGGCTGCCGTCCGAACCTCATAACCTCGCGCCGTCAGAATCCGTTCAACCAATCGCCGAACCTCGGCGTGGTCATCGGCGACCAGAATACATGGTTGCATGTCAGGAGCCCCGCGACTCGGGTTCGAACTCGACCCGCGAGCCCGCCAGTGCCGTGACGCCACGTTCAGGTCGCGGCTGCGTCACCCGAACCGGGTGGGAGACGACCCTCGCGCCGGAATCGAAACGTTGCGCGGGTGGCGTTGCGGGCACGAGTGCGGTAGCCTCCGGCTCTGGCCGCCGCCCACCGATCATGACGGACAGTCCCCGGACGGCCTCCCGGAGACCCGAGGCCTGCTCGTTGAGCTGCCCAGCCACCGCTGCGCACTCCTCGGCCACGGCGGCATTGTGCTGGGTGGCATGATCCATCTGGCGGACGGCGGTGTTGATGTTGCTGATCCCGCCTTCCTGCTCGACCGAAGCGGATGCAATCTCAGCC
Source organism: Opitutaceae bacterium (assembly GCA_035545515.1). GTDB lineage: Bacteria > Verrucomicrobiota > Verrucomicrobiia > Opitutales > Opitutaceae > ER46. The sequence continues at coordinate 5,356 of DASZYH010000104.1, forward strand.
ACGAGGGTGTCCATCCGCCGGGCCCGCTCCACGATCTCCCCGAGCGTGACGGCGATCTTCTCGCTGATTCCCGCCGCCCGCTGGCTCCGGGACACCGAGTCCTCGATTTTTCCCGTGATTTCCCCCGCCGCAAGCGCGCTCCGCTGGGCGAGGTTTCTGACCTCGTCAGCCACCACGGCGAAACCCAGGCCCGCATCGCCGGCGCGCGCCGCCTCGACCGCGGCATTCAGGGCGAGCAGGTTCGTCTGAAAGGCAATCTCGTCGATCGTGTCGATGATCTTCGCGATGTTGGCGCTCGAGTCCTTGATTTCCTCCATCGCCCGGCTCATCGCCGCCATCTCCGCGGCGCCGGTTTCGGCCGCCGAGCGCGTGGCGCCGGAAAGTTCCTTCGCCGTCTGGGCGTGGCCGGAGTTGCTCCGCGTCGTTCCGTGCAACTGCTCCAGGGCGGCGCTGGACTCCTCGAGCGCCGCCGCCTGTTCGCTCGCGCCATCCGCGAGCGACTTGCTGGCCGAGGCCACCTGCTGGGCGGCGGCCGATGCGTTCTCGCTGTCGGCGCCCAGGGATTCAGCCACGGAACGCAGGCCGCGGGAGATCGAGCGCGTTAGCACGAACGCGATCGCCACACACAGGCCGAGCCCGACGGCGATGCCGAGGAGGGTCGCCTCTTCCACCCGCCGCATGCGCGCGGCAAATTCCGTCTCGAGGCCGCGCGTCGTGTCCTCGTCGAACCGCAGGACCTGGGCCACCACCCCGTCGATGTCGGTCGTCGCCGCCCGGTCGATTCCCCGCACCTGCCGGTCGACGACCTCCGCGGCATCGGCCCTTGCGCGATCGTAGCTCCGGAGGGCCGCGCGATAGCTTCCGCCCAGCGCGAGGTGTTCCCGGCGGGTCTTCGCGACCGCCGACGCATCGATGCCGGCCTGACCGAGCAATGTCTCCAGGGTCCCGAGATCCCGCTGGGTCTCGGCTTCCTGCGCCTCGAACCCGCTGAAGTGTTTCGCAAACAGGGTTTCATCGTGGCCGCGGAGCAGGACGTCCTTCCATTCCTGCACCTGGATCTTGAAATGAACCTGCGCGGAACGGGCCAGATCGACCGCCTGGACGACAAACCGGCCGTGAGTGCGGGTACGTTGGTCGATCGCGGCGGCATTGGCGACGGCTTGTCGGATTCCGAAATAGCCGATGCCGCCCACGAGCGTCGTTACGATCGCCACCGAGGCGAAGCCGAGCGCGAGTTTGACGCGCAGTGAGAGGGAGTTGAGTTGGATGGCCATGTGGGAAAATCGAGGGCGGAGCCGCCGGGCCCGCTAATCCGCCGCCGGCGGCGTCACGAGGGGAAACCAGACGCGGAAACAGCTTCCCTGCCCCGGATGGCTGGAGACGCTCACCGCGCCGCCGTGCTCTCGCACGACGCGATCGACGACCGCCAGGCCGAGTCCCGAGCCCTCGTGCGGCGACTTGGTCGTGAAGAGCGGCTCGAAAATTCGACGTTGCTCCTCCTCACCCATGCCGCAGCCGGTGTCCGTGACCGCCAGGCAGACCGCCGCGTCGGCCCGCCAGGCGCGGAGCTTCGCCGGCGCATTGGCGGCAGCAACCCGCGTCAACTCCACGGTGAGGCGTCCTCCCGCCGGCTTCATCGCATGCAGCGCGTTGTGGCAGAGATTCAGCACCACGCGGTGCACCTGACAGCCATTCGCCACCACCACGCCGGCGCCGGCGTCGAGCCGCGTTTCGAGAATCACATTCTTCGCGATCAGCGGACGCAGCAGGGCAAGGGCTTCGCCCACCACGGGGGCGAGCTGCCCGGCCCGGCGCTCCTGGGAGTCCCGACGCACGCAGGCTACCACGCCGTGGGCCAGGTCGGCGGCGCGCTGCGCCGCCTTGAGGATATGGTCCAGCGCGTCGGCGACACCGGGCTGGTTCACTTCCTCGAGCGCCTGGGACGCATAGGCGGTCACGGCGGTGAGGAGGTTGTTGAAATCGTGCGCCACTCCTCCGGCGAGCAGACCGAGGCTCGCAAAGTGCTCCATGCGGCCGATCTCCGCCTTCAGGCGTTCGCATTCGTCCCGCGCGGCGACCGCCACGGCGATGTCGCGGGCAATCAGGACGCGCTCCGTTCCCCCCGCGGGCGCGGTCACGTCGGTTCCCGTCACATAAAACCACCGCCACTCGCCATTCTTGTGCCGGTGCCGGAACTGGCCGCGGCCGACCCGCAGCGCGAACCACCGTTGCGCGCGCCGCAGGTCGTCCGGATGGACCTGGGTGAACACGCTGCCGCCCACCAGTTCGTCGGGCGCGAAACCCAGGAGCGAACGGACGTTGTCGGTCACATGGCGGATATGCCCGAGCGGGGTCACCGCGACGACGAGCTCGCGGGAGGGATCGATCAACTGGCACAGGTCTTCGACCGTCGCGCTCACGGTGGTGCGGCCGGACACGGCACTGACGACCGGCTCGCGGTGGCCGGTGGGCGTGGGATGACTTCTCACGACCGCTACCGTCCTCCCGTGTCGCAGTCAGACCGGGGCGGGACCGAGGAGCCGCCCCCGATCGTGGCGCCGAAGCGCGCGATCATGGGCCGCAGCTTGTGCAATTCATCCTTCGCCACAAATTCGACCGCGCCGGCCCGGAGGGCGGCGGTGCGCACCGCGGGCAGGTTGAAGGCCGAGACGACGATGACGACGACGCCCGGCTGGAGTGTGCAGAGGTTGCGCGTCGCCTCGATGCCACCAAGCCCAGGCAGCCGGGCATCCATTGTGACGACATCCGGCGCGTAGGCCCGCGCCAGTTCGAGCGCCGCTTCGGCGGTGGCGCACTCCCGCACGTCCGCCAGGGATGCGGGAGCCAGTTCCCGAATCATGGCCCGGACGCCAGCGTGGTCGTCGACGATTAGAAGTTTCATCAGCTTGACCACCATCGTATCGCCTTCGAGCGCGCCCGACCATCGACGCGCCCCGGCAATTGCGGGTCCGTAGCCCGCGGGATTTTTCTCCGTACCCGTACGTACGTAGCCCGGGGACGCCCGGGGTCGGCCGCCAGCCGCCCAGCCTAGAGCGACGAACGGTTTTCCAAAGCAAACTGCAACAGGCTGTGGCTGCCGCGCAGATCGAGCTTCGTCGAAATGTTGGCGCGGTGGGTTTCCACCGTGCGGGGGCTGATGAACAGCTCGCGGGCGATCTCGCGCGACGTTTTCTTTTCCGCGATCAACTTCAGGATCCGGCGTTCCGCCTTCGTCAGATCGTCGAGCCCTGGCTTGCGGGCGGCGAGCCCGTCGGCGCGGCTTCGCCGGTGAACCAGGTAGCTGGAAATGGTGGGGCTCAGGTAATGTTCGCCCCGCGCCACCGCCGCCAGGCACCCGAGGATGTCCTGCACCGCGTTTTCCTTCAGCACATACCCCAGTACTCCGAGATCGAGCGCGCGGTTGAAGGTCTCCTCCTCCTTGAACATCGTCAGGATGACGACGCGGGTGGGAAGTCGCTCGCGTTGCACCTCCCGCGCAAGGTCGAGCCCGGAATGTCCCGGAAGGTTGACGTCCACGACCGCGACATCCGGCCGGGCCTCGCGCAGCATCCGGAGCGCCTCCACGCCGTCCCCCGACTCACCGATCAGTTCGAAACGGCCGTCGGCCTGGATGAGTTGCCGCAGTCCCTGCCGAAACAGCGGGTGATCATCGA
>DASZYH010000105.1:0-3226 GCA_035545515.1 Opitutaceae bacterium
AGGGAGGGAGCTGATCGCTCCCTCCCCAGCACCCCTCCCATTCAAAAATGTCACCCATGCGGTGAGGAGAAAGTGTCACCCATGCGGTGAGGAGCTCCCACTCCGCGCCCTACCAGGACTGGATCGGGCGGGTAGGGCGGCGAGTCCCTTCGCCGCCACCTGAAATTTCATTTCGCCGTCGCGTTTGTCCCGCTGAGCGACTCCATCGCGGCGCGGACCTGGTCAATCGTCCAGTCGTTGCCGCGCCACATGTTGGTGATCCGGCCGCCCGGCGCGATCAACGCGGTGCATAGCGTGTGCTCGAGCGTGGCGCCGTTCTTCTCGCGATAGATGGAGAACGCCGTGACCAGCGCGCCGATCTGGTTGTCGCTGCCGGTCGCGAACTGCCAGATCGCTGGTTCCGCTCCGACTGCCTGCCCATAGGCTTTCAACACCATTGGCTGGTCGAACTTTGGATCGAGCGTGATGCTGAGCAGCCCGACCTGGCCGTTCAGCTTCGGATCCGCCTCGATGACGCGCTGCAACTGGCCGAAGCGCTGGGCCATGAGCGGGCAATAGTTGGGCACTGGACAACGCGTGAAAATGAACGTGATGAGCGTGCCGCGTTTCACCAGCGACTCCCGCGTCAGTGACTGCGCATCCTGATTCTCCAGGTGAAAGGGGGGAATGATGTCTCCGACGCCGAGACGCTGCATTGCCGGGACCGACGTGCGATCGACCGGTGCTGCCGGGGCGCCGTGCCCGATCACCTGAAACTGGTCGGCCAGGGCGCGGGTTTCCCCCACGTGGAGCGCGAAGCGGACACGATCGCCCGGATTCAGCCGGGACGCCTGCAGCATTGCCGAACCTGCGACATCGAACGCCATCGTCATCGCGGGCATGAACCCGACAATTTCCTCGTGAGCGACGACGATCCGACCGATGTCGAGCGGCGCGCGGACGGTGCCGACGACCCGGAAGACTCGTTCGGCGTGTGCCGCCGGCACAATCATCAGGCAGAAGGAAACCAGGGCAATGAGAGGTGATGGTACTCGCATGGCGCGACTATAACCGGGAGCGCGCTCCGCAGCCTTGATTTGGCTCAAACAATCGATCGCCGCACAGAACCGGTGAATGCGATCGCGCGAGGCTGGCCCGCAGCGCACCCCGGGTTCCCGGCGCGCGCCACGGGCCGATCCTCGGATTGCGCGTGCCAGTCATACCGGAGTGGCGATGGCAACTCCAGCCACCGTGCGGCGCCAATCCCTCGGCGGCTTGATTCGCATCAAGGCGCGGCGGCCCGCCAGGCCGTAGAGTGAACGCATCCTCATGAAACCTGCGTTCTCCGTTCTATTCCTCACTGCAACGCTTGCGGCCATTCTGACCGGCTGCGGCCGCTCCAACGATTCCGCCGCCGCCGCACCGGCGGCCGCAGCGACGGTGGCGGCGTCCGCGACCGTCGACCGGCCGACGACCGGTCGGGCCATCGCGATCACGGCCAACGACACGATGAAATTCGACATCACCGAAATCCACGCCAGGCCCGGCGAGGCACTGGCCGTCACCCTGACGAACACGGGTACGACGCCGAAATTCTCGATGGGCCACAACTGGGTGCTGGTCCGGCCCGACACCGACCTGAACGCCTTTGCCGCCGACGCCGCCATGGCGGCGGGGACGGACTACATTCCCGATTCGTTCAAGGACAAGGTCATCGCCCACACGAAGCTGCTCGGACCCAAGGAATCGGATACGGCGCTGTTCTACGCTCCGAAGACGCCGGGCAAGTATCCGTTCTTCTGCGCCTTCCCCGGTCACATGCAGGTCGGGATGAAAGGTTATCTGATCGTCGAGTAACGCCCGGTGTTTCCTCCCTCCATGAAGCCATTTTCCCAACTCACGCTCGGAGCCGCCGCCGCGGCCGCGCTCCTTTATGCCGCGGGCTGCAAGCCGGCGGGATCCGTCCCGGCCGCCGGTGCCGGTTCCGGCGCTTCGCTCAGCGCCGCCGAACGCACGTGGGTCGCCCCCGGCAAATTGGACGATTACTACGTCTTCTATTCCGGCGGTCATTCCGGCCAGGTGTTCGTGTCGGCGATCCCGTCAATGCGACACATCACGACGATCCCGGTGTTCGCTCCGTACCCGGGAGATGGTTACGGGTTCGACGACGAGAGCCGGAAAATGCTCGGGCAGTACACCTGGGGCGACGTGCATCACCCGAACCTGTCGAAGACCAACGGCGACTACGACGGCCGCTGGTTGTTCGTGAACGACAATGCGAACAACCGGATTGCGCGGATCGACCTGCGCGACTTCCGCACGCACCAGATCCTCGGCCCCATCCCGAACTCGATGGGCAACCACGGGTCGTCGTTCGTCACGGCCAACACCGAATACATCCTCTGCGCGACGCGGTTTTCCGTGCCACTCCCGAAGGGCCGCTATGCCGACCCGAAGGACTATGCCAAGGAGTTCAACGGGATGGTCAGCGGCATCCAGGTCGACCCGAAGACCGGCGAGATGAGCGTCGGCTGGCAGATCCTCACGCCGCCATTCGATTGGGATCTGGGCGCCACCGGCCGCGGCCCGAGCGACGGCTGGGCGTTCTGGACCTCGTATAACTCGGAAATGGCGCACACCGACCTCGAGGCCAACGCGAGCCAGCTCGACCGCGATTACGGTGCGGTCGTCAACTGGCGCGCGGCCGCGCAGGCCGTGAAGGACGGCAAGGCCACCCTGATGGACGGCGTGCCGGTGCTCGATCCGGCGAAGGTCCCGGGCATCATGTATTTTCTGCCCATCCCAAAATCGCCGCACGGCATCGATCCCGATCCGTCCGGCCGCTGGATCGCCGCGTCGGGCAAACTGCAGCCCGTCGTCTCGGTTTTCGACTTCCTGAAGATCAAGGACGCGATCGCGAAAAAGGACTTCTCGGGTGAATTCCGGGGCGTTCCCATCATCAAGTACGAGGATGTCCTCGAGGGCGAGGTGCCGGTCGGCCTCGGCCCGCTGCACACCCAGTTTGACGAGCGGGGCAACGCGTACACCTCCCTCTACATCGAGTCCGCCATCGCCAAGTGGAAGCTGCCGCCGTGGACGCCGGAGCAGAAGGCCGACCTCAACAAGGCGGTCGTCGACAAGATTCCCGTCCACTACAACATCGGCCACCTCGTGGTCGCCGGCGGTGACGCGGTGCATCCCTACGGCAAATGGATGATCGCGATGAACAAGATGTCGAAGGGGCGCC
>DASZYH010000106.1:0-39721 GCA_035545515.1 Opitutaceae bacterium
GGAAGGCCGCTCAGAGGAGTCCGAGCTTCTGGCGCTTGCGGTAGAGCGTGGCTGGATCGATGCCGAGCGTGCGCGCGGCCTCCTCCAGACTGCGGGAGATGGCGAGAACGCGACGGATGTGTTCAGCTTCGAGCGCATCGATGGTCACCCGGGCACCGACCGCGATCCCCGGTTCGGGTTTCGCACCGAACTCCTCGGGCAAATCGCACAGGTCAATTTGTTCCCCGGCGCAGAGAATTACCGCCCGCTCGATCACGTTGCGGAGTTCGCGCAAATTGCCCGGCCACCGGTAACCGGCAAATGCGGCCAGCACCGGCGCCGTGAATCCGGTCACCTTCTTGCCGAGCCGCGCGGCGAAGAACTTCCGGTAGCTCTCGGCGAAGCGCGCGAGGTCGGATGGCCGGTCGCGGAGGCCCGGGAGCGCCACGCTGATCACGTTGAGCCGGTAGAAGAGATCCTCCCGGAACCGGCCGGCCTTCACGTCGTCCGCCAGGTTCCGATTCGTGGCGGCGATCACGCGGACGTTCGCGTGCCGCGCCTTCGCTTCGCCCAGTCGCTCGTATTCGCGCTCCTGGAGCAGGCGAAGCAGCTTCGGCTGGATCTCCAGCGGCATCTCGCCGATCTCGTCGAGGAACAGCGTTCCGCCGTCCGCCGCCGCCACCTTGCCCATCGTGTCGGCGACCGCGCCGGTGAACGAGCCTTTGACGTGGCCGAAGAGGTCGCTCTCCAGCAGCTCGCGCGAAAGGCTCGGGCAGCTCACGGTGACGAAGGCCGCCTCGCGCTGCGCGCTCCGCTTGTGCACCTCGCGCGCGAGCACGCTTTTTCCCGTCCCACTCGGGCCGAGGATCAGGATGTTGGCCGGCGTCTCGGCCGCCTTGAAGGCGATTTCCAGCGCGTGCTGCGTCTGCGGTTCGGACGACTGGAGATCGACCGGTGGCGATTCGGCCGCGAGTTCGTTTTCCAGGCTGCGCACGCGCGACTCGAGCGCACGGGTCTTCTCGATCTTCGCCAGGATCGCCCGAATCTGGTCCGGCGTGAAGGGCTTGGGCACGAAGTCGAAGGCCCCGCGTCGCATCGCCTCGACCGCGGTCGCGATGTTCGCGTACGCGGTGAACATCACGACGGCGAGCGTCGGCTGCGACTTCAGCATCCGGCTCAGGACGTCGAGCCCGTCGTCCGCGCCCAGCTTCAGGTCGAGGAACGCGGCCTCGAACTGTTCGTCATCGAGTGATTTCATCGCCCGCGAGGCGTTGGGCGCCTCGGCCGCCTGATGGCCGGCGGTTTCGACCGCAATCCGGGTCGTGCGGCGGATGCCGGGTTCGTCGTCGACGATGAGTATTCGCATGGATGGGGAAAGAAGTGGAAAACGTCGCGCCGCGCTGCGGTTTCCAAACAACAAGGCGGGGTCGCTTGCGCGACCCCGCCAGGTCCAGCTTCAACTTAACAATTCCACAGGCTAGGCCCGCGCGAATTGCTGGCCGGATGGACCCGGCGTCAAAATACCGGTTCCGCGGAGCGCGAAAAAAAAACGGGTGATGACACACGTCGACTGCGACGGAGGACTCGGCCCCCGCCGAAGTCGACGCCGGCTGGCCGGCGGTCGAAAAAAGAACGCGGCGTCGCTGTTCGCGAGAACCGTGCCAGTCCGGGGCGGGTCGAAGTAAGTCCGCCTGCGCCAAGGGCGTCGACGGTTTGTCCCCCGCGGAGACCATCGGGAAGCGTCCTCCGGTTCGTGCATTTTACGCGGTCGCGCGGTCGTCAGGCGGCGTTTTGCACGAACAACCGCGCTTTCTTGTGTCGAATTTGCCCAGTAATCCTCCAATCTCCGCCCGGTCGCCATGAATCCGCCCGCCGCTGTTCCCCCTCCTGTCCCGGCCGTTCCGCCCGTGCCGGGCAAACTGACCGACCTTGAAATCAAGGACGCCCAGCTGATCTTCGAGTCGGTCTGGCGCGACCTGGAGGAGGATTACGGCCGCGAGAACCTGCGCTTCCCGAAGGAAATCATTCTCCTCGGCGGCGCTCCCGGCGCCGGCAAGGGCACGAACACCGCGTTCATCACCCGCGCGCGCGGCCTCACCTGCCCGCCGGTTGTCGTCAGCGCCCTGCTCGATTCGCCGGACGCCCGCGCGCTCAAGGACGCGGGCAACATGGTCGGCGACCGCGAGGTCGTCCGCCTCGTCTTCCGCCACCTCCTGCGGCCCGAATACCACGACGGCGTCGTGCTCGACGGCTTCCCGCGCACCAACGCGCAGGTCGAGTGCCTCAAGCTCCTGGTCACGAAGATGCACGCGCTGCGGCGCGACTTCTATCATACGCCGCTCAACATCTATTTCCGGCAGCCGACCATCCACATCATGGTGCTGTTCGTCGACGAGAAGACCTCCGTCGAACGCCAGCTCAAGCGCGGCCGCGAGGTCAAGGCGCACAACGAGGAGATCCGGCGCACGGGCATCGGCGAGATCCTCGAGGAACGCGCCACCGACTACGACGAGCGCCTCGCGCAGCGTCGTTACCGGGTGTTCAAGGAGCAGACCTGGGACGCGCTCCAGTCGCTGAAGGAGATCTTCCACTACCACTTCATCAACGCGCAGGGTGCCATCGACGAGGTCGAGCAGAACATCCTGCGTGAGCTCGAATATCAGAGCACCCTCGAGCTCGATCCGCGCACGGTCGACCGGCTCCGCAACGTCCCGGTGGCGAGCGAACTCGCCGTCCATGCGCGCCAGGAGCTGGTCAAGCGGCTCGACAGCTATGAATTCGGCCAGCCCGAACTCTTCGGGCAGGTCGTGGCGTTCATCTCGCGCAAGATCCTTCCGATCGTGCAGCGACACGCGATTTCCGGCGCCGCGCACGTCAACACCGAGGATCCCCTCCTCACCGACCCGACCGCGCTCGCCATGCTGATCGACATCTTTTCGGAGCGCGGCTTCCACGCCGTCGTCGACATCCATCGCATCGAGGTGCCGGAGAAATTCGACGTGCAGACCGGCCAGATCAGCTGCCGGGTGAAAAAGGTGTTCCGGATCTCGATCCGGTTCCCCGGTTCCGAAATCCGCCGCGGATAGGATCAGGAGGAATGAGGGATCGACGGGTCGAGCGTGGCGTGCGTCCCGGCGGCTGGTTGCGCGCCGCGTGTCGCCTTTTTCCTCACTCCGTCGCTGCAGCCTGGTCTTTTCCCGGCCGGATCAGCAGCACGATGACGACCGACAGCAGCGCCACGCCGGCAAAGATTCCAAAGATCAGGTTCAGCGGCACGTGCGCATCGCGCAGCGCACCGAACCCCCAGTCGCCGAATCCGCCGCAGCTGATGCTGACCAGGTTCATGATCCCGTAACCGGTCGCCCGCCATTCCGGCCGCGCGATCTGGCAAAGGATCGGCATGTTGTTGCAGTCGAAGAATCCCCAGCCGAGCCCGAAGGCGATCAACCCGGCGACGGCGACGCCCAGCGTCCCGGAGTTGCCGACGCTGAAGAGAGCCGGCAGGAACAGCATCATGCCGAGCGCGCTGGTGAAGATCCGGCCGCGGACGGTTCGCCGCATCCACCGGTCCGCCAGCGCCCCGCCGACCACGGCGCCCACGAGCGACGCGACCTGGACGTACAGCACGGCGTTCAGCCCGGCCCAGCCCTGTCGCAGGTGAAAGCGTTCGCGCAGGATGTCGGGCATCCAGTCGCGCACGATCCAGCCCGCAATCGCCGGCAGCGTGAAGTAAAGCACGAGCAGGATGAAATTCCGGCTGGTGAGCAGCCCGCGGACGACGCCGACCGGCTCGCCCGCCTTCGGCCGCTCCGCGGCCGGCGCCGGATTCCGAAGCACGAACAGCAGCGGAAAGGCGTACACGATGCCCAGCACACCGAGGATCGAGAACGCCCCCCGCCAGCCGTGGGCGGACGCGTCGGCATAGTACCCGGCGAATCCGCCGAGGATCTGCCCGAGGTAGATTCCCGTCTGGTGCACGCCGACCGCGCGCGAACGGGTCGCCCCGGGATGGAAATCCGTGATCAGCGCCAGCGCCGCCGGAATGTAGAAGGCCTCGCTCACGCCCATCAGCGCACGGACGGCCATCAGTTGGTGAAACGTCGCCACGTGCCCGGTCGCCCAGGTGACCGCCGACCACAGGAACAGACTGCCCGCGATCACGTGCCGCCGGCTGAACCGGTCGGCGATGTATCCGCCGAACGGACTCAGCAGGGCGTACGCCCACTTGAATCCTCCGAGCACGAGTCCCCAGTCGGCGCGGTCGGCGATGCTGGGGATGTCCGCCACCATCGACGCCTTCATCGTCGCGAGCATCTGCCGGTCGAGGTAATTCAGCAGGGCGACGGGAACGAGCAGCGTGACCACCAGCCAGGCAAAGCCGAGGCCGGGGCGGGAGGAGGATGGGGGCATCCGGGATGAGGCGGCAGTCACGCCAGGTTCGGGTTATCCGGACGGGGACGGCCGGGCGCGGAACACTCCAAGCACCCGACCACCAAACTCCAGACTAATTTCCGCAACGCTCGGCTATGCGGCGAGCGCTGGATCGGTCCGGGCATACAGGGCCTTCAGGTCGGCCATGACCTTCGCATAGACGCGCGTCGACTCCGGGGAGAGCACGGACTTTGGCGCGCCCGGCCGGAAGCCGCGTGACTCGAGCCCGGCGGCGACATTCACCGGAAAGGTCAGTTGATCGATGATGGTTCCCGTCTCGCGCAACGCCGCCGCCGCCGCCGTCGCATCGCCCGGGAGTCGTTGCCGGTGCACCCGGTCCACCGTGACCATCCACTCGGGCACGAAGTTGACCAGCCCGCCGATGCATCCCGCGACGCCCAAGCCGAACGCCTCCGGGAGGCGGGTGTCGGCGCCGGACATCACCACGAAATTCTTTTCCCGGCCGAGCGCGACGAGTTCCCGGTGGTATTCGAACTCGGCGCCGCTCTGCTTGATCGCGGCCATCGGGGCGCGGTCCGCAAACGCCGCGATCGTCGCGAGGTCGATCCGCTTGCCCGTCAGCTCCGGAAAATTGTACAGCATCACCGGCAGGCCGACCCGCTCCGCGACATGCAGGAAATAGGCCAGCATGTCCGCGGGCGACACGGGATAGAACATTGGCGGCATCAGCGCGACGACCGGAAGGCCGAGGCTTTTCGCGTACTGCCCGAGTTCGACCGAGACTCTCGGACGGATATCCGTGATGTTCGCGATCACCGGCAGCGGAGCCGCCAGCTCGGCGACGGTGGCGAGCACGTGCTTCCGTTCCGCTGGCGAGAAGTGCGGGAACTCTCCGGTGCTTCCCAGTGCCAGCACCCCGGCGATTCCGGCCTCCCGTTCGTAGGCCAGGTGCTCGGCGAGGGCATCGCGGTCGACGCCGCCGGTCTTGCCGGTGGGAATCCACTGGGCGGAATAAATTCCGCCGGGCTTGAAATCGGTGGTCATGAAAGGGTTCGTCCGTCCGGCGCCACCGCTTCGGCGGCGGACCGCCGACCGCCTGACCCCGCCGCCCGGCGATTCCGCTGAATCCCGGATGGCATCTGATGTTTCCCGTGTCCGTGGTGGGCTGGCATGGCGCAAAAGGCCGAAATAGCTAAAAGGATTTAGCTGAACGTCAAGACGCGGCTGAATTTTATTTCCCGGACCTGGCCGGGCGGCGTCCTCACCCCGCGGTGGCGGAAAAAAGCGGCATCCGGCCCGCGTCCGTTACGAGCCGGCCTCTTTGCGAGGCCGCTTCAGCCGCTGGGTCGAGGCGCGAAGATAGACCGGGGGCACCACCAGCACCTCCTGCGGCACGTTCTTTTCCCCCCGCAGCAGCCGGAAGAGCAGCGGCACCGCCTCGGCCACCATTGCCTCGTTAGCGCCGGCCACCGTCGACAACGGCGGCGTGAAAAACTCCGCGAGCTCGAAGTCCCCCACCCCGACCACCGCCACGTCGTCCGGGATCTTCCGTCCCGAACGCTGGATCGCATGGTACGCTCCCACCGCCAGGCTGTCCGTCACCGTAAACAGCCCGTCGCACCGGCCCCCCCCGGCGAAATATCCCTGCAGCGCCGCGGATGCCGCCGCCGGCTGCAGCCGCTCGCTTTCCAGCACGGTGGGTTCCCGCCCGAGCCGGGCCATGACGGCCCGCCGAAATGCCGTCACGCGCTCCGCCGTCGCCTGGGTCAGCAGCCGCCCGTGCAGGACCGCCGGTTGCCGGCACCCCGCGTCGAGCAGCACCTCCGCCGAGCGCTGGCCGACGAACCCGGGCGTTTCCAGGACACAGCAGCAGGTCGGAATCCGGCGACCGATGACGACAACCGGGTACGGCAGCCGTGCCCGCGCCAAGAAATCGTCATCGTCCGCCAGCGTGTTCGTGAGAATCACGCCATGATACCGATGCGCGTCGAGCAACCCCGGCTTCTCCTGCAGGTGGCCGGCGTGGAACATCTCGATTGAAACCGCGTAACGCGTGTGGCTGCTCGTCTGGGCGTCGACCGCCTGCTGGAGCGCGTGCAGGACCTGGCTCACCAGCGGAAGCGGCGCTTCGAAGGACGTGAGGATCGCGAGGTCGATCTGCCGCGTGGCCGACGATTGCACGCGCAGCCGCCGGCCGGCCATGTTCGGGACGTACCCGAGCTCCTGCACGGCCTTCCGGATCCGCTCGACGGTTTCCGGCGCGAGGCGTCGTTCGACATGCCGGTTCGCCAGCACCGTCGAAACCGCGGCCGCGGAGACACCGACGTGTTCCGCGATGGTATGAACGGTGACGGGACGTTTGGGGCCACGGGCCATGGGCCGATTCGGTCCGATTCGGGTTCCGCCCGCAAGTCCGCTTGCGCCTGACGACCGGCCGCCCACCGGGGCCGGCCACTTGCCAGTTGCGACGGGTTGCCCGAAAGTCCGGCCATGCTCGTCTCCGTGAACCCCGCGACCGGCCGCCGCCTCGCCGTCTATCGCACCGCCACCCGATCCGACCTGGAACGCGCGGTTGCTCGCGCCGATGTCGCCCAGCAGGGCTGGCGGCGCCTCACGCCGCGCCAGCGCGGCACGTTTGTCGCCGCGCTCGCGCGCGAACTCCGGGTGCGTCGCGATGCGCTGGCCGCGCTCGCGACCGACGAGATGGGCAAGCCGGTCACCCAGGCCCGGGGCGAGGTCGAGAAATGCGCGGGCCTCTGCGATTACTACGCGGCCAACGCGCCCCGGCTGCTGCGGGAGGAACGTCCGGCCGGCACGCAGGGTCGCGTGGTTTTCGAACCACTCGGGATCGTGCTCGCGATCATGCCGTGGAATTTCCCGTTCTGGCAGGTTTTCCGCGCCGCCATCCCCGCGATCGCGGGCGGGAACGCGGTGCTCCTCAAGCACGCCCCGAATGTGCCGGGCTGCGCGCTCGCCCTCGCGAAGGTCTTCGAACGCGCCGGGGTTCCCCCGGGCGTGTTTCAATCGCTGCCGATCGGCACCCAACCGGTCCCGGGCCTGATCGCCGACTCCCGCATCCGCGGCGTCACGCTCACCGGCAGCACCCGTGCCGGGCGCGAGGTCGCGGCGCTCGCCGGCGCCGCGATCAAGCCGGCCGTGCTCGAACTCGGCGGCAGCGATCCGGCGATCGTGCTCGAGGATGCCGATCTCGACCGCGCGGTCGACCTCGCCGCCCAGGCGAGGCTCCTCAATTCCGGTCAGAGCTGCATCTGTGCGAAGCGGTTCATCGTCGTCGCTTCGATCCGGGGCGAATTTGAAAAACGGTTCACCGCCCGCGTCGCCGCCGCCCGCGTTGGCGACCCGAAGGATCCCCGCACCGAAATCGGGCCGCTCGCGCGCGCCGACCTGCGCGACCATCTCGCCGCGCAGGTCCGGCGCAGCGTGCGCCAGGGCGCCCGCGTCCTCCTGGCCGGCGGCCCGCGCCGGGGTGCCGGATTCTTCTCCGATCCAACCGTCCTGGGCGATGTCGCCCCCGGCATGGCCGCGTTTGACGAGGAGACGTTTGGGCCGCTCGCGGCCATCGTTCCGGCCCGCGACGAGGCCGACGCCGTTCGGCTCGCCAACGCCACGCGTTTCGGGCTCGGCGCATCCGTCTATACCCGCAACCTGGCCCGCGGGCGCCGCGTCGCCGCCCAGCTCGAGGCGGGCTGCGTTTTCATCAACGACTTCGTCCGCTCGTCGCCGGAGCTCCCCTTCGGCGGCATAAAGGACAGCGGGTTCGGCCGCGAACTCGGACGTTGGGGTCTCCAGTCGTTTCTCAATATCAAGACCGTTGTCGGTTCTTGAGCGTGGCGAAAATCGGGCTCCGACTGCCTGGTCGGCGCCCATCGTGTACGGCAAGGGTCGCGCGCTCGCCTTAGTCGCTGTTCGCGAAGCCGACCGGCCCGACACCACGAGGCGGACTCCGCTCCTCGCCGAGGCGGCCAAGGGACTGGCCGCCCTACCAAAGTGGCGTCACACACGTATGCGAACCTCGCTGATTGCGCGTGTGCGCACCTCCGGATTGCGGATTGTGGAAAGCGAATCGCGGCTTCAGAATCCACAGCCTCCGGGATTCTGTCTCCTGACTCCGCATTCCGCACTCTGCAATTCGATGAAGCGCCCTCGTCCGCCGGCCCCGGCTGTCGAGCCGGTTTATTTCAATCGGGAGCTCTCTTGGCTCGCCTTCAACCGGCGCGTGCTCGAACAGGCGCAAAGCGACCGCCATCCCCTCCTCGAACGCGTCCGCTACCTCGCGATCGTCGCCAACAACCTGGACGAATTCTTCGAGATCCGGGTGGCCGGCCTTCTCCAACAGCGCGACTCCGGCATCGCCGAACCCGGTCCCGACGGCCTCGATCCACGCGAGCAGCTTCGTCGCATCCGCACCGGCGTCGATGCCCTGCTCGAGGATCAATATCGTTGCTGGCGCAACCAGCTGCTCCCGGCCCTCATGGCGCAGGGCATCCGCTTCAAGACGGCGGGCGAACTGTCGGCCCGCGAGCTCGAGTGGACGCGCGCCTATTTTCGCGAGCAGATCTATCCCGTCCTCACCCCGCTCGCGCTCGACCAGTCGCATCCGTTCCCGCAGATCGCCAACAAGACGCTCAACATCGTCGTCGCGCTGGACACTCCTCCGGCGGGTCTGCATCAGACCGCGGTCGCCATCCTCCCGGTGCCGCGAATCCTGCCGCAGCTCGTCACGATCGCACCCGCCGCCCGCGGTCCCATCCGCGTCGTGTTCATCAGCGAGATCATCAAGCTCTATGCGGGCGAATTGTTTCCCGGCTACCGCCTGACCGCTTCGTGTGCGTTTCGCGTCACACGCAACAGTGATCTCTACATCGACGAGGAGGAATCGGCGAATCTCCTCAAGAAGATCGAGGAGGAGCTGCGCAACCTGCGGCGCGGCGCCGCCGTGCGCCTGGAAATCGAGGAGCACGTGGATGACCTCCTCCATGCGACGCTCTGCCGGGAGCTGGAGGTCTCCCGCGAGCAGGTGTACCGGATCAAGGGCCCGATCAACCCGCTCCGGCTCCAGGCGCTCGCCGACCTCGACCGCCCGGACCTGAAATTCCCGGTGTTCACGCCGGTGAACGCTTCGCCGCTGGCCGATCCAGCGCGGATCTTCGACACCCTGCGCACCCAGGATGTGCTTCTCCACCACCCCTACGACGCGTTCACGCCGGTGGTCGATTTTGTCGAACAGGCCGCGCGCGACCCGAAGGTCGTGGCGATCAAGCAGACCTTCTATCGCACGAGCGGCGATTCGCCGCACGTGCGGGCCTTGATCGAGGCGTCGCAGCACGGCAAGCAGGTGACCGCGCTGGTCGAGCTCAAGGCCCGGTTTGACGAGGCCAACAACATCCAGTGGGCCCGCCAGCTCGAGGAGGCGGGCGTCCACGTGGTGTACGGACTCGTCGGGCACAAGACCCACTGCAAGATGTGTCTGGTCGTTCGACGCGAGGGGCGGCGGATGGTCCGGTATGTCCATCTCGGCACGGGAAACTACAATCCGCGCACCGCCCGGCTGTACACCGACCTCAGTTTCTTCACCTGCCGTCCGGCGCTCACCCGGGATGCCGCCGAGTTGTTCAACACCCTCACCGGATTCGGACGCTCCCCCCGGTTTCGCGGGTTTCTGGTGGCGCCATTCGACCTGCATCGGCGCATCCTCCGCCTGATCGGTCGCGAGGCACGGCATGCCGCGGCCGGCCGCCCCGCCCGAATTGCCGCCAAGATGAACGCGCTGGTCGACCCCGAGACGATCGACGCGCTGTACGCCGCGTCCCGCGCCGGCGTCCGGATTGATCTCATCGTGCGGGGGACGTGCTGCCTCGTCCCCGGCATCCCCGGTCTGAGCGACCACATTCGGGTCCGCAGCATCGTCGGTCGCTTTCTCGAGCACGCGCGGGCGTTCTGCTTCGAAAACGCGGGCGGTCGTCCGATCGTCCTCGCCGGGAGCGCGGACTGGATGCCGCGCAATTTCTTCCGCCGCGTGGAGGTTCTTTTTCCGCTCGAGGATCCGAGCTTGCGCCGCTGGATCCAGGGCGAGCTTTTCGGCACGGAGCTGGGTGACGTCGCGAACACCCGGCTCCTGAACTCCTCCGGAAACTACACCGTTCCGGCGCGAGCGTCCGCCCCAGGACCAGCCTCCGCGCACGCGCACTTCATGGACTCCGCCCGCCGTCGGGAACGCTTCTGACCGGCCGATAAACCCCCGGTGCGCTTTTGGGGGAATTCCCGATAGCCCCCTGTAGGTGGCCTTTTGATACGCTTTCGTAGTGAGAACTAGCCCCCGCCCCCTGACTTTTCTCGTGCTCGACGACAATGCCGACGGGCGCTTCCTGCTCGCAAAGACCCTCCTGCGGTGCTTCCCGACCTCGGCCGTGCAGGAGTGCGTGGAAATCGAGGTGGCAACGACACTCTGCCGAACGCAGCCGCCGCATGCCGTGATCGCCCATCGCGCACGCGGGCTCGATGGCATGGAGACGATTCGCCAGCTCCGCGAAGCGAATCCGTCCGTTCCGATCGTCTACCTTTCCGGCATCGATCGCACCCAGGAGGCCATCCGTGCAGGGGCCACGTGTTTTCTGAACTACGACGCCTGGCTGCGGATCGGCACCGTCGTGGCCGATCTGCTGCCCAATCACATTGCCCCGGAGGAAGGTACGGTTCCCTTGCCCGATCGGCTTGTCTCCGCCACCAACGAGTTCAGAAATGGGCGGGAATTAGCGTAATTGTCGCATGGATGCGCTGCCGCGGCGTTTGCGTGATGCTGCGGCAGCGGGGATGAAGCGACCACCAACCGCTTCGGTTTCTCCGCAGCGGTTGGTGGTCGCAGCAGGGACACCGATCCACCTTCTGAACCGGCAGCCGGCCCGCGCTTGGGGTTTGAACCCACCCGCTGCAACCTTTTCGCGAAATACGTTTCAGTAGCGCCGGACATGACTTTGTCGCCCAACTTTGTCGTCATCGATTTTCACGCGGAGAGCCGGTTTCTCCTCGTGAAAACGCTGCGTCGAAAGTTCCCGAACGCGGTGATCCACGAGACCGACGACGCGGAAAAGGCGATCGAGATCGCGCGTGCGGTGAACCTCTCCGCCATCATCACCCACCGCACCTTCGAGATGGAGGGAATTGAGCTGGTCCGGCGGTTGCGCGATGCCGATCCGAGAGTCGTCATCATCATGGTCTCCGGCATCGATCGCGAAGCGGCGGCGCTCGGGGCCGGAGCCACGGGATTTCTTCCGTACGAGGAATGGTTGCGCATTGGATCCTATGTCGAGCGCCACATTCAGGGCCGTCAGCCGCCCGAGCGCGCGTCCGAATCGGACGTCGCATGAGCCGGAACAGTTTAATTGGAACCGCGTACCGAGCGAAGCGACATCGGCCATGAACGCCAATGGACGCGAAAAGGGATCCAGCAGAACCGTTCTGACCAGATGGCAGATCAAACAGTGATCTGACCCTGATCAACCGGTCCAACAGTTCTCCCTCTGAATTCGCGTCGATTCGTGATGGTATGCGTCCAATCCAACGAAACTCTTGTTAAGCAAGGCGGCGTTCGGAAGCTTGGTAGCAACTCGTGGGTGATCTGTGCGAAAACCACAAGTGGCTACGGGAGACGCTCGATGATGGACTTGGACTTACTCTCCGCATCTGTCCATTCGCGGTTTCTCCAACTGCATTGTTCCGGCTGAGCTGACGCGGTCCGGTTGGCCGCCGCCGGGGCGCGTGGTCAGTGGACCGCCGCGCTGATCTTCCTGGCGATGTACTCGCCAATTGCCAGCGACGCCGTTGCTCCCGGGCTCGGCGCGTTGAGCACGTGCAGCGCACCGGGTCGTTCCACGAAATGGAAGTCCTGCACCAGCGTGCCGTCAGGCAGCATCGCTTGTGCGCGCACCCCGGCTCCGCCGGGTTCGAGGTCCGCCTCCCGCAATTCGGGCACCAGCCGCTGGAGTGAGGCGCAGAACCGTTTCCGGCTGAAGGAGCGCCGGATCTCGTCCCACGCCATCGTCCGGTGCCGGTTCATGAACGCCCATAGTCCGCGATACGTCAGCGCGTCGAGGAGTTCTCCCGGGCGAATGGTCCCCTTCGCGTAGCCCTCCCGGGCCAGCGCGAGCACGGCGTTTGGTCCGGCCTCGACGCCGCCTCCGATCATCCGGGTGAAATGCACGCCGAGGAAGGGGAACGTCGGGTCGGGGACCGGGTAGATCAAGTGGCGGACCAGGTGCTCCGCCGAGGGCCGCAGCCGATAGTACTCGCCGCGAAATGGAACGATCCTCGCCGCGCGCGGCTCCCCGGCGGCAGCCGCGACCCGGTCGGAATACAGACCGGCGCACGCGACCACGAAATCCGCCACGAAGGGCCCCGCGGTCGTTTCCACGATCGACTCCCCGCCGTGCCGCCGAATCCGAAGCACCTTCGCACCTAACGTCACCGTCGCGCCGCCTGCCCGCAGCTCGCGCTCCATCGCGTCGCACACGGCCTGGTAATCGACGATCCCCTCTTCCGGCACGTGCACGGCGGCGAGCCCCGCCGCATGCGGCTCGATTTCCCGCAGTTCCGCCCCCTGCAACCAGCGCAGCCCCCGCAGCCCATTCTGCGTCCCGCGTTCCTGGAGCGTGCGAAGGCGGTCCACGTCGTCGGAGGTGGTGGCGACGACGAGCTTGCCGCAGACTTCGTGGCGGATTCCGTGCTCCTGGCAGAACGCGATCATCCGGCGGATGCCCGACACGGCGAGCTGCGCCTTCAGCGAACCGGGCCGGTAATACAGGCCCGCGTGCAGCACCCCGCTGTTGTGGGTGCTCTGGTGTGCGCCCACGCGTGGTTCTTTCTCGATCACGTGCACCGCCGCGCCCGGGTTCGCGCGCTTCAATTCGAGCGCGGTCGCCAGTCCGACGATCCCGCCGCCGATGATCGCAAATCGCATGGGCTTCGCTTCTCGCGCAATTTTCCCGGACACGCAACCCCCGGCCGGACTGCGGCGATTTCACGCAATCGTCACCCGGCGCGGTTGTCCCACGCGTCGCTCCCGCCGAGCTTCCCCGCATGACTTCGCGCGATCCCGCCGCTTCCGACTCACCGCCACCAGCGGCCGGCGTGGCCGTCGCGGATTCGCCGCCATCTCCCGGCCGGCCGATCGTGAATTATTTCGACTCGGCCGCGGTGGCGGCACGCTACGCCGCGAGCCGGCCCGCGGGCCACGACCGGGTGCTGCAGGTTCTCCGGCAGACGCTCGCCGCCGAACTCCCGTTTGCTCACGCCCTCGATGTCGGCTGCGGGACCGGCAGCTCCAGCGTCGCCCTGCTTCCCTACGCGGAGACGATCACCGGGGTCGACGCTTCATCCGAGATGCTCGCCCAGGCCTGCCGGCACCCGCGGATTCATTTTCACAAGGCCCATGCCGAGGCGCTTCCGTTCCGGTCCGACACCTTCGACCTCGTGACCGTCAGCTCCGCCTATCACTGGTTCGACCATCACCTGTTCCTGGCCGAAGCGGCGCGGGTCATCCGGGCCGGTCGGTGCCTCGTCCTCTACAAGGCGGGAAGCACCGGCACCGCGACCGATCAGCCGGCGTTCGACCGCTGGCGGCGCGAGGCGCTCAACGTCCGCTATCCGAAGGTCGCGCGCAATCACGACCGCCTCACCGCCGACCTGGCCGCCGCGTTCGGCTTTCGCGAGATCGCGTGCGAGACGATGACGCACCAGCGAAGGTATTCGCTCGATGAGTACGTCGACAACCTGCTGACCCACAGCAGCGTGATCCGCGCCGTGGACGGGGGGCGCGAGAGCGTCGCCGCCGCCCGGACCTGGCTGCGCGCCGAACTCGCGCCGTTCTTTCCAAACGGCGAGGCCGACTTCACCCACGCGGATTATATCCACGTCCTCCGCCGCGCGCCCAAGTCCTGACGTCACGAGGCGGGTTTGATCCGTTGTGGCCGCGGTGCCGCGCCCGCCGTAGCCTCGCGCGAAGGCCGGGATCCCACCGCGCGGGAAAATGCGGACATTGCGCTTCGTGGGGTGAGATGTCACCCCGCCTGCAAGAACACATCGCTCTGCGCTCCGAGCGTCGGTTCCGAGGCGCGGAAGGGAGTGGCGCCCTACCACGATCGAACCGTCCGCGCCTGGTTTTCGGCATTCCGTAACGCATTTGTCACCGTGGGCGATCAAGTTGCGCCGTCGGCGGTTCGATAGAAGCCGGACGTGAACTGTCGTGATTCGCATCCGCCGGCCGCCGCTGCGCCGGTTCCCAACCCTGCCGTCCAGCGGGCGCGAGCGCAGGACAGCCTGCTTGCAAGCCCCGACCTCCTCGAGTCGCTGGTCGCCCACCGCTGCGCCTTCGCCCCCGAGCTTCACCTCGAATCCGCCCTCTCGGTCATGCAGCGCGAGGGCGTGATGTTCGCCGCCATCACCGGCGCCGATGGCCGGGTGCTCGGACAGCTCGACCGCAAGCACATCGAAGAAATGCTCGCCGCCCGGTTCGGGTTCTCCCTCCACGCCCATCGACCCGTCATCGAGCTCATGTCGGCTCCGTCCCTCAGCGTCACGGTCGGGCAGCCGCTGACGGACGTGCTCGCGACCACGATTGCCCGGCCGGCGGACTGCTTCTACGACGACGTCCTCCTGCTCGAATCGTCCGGTCGGTTTCTCGGCTTCATCCCGGTCCGGACCCTTGTCCAGCTCCAGCACGAGCTGCTGCTCCAGAAGATCACCGCCTTCGCGGCGGCCTCCGAGGCCGCCCAGGATGCCGCCCGGGCGAAGTCGGAGTTTCTCGCCAACATGAGCCATGAGATCCGCACCCCGATGAACGGCGTCATCGGCATGGCCAACCTGCTGCTGGACACCGCGCTCAACGCCGAGCAGCGGGACCTCGCCCAGACGCTCTGCCAGAGCGGCGAATCGCTCCTCACGATCATCAACGATGTGCTCGATTTCTCGAAGATCGAGGCGGGCCGCCTGGTGCTCGAAACGATCGACTTTGCCGTCGCCGAGGAACTGGCGCTCGTGATCGAGCTGCATGCCCCGGCGGCGCACCGCAAGGGGATCGAACTGGTGATGACGATCGACCCGGCGGTGCCGGAATGCGCCCGGGGCGACCCGGTGCGGCTGCGGCAGATCCTGCATAACCTCGTTGGCAACGCCATCAAGTTCACCGCGACCGGCGAGATCGTCGTCGGTGTCTCGGTTGAGTCCCGCCACGACGAGGAACTGGAACTGCGGATCGAGGTGGCGGACACGGGCATCGGGATCGCCCCCGAGGTGCAGGCGAAACTGTTCCAGCCGTTCGTGCAGGCGGACTCGTCGACGACGCGCTGCTACGGCGGCAGCGGGCTGGGGCTGGCCATCAGCCGCCGTCTGACCGAGGTAATGCGCGGTCGCATCGGCGTGCGCAGCACCCCCGGCAGCGGTTCCGCGTTCTGGTTCACCGTGAGGCTCGCCGCCGCGACGATCGCCACCGCCGAGGAAAAGTCGGCTCCCCTTTCCGCCGCGCGCGTCCTGGTCGTCGACGACAACGCCACCAACCGAAAACTCCTGCGGGGGCTTTGCGCCGGCTGGCAGCTCCCGGCCGAGGAAGCCGACGGCGCCGGGGCGGCGCTGGCTTGGTTGCGCGCGGGAGCCGAAGCCGGACGACTGTTCGACCTCGTGCTGCTGGACCATCACATGCCGCACCGCGACGGCCTCGACCTGGCCCGCGCCATCGCCGGCGATCCGACGTTCGGACAACCCCGCCTCGTGATGCTGACCTCGCGCGGGGAGCGGCTGTCGTCGGACGACATGGCCGCACACGGGTTGGCCGCGTGCGAGTTGAAGCCGATCCAGCCGCGGCGCCTCCGCACCTGCCTCGCGCGCGTCCTCGCCAATGCCCCGGCGCGTGCGAACCCGGCCGTACCCGCCACGCCAACGTCCGCCGCGGCCAAGGGCATCACGCTGCTCGTCGCCGAGGACAATCCGGTGAACCAGAAGGTCACGCTCCTCCTCATCCGGAAACTGGGTTTCACCGCCGACCTCGTGGTCAACGGCGCTGACGCGGTCGCCGCCCTGCGCCGCACGCCCTACCCGCTGATCCTGATGGACGCGCAGATGCCCGAGATGGACGGTCTGGAGGCGACCCGGAGGATCCGGGCCGCCCAAGTTGAGGATCCCTCGTTTCCCCAGGACGTCCGGATCGTCGCGATGACCGCCAATGCCATGAGCGGCGACCGCGAGGCCTGTCTGGCCGCGGGGATGGACGACTACCTTGCCAAGCCGGTGCGTCCCGAGGCGCTTCGTGCCGTGCTCGCCAAATACCTCGAGTCGGCGGCGGCCGCCGCCTGAGCCGCGGATCCGCGCGCGAGGAAACTCCACGCCGGCCGGGCCAGCGGTTCGCTCAGTACCGCAGCAGCATCTTCTCCGGCTTGAAGTCCGGCTCCAGGCGCAGCGCGAGCGCATGCTCCCGGTCCGCGGCCCGGGGCCGGCCCGGCTCGCCTCGCGGCAAACCGCGGGCCGCGCCGCGTCCTGCCGTTCGCCGCGGCCGCGCCCCGTTGTTCCACGGCGCAGCCGGAGTCCTCCGGGAATCGATTCATCGCCCGTGGTTCTAAGGTGACGCCGTGACGATCGCGTGACGCCACCGTTACGACGTCGCAAAACCCCGTTGCCGCGAGCGTCACGGCTGACGCGGCGCGTGCGCGGCCTGCGTCACATAGGCTTCGATCAGGGCGTCGAGGTCCGTGTCGTAGGCGATGTACTCGTCCTCGAGACGTCCGAAGAGCACCTGCTCCTCGGGGCTGAGCGCGCCAACGCGCCGGAGCCGCTCTTCCCGGTTGGCCGGGACGCCGGCGGAACCGAACACCGCGTTCGCCCGCTCGGCGAGCGTCGCCAGCGGGGCGGCGCCAATGCGTCTCAGCGCCGTCGGCGCGTAGCCGGCAAGTTCGCCCTCCGGCGAACGAAAGAAGCTCGCGAAGCCGGCATTCGCGACGCGCGATTCAAAATACCACACCGTCGCCAGTGTCTTCTCGAGTTCGCTCAGTCCGGCGGCCCCGGCCCGATGATACCGATCCAGCGCCCGCTGCATCTTGAGATCCGCAATCATGACATCCTCCGTCGTATCGAGTTGGCCCGCCGGAACCGCAGCACCGTGATGCCGGTGGGCGTTGAGGGAATCGCGCGTCATCCTCCGAGGGCCCGGAGCAGCTTGACCGCGAGAAATCCGCCGCCGGCCGTGACCGGCAGGGTGAGCACCCACGCCCAGACGATCCGCTCGACGATGCCCCATTTCACCGCACTCAGGCGCTTTGTCGCCCCAACCCCCATGATCGAGGTCGCGATCACGTGGGTCGTGGACACCGGCACGCCGACCGTCGAGGCCCCATGGATTACCAGCGCCGCCGTGGTTTCCGCCGCAAAACCATGCACCGGTTGGAGCTTCACCATCTTGTGACCCATCGTTCGAATGATACGCCAGCCGCCCGCTGCCGTGCCGGCAGCCATCGTCAGGGCGCAAACCCCGATCACCCAGGTGGGAACGGCGAACTCCGGGAGGCGAAGAAAGTCCAGCCACCGCGGCAGCGTGTCGAAAGCTCCGGAATTGGTGCCGGTGAACAGCGCCAGCGAGATGATCCCCATCGTCTTTTGCGCGTCGTTGGACCCATGGCTGTACCCCATGAATCCGGCGCTGACCAATTGCGCCTTGCCGAAAACGATCCCGACGACTCGCGGGGTCAGGCGGCGCAGTGCCATCGTCAGGAGGAGCATGAGCAAACCGCCGCCCAGGAGGCCGAGCACCGGCGACGAGACCATCGGCAGCACGATCTTCGGCCACAGTCCCCCCAGGTGACCGTGGTTATCGACGAACGACCAGCGCAGCACCGACCAGTCCCCGCCGGCGCTGCCCAACGCGGCACCGCAGAGTCCGCCGACCAGCGCGTGACTCGAACTCGACGGCAGGCCGCCCCACCAGGTGACCAGTCCCCACCCGATCGCGCTCAGCAGGGCGGCGATCACGGTCGTCAGCGTCACCACGTGCGTGTCAACCAGCCCGCTGCCGATCGTCGCGGCCACCGCCGTTCCCGTCAGCGCGCCCGCCAGGTTCCAGCCGGCCGCCCACACGATCGCCTGTCGTGGGTTCAGGACCTTGGTCGAGACCACGGTGGCAATCGCGTTCGCGGTGTCGTGGAAACCGTTGATGAATTCGAACACCAGTGAAGCGAGCAGGACAATGAGCAGGAGAATCATGACCGTCGTGCGAAAGGTGACGCCCGTGGTCCGAGGCCTGGCTGGACACGCTGTCCCGGGCTGGTCGGGATACGTGATCGGCCCGGCTGGAACGCGAGCCATTGTCAGCCATGAGAATAAAATCTGGTCCGCCGGCTGCCAAGCGCGCGGGCATCCCGTCACGCGATCGTAACATTTGAAATCTGGCCGCCCCCATTAGCGGTCCTGCATCCCCTTGCTTCCGGTGCAGCGTGACCCGGCAGATGGGCGTTTATGTCCCCGGCAGCGGGCATTGCCGGTCCGGGGCATGTCGGAAACTCCGCTGGAAAAAGGTCGCCGCCGGCGGATGCCGCCGCAAAAGAAGGGATCCGGTTCCACCAACAGCCGCCATGTCATTTCTCCGCCTGAAGATTCCGCCAGTCGCGGTGTTTCTCGTCGTCGGGGCGCTCATGCGGCAGGCCGCGGTTCAATTGCCGCAACTCGCCATCGAAATCCCGGGGCGCATCCCCTTGGCGATCGCCCTGGCGGCCTTCGGCATTGTCTTCGCCTGGCTCGGTGGACTGCGGTTCGTCCGCGTCCGGACCACGATTCATCCGATGCACCCGGAGCAGGCGTCGACGCTGGTGACGAGCGGGATCTTCGGTGTCAGTCGGAATCCCATGTATCTCGGTCTCCTGCTCATCCTCGCCGCCTGGGGCATCCATCTCGCAAGCGCGCTGGCGCTGTTCGGATTGCCGGCGTTCGCGCTGTACCTGAACGAATTTCAGATTAAGCCCGAGGAGGAGGCGCTCGCACGCAAGTTCGGCGCCGCGTACGAGGAGTACCAGCAGCGCGTCCGACGCTGGTTCTGAGCCGCCGCCCTGCCGGTTGCCCCGCGGTTTGCTGAACGACCGCCGGCGCGCCGCTGCGGACGGTTGCCGCCGCCAATTCCATTCGGCGTTTCGCCTCGCCGTCCGCGGATGAACCCGTTATCGAAACCGAACGCCCGGCGCCGTCCGCGCCGGCCTTTTCCAGCAATCCCACCGTGGCCAGGTCAAACAGGCCCATTCGGCTGGTGGCATCCGGCTCGGTCCGCCGTGCCGCACCGAACGATGCGTCGTTCGTCCCGCCCGCCCGGCAGTGACGGGGTGAAACCGGAGTGCCGCCATGTCGACTTCCCCTGCACCATCCTCCCGCGAGCACGTCGAAGTCTCCCGTCGCACGACATTCGGACTGGCCGCCCTGACATTCATGACCGGCCTCGTCCTGACACTGTTGGGGTCGGACCAGACCCGGCGGTATGACCACGCGGAGGCCGCGTTCCGTTTCGAACGGCTCGCCGAACGTCTGGCCGGTGAGGTGGAGGGCCGGATGAACCAGACTCTTTTCGGCCTGAACTGGATGCGCAGCCTGTACGTCGCGCGTCCGTCGGTCTCGCGGGCGGAATTCCGGTCCTTCGTGAAGGCGCGCGACCTGGCGCGAGAATTCCCCGGT
Organism: Opitutaceae bacterium; assembly: GCA_035545515.1. Lineage (GTDB taxonomy): Bacteria > Verrucomicrobiota > Verrucomicrobiia > Opitutales > Opitutaceae > ER46. Next base: position 20,080 of record DASZYH010000106.1, read on the forward strand.
GTCCGTGGGTACGGCTTCATCACGCGCGTTCCACGTGCGGAACTGTCCGCGTTTCTCACCCGTGAACGCGCGGACGATGCGCCGGAGTTTGCGGTCAACACGACCGGGGATGCCCCGGACCTTTACGTGATCGAGCACATCGAGCCGCTTGCGGCCAATCGGCCGGCCCTCGGCTACGACGTTGGTTCCGAGCCGATCCGCCGCGCCGCCGTCGAACGCGCGGTCCGGTCCGGATTGCCTGCGCTCACCGCTCGGATCGTGCTGGTCCAGGACCTGCGCCACCGGCCTGGTTTCCTCTACCTGCTTCCGGTCTATCGCGGCGGAATCATGCCGCCAACCCCCGCCGCTCGCGAAGCCGCGCTCGTCGGGCTGGTTTACGCCCCGATCGTGATCGACGAGGTCTTTGCCGGCGTGTTGAGCGACACGGAGGGACTGCTTGACGTCGAGGTGTTCGAGGGCACTCGGCCCAGCCGCGCGAACCTCCTGCTCGACGCCGACGGCGTGCTCGTCGCCGCAGGTGACGCGGCCGGGCCCCGGCTCCTCGGTGGCCGCCGGTTCAGCCAGGTCAAATCGATCACCGTCGGCGGGCAGGAATGGACCCTCGCCATGACGACGACCCCGAAGTTCGACGCGAGCGTTGATCGGCGCGCTCCCCTGCTCGTCGGAATCGGTGGCGTCATCGTCACCTCGTTGCTCTCCGGTCTCGTCCTCCTCCTCGGCCGCAGCCGCTCCCGCGCCCTCGCCCTGGCGGAACAGATGACCGCCAGTCTTCGCGCGAGCGAAGCCCAGGCCCGCCAACTCGCCGTCGTCGCCAGTCGCACGGTCAACGGGGTCGTCATTACCGATGCGGAGGGAAAGGTCGTGTGGGTGAACGACGGTTTCACCCGGCTCACCGGGTACGCCTTTGAGGAGGTCCGCGGCCGAAAGCCCGGCACGGTGCTCCAAGGCACCGGCACCGATCCCGCCACCGTCGCGAAGATGCACGACGCGCTGGAACAGAAGTCCAGTTTCGCCGTCGAGATCCTGAACTACGCGAAGTCCGGCCGCTCGTACTGGGTGTCCATCGAGGTCCAGCCGCTCCGCGAACCGGACGGCACCCTCACCGGATTCATGGGCATCCAGAGCGACATCACCGAACGGAAGCTCGCCGAGCAGAAGCTGGTCGCGAACGAGCAACGCCTCGCGGAACTGGCAGCCCAGGCGCCGGGCGTGATCTTCCAGTATGAGGTGGCCGCCGACGGCCGCTCGTCGTTCGCTTTCCTGAGCGCCGGCTACCGCACGCTGTTCGGCCGCGATCCCGCCGAGGCGCTCGCGCGTCCGGCCGTGCTCCTCGACTATGTGCACCCCGACGATCGCGCCGCCGTGCGGGCCGGCATCGCCCGGGTCGTGCAATCCGGCACCCCATGGACGGAGACGTTCCGCATCACGCTGCCGGATGGCACCATTCGCTGGATCAGTGCGCGTTCGTCGGAGCCCCGGCGACTCGACGGCATCCGGGCGTGGTTCGGCGTGCTCGTGGACATCACCGACCAGCAGCGAGCCCGCTACGCGGCCGAGGATCTCAACGCGAAGCTGGCCGCCACGATCGAACGCGCCGAGGAGGCCGCGTCCAAGGCGGAACAGGCCAACGTGGCGAAGAGCCAGTTTCTCGCGACGATGAGCCACGAGATCCGCACGCCGATGAACGGCGTCATCGGAATGACGTCCCTGCTGCTCGACACGGCGCTCGCGCCGCAGCAGCGCGAATACGCCGAGATTGTGCGGCAGAGCGGGGAAACCCTCCTGTTGCTGATCAACGACATTCTCGATTTCTCGAAGATCGAATCCGGGCGGATGGACCTGGAATGCGAGCCGTTCAGCGTGCGCGAGTGCGTGGAGAGCACCGTGGACCTGTTCGCCGCCCAGGCGACCCGTCGCAACCTCGACCTGCTGTACGAGATCGCCCCCGGCACGCCGGGTCGCGTCCGGGGCGACATCACCCGCGTACGGCAGATCCTCGTCAACCTCGTCGGCAACGCCGTCAAATTCACCGAACGCGGCGAGGTGGAAATCACCGTTCGCCCGCTGGGCGCGCGCCGCGACGCCCCCGAGCTCCTGTTCTCCTTCCGGGACACCGGCATCGGCATTCCGCCGGAGGCGCAGGACCGGTTGTTCAAGTCGTTCAGTCAGGTCGACGCGTCCACCACCCGGAAATACGGAGGCACCGGCCTTGGCCTCGCCATCTGCAAGCGCCTCGCGGAGATCATGGGCGGCCGGATGTGGGTGCAGAGCGAACCGGGACGCGGCTCCACGTTCTTCTTCACCGTGCGGATCGAGTGGCTGCCGGACTCGGTGGGTTCGGACCCGCCGTTCGCCACGGTCGATCTTCGGGGCCGCCGGCTCCTGGTCGTGGACGACAACGCCACCAGCCGCCGCATCCTCACGACCCTCGCTCACAAGTGGGGCATGGCGCCCGTCGTGGAGGAAACCGCGGCCGCGGCCCTGGCCCGGCTGGAGTCGTCCGAGCCGTTCGACCTGGCGATCCTGGACATGCAGATGCCGGCGATGGACGGTCTGATGCTGGCGCGTGCGATCCGACAACGCCCGCATCGCTCGAGTCTGCCGCTGGTGCTGCTTTCGTCGATTGGCCGGCAGTTCGCGCCCGCGGAGGCGGAGGTCTTTTCCGCGATCGTCGGCAAACCCGCCAAACCCGCGCAACTCCTGAAGGCAGTGGCGACCGCGGTGGCCAGCCCGGGCACGCCCGCCGCGCCTGCCACGCCACCGGCGCCGGCACCGGAAACCGTCACCCTTCCCCCATGGCGCATCCTCCTCGCCGAGGACAATCCCGTGAACCAGAAGGTCGCGCTCCACATGCTCGCGCGCCTCGGCTGCCGGGCGGACACCGCGGCCAGCGGGCACGAGGTGATCGCGGCACTGCGGCGCCAGCCGTACGACGTGGTCCTGATGGACGTCCAGATGCCGGAGCTCGACGGACTGGAGGCCACCCGTCTGATCCGCGCCGAGCCGCCTCCCGGCCCGCGGCCGTGGATCGTCGCGCTCACCGCCAACACAATGCAGGGTGATCGCGAACGCTGCGTCGCCGCAGGGATGGACGATTACCTCGGCAAGCCGATCCAGTCCGCCGAATTGATCTCCGTCCTCCAACGCGTGGCCCATGCGTGACTCCAGCAGCCACGGCCGAGACCGCCCGTGCCGTGGCGTCCCACGCCGAATGGAATTGAACAACCTCCGACGCCTATGAAGCCAATGTATGTTGCCGGTCTCCTCCTGTGCGCGAGCACCCTATCGGCGCAGTTTCCCCGCTCCACGTCCACGCAGACGGCCACGGTTCAACTTCAGGTGGCGGTGCCCACCCTCGTCGCGCTGCCGCCGCTGCCACCGTGCAACGTCATCTGCGGAACCCAGGTCCGTTTCCTTCCCCCACCCAGCTCCGTCCCGGGCACGATCCGGTGGTACCGCAACGGCGTCCCCTTTGCCGATTCCGACGTCCTCCAATTTGCGTCCGCCTCGTGGGTCGACACCGGAAGCTACCACGCGGTTTCCAACGTCGGCGGTTTCTTTCTCGCGAGTGAGAATGTGACGCTCGCGGTCCAGAGCGGCGAACGCCTGGTGAACGTTTCCACCCGCGTCCGTCTCGGCGGCGCGCAGTCGTTCGTTCTCTGCGGCTTCGTGGTCACGCCGGGTGCCTCGCACCTGCTCGTCCTTGTCCGCGCGGTCGGTCCATCGCTCACGCGGTTCGGAGTGACCGATCCCCTGGCGAATCCCGCCCTGAAGCTGACCAACGTCGACGGCCTCGAACTGCCGCCCGTCGCCACCCCGGACGGCGGCGTGCCTTCCGTCGCCGAGGCGGCAAACCGGGTGGGCGCTTTTCCGCTCGGATCCGGCAGCGCCGACATCGCCCGGCTCTATCGCCTCCCGCCGGGCAACTACACCGTGCATCTTTCGGCCGCCGACGGCGGGAGCGGCACGGCGTTGTGCGAGGTGTACCACGTGCCGGTCGACTGAATCGCGGGCTTCCGACGGCCGTTCCGGCTTGCGCGAGCCTAGATTTAGCGTTCAATCAGGCCATGCGCATCGTGATCCCGCGGGTCGGCCGTTTGCTCCTGTTCCTGGCTGCGATCGGTGTGCTGCGGGCGGAGGTGCCAGCCGTGAAAGAGGGCGCGTCCTACGACGCCGGCGGCTACCTCCTGAACAACAATGTCTGGGGAAAGAAGTCCTCGCCCACCGGCTGGCAGGTGATCGATGACATCCACGCTGGCCCGAAACTGTCGTGGCGGGTGCGCTACGACTGGCCGGTCGGCTCCGCCCCCCATGGCGTGAAAGCCTACCCCAGCGTCATCACCGGCTGGCACTGGGACCTCTGGTCATCGGATCACCGGCTCCCGCGCACCGTCTCCACGCTGCGTCATGTCCTGACCGGAGCATCCGTGGAGATTGCCAACCCCGGTGTGCAGAACGTCGCCTACGACCTTTGGTTTCACGCCGCCGGCGTCCATCCCGACAAGAACAAGCAACCGACGGACGAACTGATGATCTGGCTGGATGCCCGGGGTGGCGCCGGCCCGCTCGGAAAATACGTCGCGACCGTTACCGTCGGCGGGGCCGAATGGCGGCTCAACGTCGGCGACATCGGCTGGAAGGTTTTCTCCTTCGTGCGCACCGTCCCTTCCTCCTCCTGGGACATCGATGCCAAGGCCTTCATCGACTACCTCGTCGCGCAGGGTCGGATGACACCGGACAAGCAGCTCACCAGCGTCGAGTTCGGCACCGAGGTGTTCCGCACCAACGGCGAAGGATCCTTCACCGTGACGGACTACTTCGTGACCATCGATTAGATCACGGGAGTCTCGGCCTTCTCCTTCGCCGCGGTTCGGCTCTACCAACGTCCATTGGTAGGGCGCGGAGTTCCTTCCGCGCCTCGGTCTCGCCGAATCTCATTCGTCGAACGGCGGCCAAGGGACTGGCCGCCCTACCCTTCCTCGACGAAGCAGCGCCGGCCGGTTTCGCGTTTTCGAACGTTCCAATTTTCAACTCTCCAACCTTCCGGCTGCCTTAGCCCGGATTTCGCGGCGCACGCCCGTTCTCGTGCCGAATCTGCACCGGTCGGATTGCGCGATTTGAGTCGGCAGCGGGGCGACCAGCCCGCAGGTTGGCGTCTCCATGTCTGAAGCAGGCAAAGCGGTCGGGCGGGCGTGCACGGTCATCTGCGAGGAGACCTATCGCGGCGAATTGGCCGCCCGCCACGGATGCGTGCTGCAGGAGAGCCGCGTGACCGTCCTGCTCGCACCGGCCCATCCCGACACCGCCACGCCGCCCCTTCCAATCGGGGCCGTTCATTTCGCCGTGTTTCGCCCGCGATATTTTCCCGGCGAGCGGCTCCCGGCCGACCTGCACGCGGACATCCACGGTCCGATCACCACCGCGTGGGACCTGGATTCGGACCGACCAGCAGGCTGGCTCATGGAACGGCACCCCGAGCTGCGCCCGGAATTTCTCGTGCTCGCCCGCATCGAGATCGTGACGCCGGGCCGGCGGATCGGGCTGTCGGTCACCGCTGATATCATCAACCGGCATCTTCCGCCGGGCGGCGTTGCGCTGGTGAATCCGTGTCCGCTCGAGTTCGTCGGGCTCGAGTTCCAATGCGGCCGCGGCGCCAGCGAGGCGGAGATCGCCGCCGGCCTCGCCCGCCTGAGCCGGCACTACGCCCGGCTTGGCTTCCAATCGCCCGACCAGCCCGGCCTGATGACGCTGCTCCGTCCATGGCGCCCGCTCGTCGCTCCGCCGGTCAACCTCCTGTTCACCGACGCCGAGCTTGCAGCGCTGCGCGCGCGCCAAAAGTAATCGGATTTTCGATGGCTCCCTCGTGGCGGCAAACGTGAGTAAGCCTACGCATCGAGAAACGCTGAAACCCAACCGCGCCGCCCGCAATCACCCCCCTTGCCCACCCCTCGTCGCAGCGGCGAATGTGAGTGGGCCGACGCGTGGCGGAGACCGGGACGCTCGCTACGGCGCCTTCTGGCCACCGCGGTCGTACGCGATTTCGACCCGGCCGACGGCGGCCGCGCCTCCGGGTTCCGGCGGAAATGTCGCGCGCAGGATCGTCCCGGCGACCGCCGGTCCCTCCACCGAATACAGCCGGCGCTGTCCATTCGCGAAACTCGCGACGCTCGCCGGCACCGCGACGAAATGCACCCCGTCGTCGGACATCGTGAACGTCGGATCGTGCCGGACGTGGTACACCCAGAATGTCGCATGATCGATGCCGCCCCTGACCTTGTACTCGAGGACCAGCGGCTTCGTCGGATCCGCAAAGCCGAACAGCGAGCGTTCGCCGCAGTAGCGATCGGGCGCGTACCGCGTGAGCGGCGCCGCATTGCTCGTCCCGCCGCCCAGTTTCGCCGCGTCCTCCAACTCATCCACCAGCCACCGCTCATGCACGGCGACCGGACCGATGGCCCGCGATGGCGCCGCGCTGCCCGACTCGTTCTTCGCGATGACCCGGTAATAGTACGCGGCCCCTGGTTCCGCCCCGTCGTCGCAGTACAACGGCGCGTACGCCGCGAGATTGTCCTGGATGTCGTGCCCGACGATCCGCCACGGTCCGGACGCCGTCGTCGCCCGATCGACATCGTAGGCCCGCGCCCCCGTCGATCCCTGCCAGGAGATGTGCCCGGGATCCCCGATCGGAAGCAGCGTCGCCGGACCTGGCACCGGCAGCGCCGGCCGGGAAAGATTCTGGATCCGATAGGCCCGGTCCGCGAGGACGTCCTCGAGCTGGGCCTCGTGCGTCACCTGGTCCGCATGCGTGCGCCCCGGCGCGAACCCCGGCCAATCGAGGTCCTCGTACAGCGAGCCGCGATCCGAGTGCTTGTAGAAACCGCCGTCGCGGTTGTGAAACCGGTTCGCCCAGAAATTCGCGCCCACCGTGCCGTCCGCGATGATCTCGTCGAGCAGCGCCTTCAGCACCGGCACCGGGGTCGTCATCGCGATTTCGCCCACGATCATCGGCTTCCGGCCGCGGGTGTAGGCGCGCATGATCCGCTGCGATTCGAGCACGTCCTTGCCCGGCAGCGGATGATAGGTGTGGTACGACAGCAGGCTGATGTTTGGATCGGCGAAGAACTCGTCGTATTTGCCGTAGACGTCGCCGGGATGGTTGCGCCCGTCGATGATCAGGTGATGCGGGTCGAGCGAGCGCACATACGCCGCCAGGTCGTGCAGCCAGCGTTTGCGCTCCGGGTTGTCGCCGATCTGGAGTTCGTTGCCGGTCTCCCAGCCGAAGATCGCCGTGTCGTCGGCATAGCGGATCCCGGTGAACCGGTTGGTCCGGTTCAGGAGTTGCGCCACCATCGACTTGAACCGGCGATTGGCCGGGCTGCCGATCACCCAGAAATCCGGTCCATAGGTCGTCACATCGCCGCGAATCGCGGGGCTGTTGGCCGCCACGAGCGGCAGGTATACCCGCACGCCCTTCTCGCGGCAGATCTGCAGGAGCTTGTCCAGGACCAGCAGCGCCTGCTCGTTGCCGCGCACCGGATCCGGCGCGGTGTCGAACATGAACCGCGGGTCGTACCCGCGATGACACGTGATGACGAACGCGCGCACCACCCGCCCGCCGAGCTGCCGCACCGTCTCGATCCCGTCGCGCAGCTCATACTCGTCCGGGAGCCGGAACCGCGTCGCGCCGAAATCGCCGTCGAACGGCGCCTCGCAGATGATCTGGAGCGCGTCCGGCAGGTTGATCGACACGTAACGAAATTCGCGGTCGCCGTCCCACAGCTTGTCGCCGCGCGCGGTGATGAAGTGGTTGAGCGAATCGGCCAGCGCCGACGGCGCGCCCGCGAGCCCGCAGGCCAGCAGCAATGCAACGAAGAGGATCCGGAGTCGGGGTTTCATGGGAAAGGAGTCGTGCCTACGCGTCACGCCCGGCCGACCGGCGGAGCGCGAACTCGATGCCGACCGACACGGCCGCGAGGAACGCCGCGCAGAACAGCAGGCCGCCGGCGCCCTTCCACGAGCGCGTCAGCACGGCGAGAACCACGAGGAAGCCGGCGTAGACCAGGCACATCCGGGCGATCCCGCGATGCCGGCCGATGTCCAGCGTCGGACGCTCCTCGTCCGCGATCGGCGTCGCCACGCGCCGGAAAAACTCGGCCGATTCCTGCTGGCGCGCAGGCGACAGCCGCGGCGGGCACAGCCACGCGGCGCCGAGGTACCACAGCGACCCGAGCACGCACGCCGAGACGGTCACGGCGACGTAGCTGCCGTTGTCGGACCTCGCCCACGTCCACAGGCCGGCGAGCCAGTGCGGCCAGCCGGCGGCGCCCGCGGGCAGCGGCGGGAGAAGGTTGACGGTGACACCCGCGGCCAGACAGACGGCGAGCGTCGACCACGCCGCCCAGTCGGGCGACCGTTTGAGGAGCACGCACCAGACCAGCGGGACCGCGTAGGGCGTGGCCACGAGCGAGCTGAAGCTCATCATCAGGTGAAACACGTCCTTGTTCGCCCACGAGGCGTAGAGCAGCCCCGTCGCAATCGCGAGCACGCCAAATCCCGCCGTCGTCATCCGGCCCACGACCACCAGTTCGCTCTCGGTGGCCTGCGGCCGCACGACGGGGAGGTAGAAGCTGCGCACGAAAATTCCGGCGTTGCGGTTCAGCCCGGTGTCCATCGCCGAGACGGTCGACGACACGATGCCGGTCACGAGCAGCCCCATCAACCCGGCCGGGAGGCAGCGGGCGGCGATCACCACGAACGACATGTCCGCCGGGTTGTGGATGCCTTCGAAATGGCCAAGCGGCAGGCCGCTGATCCGGGCGGCCAGCGGCGGAATGAACCAGACGAACGAACCGAAGACGAACAGCACCGTCGTCAGCGCCGCCGCCTTCCGGGCGTCGCGGCCGTCGCGGACGTTGAGGTAACGCGAGGCGTAGTTGAGCCCGTTCAGGTTCGAGAGCTTCTCCAGCGCGACCGCGATGAGGTACCAGATGCCGAGGCCGGCCTCGGGCGCGTCGAGCCGCCAGTGCGATGCCGGGATGTGATGGAGGAACGCCGCGGGGCCGCCGACATACCGCACCGCCGAATAGGCCGCGACCAGCGTGATCGGCACGAGCACCAGCGCCTGGATGAAATCGCCCGCCACCACCGCCCAGGCGCCGCCGGCCGTCGCCAGGAACACGACCACCAGCCCGCCGACGAGCAGCGTCGTCTGCACGCTGAAACCGAAGACCGGCGTGCAGAACACCGCGAGACCGTACAGCCAGATTCCCGCCTGCAGGACCTGGAACGGGACCGAGAGCCAGGTGAAGACCTGCTCGTTCACCGGCCCGAGCCGGAGTCGCACCGCCTCGAGCGCGGTGATCACCCGCGTGCGCCGGAAGAGCCGCGCGAAGTACACCCAGTTGACGAAGAACCCGATCGCGTTGGTCAGGTACATCGCGAGCACGAACAGCCCGAAGCTGTAGGCCAGGCTCGCCCCGCCCGTGAAGGTCCACGCGCTGAACGCGCCCATGAACCCCGAGCAGCCGACCATCCACCACGACATCCGCCCGCCGCCCCGGAAATACTCGCTGCTGTTCCGGCCGGCGCGATGGAAGTACACCCCCACCCCGACCAGCAGCAGCAGATAGAATCCGAGGACGGCGTAATCGAAGGACGTCAGCATGGGCGGCGAGTCCGCGTCAGAAGCGCGCCGTGACGGATGCCACGAGCCGCAGCGGGAGGCCGCGTTCCTGGTCCGCCGGGAAGTACTCCTCGTTCGTCAGGTTCTTCAGCGCGAGCGTCGCGCTGTATTGCGTGCCGCGCGACTTCCAGTCGTAGCCCGCGGTCACGTCGTACAGGGTGTACGCCGGGAGGAAGAGATAGGGGTTGTTCAAGCGCTGGGCCTTGCGGCCAGTGTAGTTGAGGCCGCCGCCGAGCCACGCCCCTTTCAGCCGGCCGGTCAAGTTGTACCGCGCCCACAGGTTCGCCAGCGTCCGCACCGTCCCCTCCGGGTGGCTGTTCAGGTAGATGTTCAGCGCCGGGTCGGGCACGCTCGTCACCCGCACGTCGTCGATCGACGCGCTGGCATAGATTTGCAGTTCGTCGGTCGGCGAAAACGTGATCTCGCCCTCCACGCCGCGGCTCCGGTTGACGGCGCCCTGCGTCGTCGTGATCGCGGTGGTGCCGTTGGGCAGGAACACATTGAACGATTGGATGTTGTCGAACTGCTCGATCTGGTAGGCCGAGAGGGTCGACGAAATCCGCCCATCGAGGAAATCGGTCTTCACGCCAACGTCATAGCCGCGCGAGGTGGTCGGACGCGCCGGGCCGGTCGGGACGTTGAGCACCTCGAGCGACGAGTTGTTCACGACGAATCCCTCGGAGTAGGAGGCGTAGAGCAGCAGGTCGCGGCGTACCTTGTAGCCGAGGCCGAATTGCGGCGCCGTGTCGGTCGGCGAGTTCTCGCCGATGTTGTAGATGCCCTTCAGCAGGTTGTTCGACAACGCCCGGGCCTTGTTCACCCGCAAGCCCGCGACGGCGATCAGCCGGTCGTCGAGAAAGCTGCCGTTGACCACGGCATACACCGCCCCGTTGCGCCCGACATTCTGGGTTCGCGAGACCGTCGGCAGCGCGTCCGGGTTGAAGTCGGTGTTGTAGTCGATCGTGGACGGATCGAAGAGATTCCAGGCGGGAAACGGCGGGGTCTTCGAGCCGGACGCCGGCGCGGACGCTGAGCTGCCGCCGATCTGCCGCTGGACGTCCTCGCTCGTGTTCGAGCGGTAGTACGCGCCGAGCAGGGGCTTGATCTCGCCGATCGACGTGTGCAGGTCGCCGGCCACCTCGACCTGGTACGCGTTGCCCTGGCCGGGGGAATCCTCCAGCCGCGCCCGGCGCGAAAGGGTCGCGCTCGCGGCGGTGCTCCAGAGGCTCGGATCCGCGTCGACGGCGGCCGCGAACGCCCCGGGTGTCATGCCGGCCGGCGCAACGAGGTTCACGCTCCCGATGCCGGTCAGTTTGTGGATCACCTCGGTCTGGTTCCAGGAGTAGTTCGCCCGGGCCGTCCACTCGGGCGAGAGCGTGATGTCGAGTTCCTCGTTGAGGGACTGAAATGTCGATTTGCGCCAGTCGTTCCGGCTCGCGTAATTCCAGGAGGCGGGGCCGGGAAACTCGGGGCCGAACCCGAGGTCGCTGCTGTCGATCTTGCTCGAGAGTCCCCCCACGTCGAGGGGCGCCTTCATGTACACGGGGGCGTTCTCGCGCCGGTGGAAGTACTCGTAGTCGCTGATCAGCGTCACCCGGTCGTTCAGCTTCAGCGTCACCGTCGGGTCGGCCACAAAGGTCTGCGACGAGGTGTTGCCCGTGGGATCGATGTTCTGGAGGCCGTTTTCCCAGGCGCCGTTGAATCGCGCGAGGACGCGACCGGGCACGATCGGCTGGTTCGAGTCGAGCTGCACCCGCGCAAAGTCGTACGATCCGCCCGAGAGCGTGACCGCATCGAACCGATGCTCGGTCGCGCGCTTGGTGATGTAGTTGACGGTGCCGCCCGGCCCAACCTGTCCGTAGAGCACCGCCGCCGGGCCCTTCACGACCTCGACGCGCTCGATGTTGACCGGGTCGACGTAGGGCGTGCCGACGAAGCCGTTGCGCTCGGGGGTCTGGTTGAACCCGCGGATGTTGTACACCGCGTTGCCGCCGGTGAACTCGAGCCCGTTGCTCGTCACGCCGGGGGCGTAGCGCACGATGTCGAAGAGGTCTGTCGCGCCGATATCGGTGATGAACTGCGACGTGAACGCGTTGATCGCGAACGGCAGGTCCTTGATCGGAGTGTTGACCCGGGTGGCCGAGACGGAGTTGCCGGCGCGATACCCGCGGTCGGCGGAGGTCGAAACTTCAAACGCGGAGAGCTGGATCGGCTGGTCGCCGTTCGTCGCGGGAGGATTGCCGACGCTCTGGGCGTGGGCGGAGGCCGCCAGCACGCACGCGATGAGGACGCGGCGCGCCGTGGCGCTGGGGAGCAGTTCGAGGTTCATGTGGGTGTAGTTAGGCAGTCAAAGGTGGGATCCGGGCCCGCCGGTCAGCGCGGGAGGCGGAAAACCGCCGGCCGGAGGCGGAAGGCGGGTGCGACCGGTCAGGTCGAGCGATCGTAGATGGCCGGCGTCACGCGGGCCTGCGGTTCGCGCCCCGTGAGGTAGCGCCGGATGTTGTCCGCGGCGAATCGGCCGCAGGCAAAATACTGGTCGGCCGTCGGTCCGGCGATGTGCGGCGAAACCACGATGTCCGGCGAACGCAGCAACGCCGCGTCCCGGGGCATCGGCTCGTCCGCGACGACGTCCAGCGCCACGCGCAGGCGGCGCGCCCGCGCCACGCGGATCAGGTCCGTCTCGCGGACGATCCGTCCGCGTCCGACGTTCACGAACACCGCTCCGGCGGGAAGCCGGCCCAGGACGGCCGCGTCGACGATTTCATCGGTCGCGGGCGTGAGCGCCTCGCATTCGAAGAGGACGTCGCTGCGGGCAAAGAGCTCGCCGAGCGTGCGGCAGGGCGCGACTCCGGCCGCCCGCATCTCGGCCGGGGCGACGCCGGTCGTGTAGGCGGAAACGGTGACTCCGAACGGCCGGACCAGCGCGCAGAGCGCGCGGGCAACCGCGCCGAAACCGTGCAGGCCGACGCGACAGCCGAACAACGTGCGGGTCTCGAGCGCTTCGATCCGGCGGCGCCCTTCCGGTTGGTCGAGAAACGGCCGCCAACGCGGCAGGCGGCGCAGGGCGGCGAGCGCCAGCAGCAGTGCGTGTTCTGCGACCTGGGGCGCGACCGACGGCCCCCAGTTGCTCACCAGACCGCCGCGCGCCACGAACTCCCGCGGCACCAGTTGTCGGACCGTGCCGCCGATGTGGCAGACGTAACGCAGCCGGCAGTCGGGCGACGCCAGCCACTCCGGCGCCAGCGGAGGGGTCATCCAGCCGGTGACGAGGATTTCCGGATTCTCGCGCTCGAGCATCCGGCGCCAGCCGGCGCCCCGGAGGTCGCCGGGAGTCGCCCAGTAGGCGGCCTTCCACCGATCGGCGACGTCGCGGTCGATGAACCGGGCGCGGTCGCGCGCGGCGATCGCCACGACAAGGGGTGGGCGGCGCTCCCGGTTGGAGGGACCGGAGGAAAGGGTTTGCGCTCGTGGCATTGGGCAACGGCTGGGTACCAGCCCTGCGCCCGCGTTCGAGCACCCCGTTTGTCACACAGGTAAACGACCACCGCGGGAACCCGCCACGCTCCCGGGTCTGCCGTCGCCAACCACCCCGGATCAACTCCCGCGGCGGTAGCGCAGTTCTTTCCGCTTCAGCTACAGCGGCTTGGAGAGGAACAACGCGCCGCCGGCTTCGGGTTGGAGCTGATACCGGGTGAACCCGAAGGTTTCGTAGACGTGCCGCGCGCGGCGGTTGTTTTCGAGGACCTCCAGGGTGAGTTTGCAGCAGCCGATCGCCCGCGCCTTGGCCTCGATCGCGCCCAGGAGCTGCCGGCTGATGCCGCGTCCACGGTGCGAGGGGATCACCGCGAAGTCGTGAATGTTGATCAGCGGACGGGCGGCGAACGTGGAGAAGCCGAGAAAGCAGACCGCCACGCCGACCGGCTCGTCGGCCTCAAACGCCAGAAAGACGATCGTGGTCGGATGCGCGCGCAAACCGGCAACAAGCCGCGCCTTCACGTCGTCGTCCAGCGGGGCGCCGTCACCCAGCGGGTCGCGCGCGTACGCATCGATCATCGCCACCACCGCCTCCTGGTGCGCGGTCAACGAGAGGTTCGCCTCGACCACCCGCACGGAGCCGGGTCCGTTCTGTTTCGCCGGGATCATGCGCCGCCACGCTTCCCGGAATCGGCCAAGGCCTCAAGCCCGGTCGCAGGGCCAGCCGCGGCGAGGGTTTCCCGGCCGATGGTCGTTCGGACTGGCTGAAGGACGGCTTCCGGGCCTCAAGCCGCGGCCACCTCGATCCAGAACAACGCCCCCTCGCCCGGCTGCGACTCGACGCCGATCCGCCCGCCCATCCGCTCGACCGCCTTCTTGACGATGGCGAGACCGATGCCCGTGCCTCCGTAGCTCTTGTCGAGCTGCTGGAACATCTCGAAAATCCGCTGATGCTGCTCCGGCGCAATGCCGACACCGTTGTCGCGCACGGCGATCCGCGCATGGCCGCCGGCCACGGAACAGGTGATCTCCACGCGAGGCTTCACGCCGGCCGCCACGAACTTCTGCGCGTTGCCGATGAGATTGGAGAAGATTTGCGTGAACATCGCCTCGTTGCCCGAAACGCGCGGCAGCGCCGCCGGGATCACGATCTCGATCTTGTCCGGCGCGAACGACGGATAGGTTTCGACGATTTCGCGCACCAACCGGTCCAGGTCGACCGTTTCGAACGACAATTCGCCGCGGACGATCCGGCTGTAGCTCAGGACGTCCTGGATCAGCTTGTCCATCCGGCCGGCGGAGGAGCCAATCCGGCCAAGGAATCCCTGCGCCTCGGCCGGCAGTTGCGGGGCGTATTCGGAGAGCAGCACGTCGGAGAATCCCTGGAGCGAGCGCAGCGGCGCGCGGAGATCGTGCGCGATGCTGTAGGAAAAGGCCTCCAGCTCCGCGATCGTGTCGCGCAGTTTCGTCGTGCGTTGGTGCACGAGGGTCTCGAGATGCGCCGCCCGGTCCTCCAGCAGCCCGTTCGCCTCCCGGAGCCCCGCCGCGAGCTGCTCGACCTCCCGCCGTGACCGGACCTGCTCCGTGACATCAACGGCGTGCACGAGGATGCCGTCGACCTCGCCGGCGGGATTTCGCATCGGCTGGTACACGAAATTTACGAACACCTCCGTCGGCCCAGCCGCGCCCGGCGGCCGGATGACGACCCGCGACTCCAGTCCGTGAAAGGCCTCGCCCGTCGCGTAGACGCGATCGAGCACCTCCAGAAAACCCTGGCTGCGAAGCTCGGGCACGACCTCCAGCAGCGGCTTCCCGACCAGCGCGCCGACGTCGGGACGCCCGATGCTGCGCCCCCAGTGCTCGTTCGCGAGTTCCACCACGTGCTGCGGGCCGCGCAGGACGACGATCAAGGCGGGCGCTTCCATCAGCAGGGCATGCAGGCGGCGGCGCTCCTGCTCGATCGCGGCGGCGCTTTCCTTCCGCAGCCGCGAAAGTTCCAGGTGCGTTTCGACCCGCGCCAGGAGTTCGCGCGCGGAGAACGGTTTCACCAGATAGTCGTCCGCGCCAGCCTCGATCCCGCCGATCCGGGCCTCTTCGCCCGCTCGCGCCGAAAGCAGGATGACGGGAACCGTCCGGGTCGAAACCTCCGCCCGCAGCGCGTGCAGCACGCCAAACCCGTCGCGCCCCGGCATCATCACGTCGCTGACCACGAGGGCCGGAGGTTCCTTGAGCGCGGCGGCGACCGCCTCGTCCCCATCCGCGACCGACGTCACGAGGAACCCGCGGTCGGCGAGGAGACGGTGCACGTATTCGCGCATGTCGCGGTTGTCATCCGCCAGCAGGAGGCGGGCCCCACGATGCCGCGACGGCCGCTCGCCGGGCGGCAGCTCCAACGCCGGGGGGCTGCCGGCGGCTGCGGCATCGATCGGGTGCGGCAGCCAGTGGACCGCCTCCTCGACATACGCCGTGGCGCTCGTGGATCCGGCGCCGGATCGGCGCGACGCGTGGATCCGCTCCGGCGGCAGGTGCGCCATGCCCCGGGGAATCGTGGCGGTGAAGGTCGAACCCCGTCCCTCGACGCTCGTGACCTCGACCGATCCGCCGTGCAACCGCACCAACTCCTGCACGAGCGCCAGCCCGATGCCCGTCCCCTCGTACGAACGGGACCGGGCGTGGCGCACGCGGTGAAACCGCTCGAAGATCCGCGGCAATTCGTCCGCCGGGATGCCAACACCGGTGTCGCGGACGACGAGTTTCACGTGGTGCGGGGGCGCCGGATGGAGGCCGACTTCGATCTCGCCTTCGAACGTGAACTTGAAGGCGTTGCTGATGAAATTGAAGACGATCTTCTCCCACATTTCCCGGTTCACGTAGACGGATTCCGGCAGCGGCGGGCAGTCCACGATCAGGCGCAGGCCGGCCTTGTCCGTCGCCGAGCGGAAGAGGCTGGCCAGTTCCGCCGTCCACGACGCCAGGTCGACCGGTTCGAACTCGGCGTCCATTCGCCCCGCCTCGATCCGCGAAAAATCGAGCAGTGTGTTGACGAGTTTCAGCAGACGCAGGCTGTTGCGGTAGGCCAGGTCGAGTCGGGCGCTGCTACCGCCGCGCTCCCGCAGTTCCTCCTCCAGCGGCCCGAGCATGAGCGTCAGCGGCGTCCGAAACTCGTGGCTGACGTTGCTGAAGAAGACGGTCTTGGCCCGGTCGATTTCCGCGAGTTGCTCGGCGCGCCGGCGTTCGCTCGCATAGGAGTTGGCGGTGGCGATGCCGGTCGCCAGCTGCGATCCCGTGAGTTCCAGCAGCCGTCGGTAGTCGCTGTCGAGCGAACGCCGCGGATTCACCCCGGCGACGAGCACGGCCGAGTGCCCTTCCTGCGCCGCACCCACAATGGGCACGACCAGTGCGCGCGTCACCGGCTCCGGCCAGGGGCTGCGGAACGCCGCGCCAAAACGGCGCCCGAGCGCGTCGACCAACACCGTTTTTCCCGCGCGCACCGCCTCCCCGAGCGGCCACGCCGCGGACTCGTCCGCCAGCCCGATCTCGCGCGGATGCGCCGCGCTGGACGGGTCCACGCCGTCGGCGGCGACCAGCCGCGCCATCCGGTTCGGCGCGTCGATCAGATAGAGCAGCGTGAACGGGAAATCAGCCGGATCGGTGGCGAAGGCGGCAATCGCCGCCTCCCCCGCGGCGACCTCCGACCGGGCCGCGGCGGTTCGGGCGGAAAGTTCGCGGAGGAATTCCGTGCGACGCCCGCTGAGAACCCGCTCCGTCGTCTCCTGCACCACGTTCAGAATTCCCTCCACCTTGCCGTCCACCCCGCGGATCGGATTGAAGGTGTAGTCGAAGTAGCACTCCTCGGTGTAGCCGAAGCGTTGCATCGGCAACAGACTGTCGCCGCTCCACGTTGCTTCGCCCGCGCGCCGGACGGTGTCGAAGCCAGGCGCAATCTCGTCCCAGATCTCCGGCCAGACATCGCGGGCGGCCTTGCCGAGTGCCCAGGGATGCTTGTCCCCGAGGATGGGCCGCCAGGCGTCGTTGTAGAACAGCCAGCCCTCCTCGCCCCAATAAATCGCCATCGGGAATCGCGCCGAGATCACGATGCCGACCGCCGACGCAAACGCCGCCGGCCACCGCGCCGGCTCGCCCAGCGGCGAGGAGGCCCAGTCGAACTCTCGCATCCGCGTCGCCATCTCACCCGGTCCGGCAAAAATCGATGACGGTGGTGCGGCAATGGGAAAGGTCGGCATGAAACCGGGGAAGAACATCGATTCCATCCGTCGTCGCAATTTCCTCCGCCTAGGGAAATTTCCGAAACTGCCGCCCGGTATCCGGATGATGAAGGGGTGTGGGGTGGTGCCAGGTCGAACGAGGAGCCCGCAATCGGAAGTCCACCCGCACTGGCCGGTCACAATCCGCAATCCGCCCTCCGCCTTCCGCCGTCCGACCGTCGCACCAACCGGAGCCTTGCGCGTGCCGCGTCATAACGACATCACGACGACCATATCCCACTCCCACCATGATCGGACTCGTTGTGCTCGGTGTCGTCGCGTTCTTCGTTCTTTCCGGCATTCGCGTTGCCCAGGAATATCAGCGCGGGGTCGTGTTCCGACTCGGACGCTATATCGGGCTCAAGGGACCGGGCATTTACTGGATCATCCCCCTCGGGATTGACCGGTCGGTGACCATTGACGTCCGCACGCGGACCGTCTCGGCCGAGCAGCAGGAGACGATCACGCGCGACAGCGTCACCATCAAGGTGAACGCCGTGCTCTGGTATCATGTCACCGACGCCCCCAAGTCGGTGATCGCGGTGACGGATGCGCGCGAGGCCGTGTACCAGCTCGCGCTGACGAGTCTGCGCAACATCATCGGCCGGCACGATCTCGACGAGGTGCTGCAGGAGCGGGACCGGATCAACGATCTTCTGCGCGAGAGCATCGTCGGCGCGACGCACCCCTGGGGCGTGGAGATCGAACGGTTCGAGATGAAGGACGTCGAGCTGCCCGAGGCGATGCAGCAGGTGATGGCGATGCAGGCCGAGGCGATCCGCGAAAAGCGCGCCCGCATCATCAAGGCCGAGGCGGAGCTCGAGGCGTCGCAAAAGCTGGGCGAGGCGGCCGAACAGATGGCGAACAATCCGGTCGCCGTGGAATTGCGGCGCATGCAGATGGTCACCGAGGTCGGCGCCGAGAATAACAGCACGACCGTGCTGATGATCCCCTCCGATTTCGTCTCGCTGGCGAAGAGTCTGAACCAATACGTCAAGGAGCACACGCCCAGGGCACCCTGAGTCCGGTAGCGGCGACCTGTCCTCCGTAGGCCCGGCGAAGGAGGAGCGAGAGCGAGCCGACCGGAGTTGGTAATATGTAGTTAGCACTTAGTAATTGGTACTGCAGGTCCGTATTGAGCGTCCCTCCCGCGCTCTTCGCCTCCTGCGGTCGCTCCAAACGACCAACGCTTGAACTCGAATCACCAACTCCCAATTACCAATTCGCAATTGCGAATTCCCAACTTCCTCCCCCTCTCTCACCCCTCGCCGACCTCAACCAGCCGGCCCCGCATCGCCTCAACCAGATCGACCAGGAACGCAGCGTGCGGACTCGCCCGATCCGGCTCCAGGTGCTCATCACAGGCGCGAAGGTGATCGAGCGCCAGCGCCGCGGCGCGGCGCGGGCCTTCTGATTCGCGGACAAAACCGCCGAGTTCCTCGAGGTCGACCGCTGACGCGTCGCCCCACAATTGCCCGAACGAACGCCGGACGCGCGGGTCGCCGAGCGCGAGAATGACGGCGAGGTTGGGCTTCCGATTCCGCAGGTCCTGGAGGATCGGTTTTCCCGCTTCGGCCCCCACCCCGAGATCGATCAGGTCGTCCGAAATTTGGAACGCCAGGCCGAACTCGCGGCCAAACGTCCCCCAGCGTGCCGCGAGCCCCGGGCGGCCCGCCACCTGGCACGCCGCACGACACGCACACTCGTAGAGCGCGGCGGTTTTCAAACCCGCAATCGCAAGATAGTCCAAGCGCTGCGCCGCCGGCGTTGCCTGGCCGTCGAAATTCATCTCGCGAATCTGCCCCGCCGCCAGGTTCGACGCCGCCTCCGCAAAAATCCGGGTGACGGCGGGGTTGCCCACGGCGGCACAGAGTTCGCCGGAGACGCCAAACAGGAGGTCGCCGGTCGCGATCGCGGCATGATTGCCGAGCCGGGCGCTGATCGTCGGCTTCCCACGCCGCACCTCCGCGCGATCAATGATGTCGTCATGGACCAGCGAGGCGGTATGGAGCGTCTCGAGTCCGGCGGCGGCGTGGAGGAGGCGGCGGTAAGTCTCGTCGCCAATCCCGACAGCGGCGCCGTCATCGACCGCGCACCGCGCCGCGGCGAAGAGGAAGGCCGGCCGGAGCATTTTTCCGCCGCCGACCGCCGCCCGATCCATTTTCACGCCCGTGCGACGCTCGAACCCATCCATCGCGCCATGGATGCAGGCCACCACGGC
>DASZYH010000107.1:0-26394 GCA_035545515.1 Opitutaceae bacterium
CTCTGGCGCTGCTGGCACGATAACGTCCCCTATGACGAAAGCCGTTATCTCGCCGCTCTCGACCTTCACCAATCACCCTTCGCCGTGCCTTCGGCCGCCTAAAAAATGCTTGCGCGGATCACCTCAGCTTTTGCCCTACCCGTTCCGCCTTCGCTGAAGCTCAGGTGGACACGCTCGCCGCTGCCATGGGACCGTTCGGAGTTGAGTGTGCCAAACCGCCGCTCGCTGGCGCTCGCAGCCACGGGATCAGTCGGAGCTGAGCGGGCCAAGGCTCCACTCGCTGGCGCTCGCAGCCACGGGACCAGTCAGAGCTGAGCGGGCTCAAACCTCCGCTCGCTGGCGCTCGCAGTTACGGGCAGGCGATCAGGTACTCGCTCACGCTGCTCCTCCGCATTCTACGGAGGATAGGTCGCAGCCACATGCCGGAGCCCCGCCTCACGCTCGGCCCTCCCCGGCCGAGCCTTGCTCCTCCGCGAAGCATGACGGGACCCTGCCCTACGGAAACGACACCGCCACGAACCACCAACTACCAATTTCCAACTACCAACTACTCCCGCGCGCGCAATCGCGCGCGGGTCGATCATTCCGCCTTTTTGCGCGAGCGCGGGCGGCGCGGCTTTTTCTCGGTCGATTCGCCTTCGGTCGTGCCCGCAGGCTCGGTACCTTCCGGCGTCGCTTCCGACCCGGACGGCACCGACTCGGCCCCATCGGCGGTCGAAGCGGATACGGCCACGGACTCCGACTCGGGCGCATTGGATTCGGCGGGGAAAGGAGAGGCCGTGGAGCCGGTCGGTTCGCCGCCGGTCGCTGCGTTCTCCTCGTCCTCCTTGCCGGCTGACTTGGACGGCTTCGCATTGAGCCACAGCTCGCCCCGGGCGTTCCGGCTCAACCAAAACAGCTCGCCGGCATGTTCCGCGAACACCGGCTTCTCGCGCGGCTTCTCGGGCACGGCGAGACCGGCGCCGACCAATTGCTCGACCAGGGACTCGGGGGATTTCCCGAGCGACTCGGCCAAGCGCTCGAGCTTCGCGGCCGTCCCCGACCTGCTCTCCTTCAAGAGCGGGCGCGTGAGTGCAAACAGCGATTCGCCACCGACGACGGCAACTGGTGCCGCCGCCGCGGCTGCTTCCGAAGCGGCGGTCGGAACGACCGCGGGTGCCGGGACCGCATCCATCGCGGGAGCCGCGGCTTCGGAACCCGTCGGCACGGGTGCGGAATCCGCCGACGTCGTCGGGGCGGTTTCGGGTGAGGTCGTGCCTTCACCCGTCGCGGCGTTATCCGCTCCAGCGGCGGCCGGTTCGGTGCCCGGCGCATTCACCGTCTCACCGGGCTTCTTGTCCCGGCCGTTGATCCAGATTCCGCCGCGCGAATCGAGGTTGATCCACCAGACCTCGTTCCCGATCTCGACATTCGTCGGCTTCTCGTTCGAGGAACCGGGAACGACCAAGCCCAGCGTCTTGAAGGCGTTCACCAGATCGGCGTCGCGGCACTTCAGCGCCCGCGACAGGAAACTCACGCTGCCCGAACCGCCCGGGCCCCGCCGATTGCGGCGCATGTGCGGGCGGATCTTCTTCAACAGGCCGGGGCCTTCCGGCACCGCCGATGATGCTGCCGCGGTTTCCGCCGGCTGGCCGGCAGTCTCGCCCGCGGCACCCGCTTCGGCGGTCGCCGCCTCGGCAGCGTCCTCGGCTCCGGCCGGGGCTCCCTCGGCGGCGGGCGCAGCGGCTTCCGCCTGCTTGTGCCCTTCATCGCCCTTGCGATGGCGGCCATCCTTGCGGCCGCCTTCCGGCTTGGCCTCTTCCTCGACCGCGACCTTCTGGCCCTTGACGGCGCGGAAGACCGGACGCGGCTTTTCCTTGGTGTTGATCCAGAGTTCGCCGCGGCGGTTGATATTCACCCAATACAGGTCGCCCTCGAACTCGAGGTACTCGGGCTTGGCATCCTCGTCGTCCGGGACGGCGAACCCGCACTCGACGAGCGCACCCTTCAGATCGTCCTCCGACTGGCCCCACTTCTTGGCGAGGTAATCGACGCCGACGGACATGCCCGGACCGCGCTGGTTGCGGCGCATGTGGGGTTTGATCGCGTCGAAGAACGTCGGCAGTTCGTCTTCCTCGGCCGCCGTGAGCTTGTCCCAATCGTCGTCGTCCTTCTCGTCCTCCTCCGCATCGGCGTCGTGCGACGTGTCGATCGGTTTCCGGAACCCGTCATCGGTGGCCAGCTTCTCCTCGATGAAGCTGGAGGACTCGTCGGCCGCCGCAGGGGCGTTGCCGGTGCCGGCCTTGAACTTGGCCTCGAACTCCGCCCGCAGCTTGTCCGCTTCGGCCTTCGCCGCGGCCGCCGCCGCATCCTCGAGCGTCCAGTCCCGCTGCGTCGATCGCCGGGCGAGGCCGGTGAAGGCGAGAGCGTTGTCCGGTTGGTTGCGAAACTCGATGATCTCCCATTCCTCGCGGCCGAGATCGTTGAGGTATTTTTCCAGGAGTGCCGGCGTGGCGAAGCCGCCTTTTCCGCTGGTGATGACCTTGTATTCCCAAATTGGCATATGTGACCCGCGCCTTTGCGCGGACGCCACCCATCACAAAACCGGGCGCGGATGCCCAGCATTAAATCGCGGGGAAATGGCAATTTGCCACGGGCCGACCCCGCCAATGGGACCGGCGCTGTGTCATATCGCAGCCCGCTGCGCCGCCGGACCTTGCGCCAGCGTGGTGGTTGCGCACGTTGTGGCCCCATGCTTTCTCCCCTCACCACCCGCTGGCGGCCCACCTCCGCCCTGGTCGTAGCCCTCGGATTCGCGACCTTTGCGCGCGCCGCCCTCCCTGCACCGGACGCCGACGACGGCGGTCTGACACTCCCGCCGGGATTCCGCGCCCTCGTGGTCGCCGATCACGTCACCGCCCCCCGCGAGGCGCTGCGCTTCATCACGGTCGCGCCCAATGGCGACATCTATGTGAAGTCGAGCCGCGAGGGCATCTACGCGCTGCGCGACACGAACGGCGACGGTCGCGCCGACGAGATCAAGCATTTCGGCACCGGCAACGGCACGGGCATCGCGCTCCACGATGGCTGGCTGTATTATTCCACGACCACGGGTGTCTACCGCTACAAGTACACCCCGGGCCAACTCGTCCCGACCGGCGAACCGGAGACCATCGTGACGGGACTCCCGGACGGACATCAGCACAATGCCAAGGCTTTCGCCTTCGACGGCGAGGGCCGGCTGCTCGTCGAGGTCGGTTCACCTTTCAACGTCTACAGCAAGCCCGACCGGCAGCTCGGCGCGAAAGGAATGGATGCAACGGAGTTCCTGAAGACGCACGGCGGGTACTGGCGGTTCGATCCGAACAAACAGAACCAGACCCTTGCCGACGGATACCATTACTCGACGGGACACCGGCACTCGCTGTCGATCGCGTGGAACCCCGTCTCCCACCTGTTCTTCATGGTGATGATGGGCCGCGACCAGTTGAACACGGTCGATCCGCAGGACTACGATGCGCTCGATAATGCCGAACGCGTCGCCGAGGAAATGCATGTGCTGCGACCCGGCGTTAACCTCGGCTGGCCGTACACCTACTGGGATCCGATCAAGCAGGCGCGGATGGTCGCGCCGGAGTTCGGCGGCGACAACCGAAAGCGGGACAACAACCCGGCGTACGACAAGCCGGTGATCGCGTTCCCCGCGCATTGGGCCCCGCTCCAGATGTGCTACGCCAGCGGCACGCAGTTTCCCGCGAAGTATCGCGGCGGGATGTTCATTGCCTTCCACGGTTCCTGGAACCGCGCGCCGCGCCCGCAGGCCGGCTACAAGATCGTGTACGTGCCGTTCGATGCGCAAGGCAGGCCGACCCGCGCGTACGAAACCTTCGCCGACGGGTTCGCCGGGAGCGACTATTTCACCAACACGAACGATGCACGCTACCGGCCGAGCGGCGTCGCCGTGGGACCGGACGGCTCGCTCTACGTCAGCGAAACGGAGCGCGGCCGCGTATGGCGGATCATCTACACCGGGGAGTCCGCCCCGGCGGGGCGCGCGACCCTCCAGGCCGCGGCAACCGCTCCGCAGACCTACCCGCCAATCGACGCGAACACGCCCGGCGGCCGGATCTACGCGACGGTCTGTGCGGCCTGCCACATGCCAAGTGGCAGCGGCGTGGCCAACATGCAGCCACCGCTCGTCGGCAGCAAAGTGGTCGCGGGTGACGCGGGCACACTCATCCAGGTGCTGCTGAAGGGACCGGCCGCCGTGCTCCCGGCAAACCGCGAACATTACGAGAACGTGATGCCGCCCTTCGGCAGCGCGTATTCCGACGCCGACATCGCCAGCGTGATCAATTATCTCCGGGCAAACTTCGCACCCAGCGCACCGCACGTGACGCCCGAACAGGTGAAAGCGGAACGCGGGGAATAAGAGGTCCGGCGATTGCTGTGAATTCGAACCGTTCTGCGACGCGCATCGCCCCGGGACCCGGGTGATCGCGATGTCCGCCGGCCGCGGGGACGGATTGGCGTCGCGGCCATCGGGCCGCGGCGCGCGACACGGCCACCCGGCAGCGCCGGAGGGCAATTCGGGTCATGTGGCTGCCATTCCAGGATTTCAGGCTTTCTTCCTGCCGACATGTCCCCCCTTCCCTCGATAAGCCGACGCCGTTGGCCGGCCCTGATCCTGTTGCTTTCGATCGCGGGCTGGGGATACGCGCGCGGCCAGACGGTTGCGGGCGATTCGCCGCGGCGGCTCGAACCGATGGTCGTCACCGCGACGCGCACGCCGCAGCCGGTGGCACGCGTGCCCGCGACATTGAAGATTTTGACGGCCTCGACGGTACGCAGCGCCCCCACGATCACGGTGGACGACGCGCTGCGTGCGATCCCGAGCTTCACGCTCTTTCGGCGGAACGACAGCCTGACGGCCAATCCGACGACGCAGGGCGTCTCGCTGCGCGGCCTGGGCCCGAACGGCGCGAGCCGCTCGCTTGTGCTGCTGGATGGCGTGCCGCTGAACGACCCGTTCGGTGGGTGGGTGGCGTGGAATCAGATTCCGCGCGATGCGGTCGGGCGGGTTGAGATCCTGCCCGGCGGCGGCGCTTCCGCGTGGGGCAACGCCGCGCTGGCCGGGGTGATCCAGCTCTTCACCGCAACCCCAGTCGCCGAACCCTCGCCAACCGGGCCGACACCGGGCGCGCTGCCGGCGACGGCCCGGCGCGCGGCGCAATTTACGGCCACGGCCGGTGATTTCGGCACGCATGGTCTGTCCACCGATATCGTGAGCCCCGCGGGCCCCGGCACCCTGCAGCTCCTGGGGGAGGACTTCGCGACCAACGGCGTGCTGCTCGTGGCGCCGGAACGACGCGGCCCGATCGACACACCGGCGTGGAGCCGCCACGAGTCCGCGATCATCCGCTGGAACCAGGCGCTCGGCCCCAACGCGGGGCTGACGGCGACCGTGCGCAGTTTCGACGAACAACGCGGGAACGGGACGCCCTACCAACGGAACGGCACGCGCGAAAAATTCGCGTCGGTGCAGGCGGCCGGGCAGCCATCGGACGCGCTCGCGTGGACGGCGACCGCGTACGCGCAGGAACAGTCGTACGCCAGCACCTTCAGTTCCGTGAACGCGAGCCGGACGGCCGAGACGCCGGCGAGCAACCAGTTCGCCGTACCCGCGACGGCGTTCGGCGCCGGTGTGACCGCCGCCTGGACGCACGCAGACGGCGGCCAGACGAGCGTCGGCGGGGACGTCCGCACCGTGCAGGGGGAGACGCGCGAGGACTATGCGTATGTGAACGGCGCGTACACCCGCCTGCGGGTGGCCGGCGGCTCGCAGGTCGTGGCCGGGGCGTACGCCCTGCACGAACAGCCGCTGGGAACGGCCCTCCGGCTGACCGTGGGCCTGCGCGCCGATGAGTGGGCGAACCGCAATGGCCGCCGACGGGAGTCGGTGCTTGCGACGGGCGCGCTGACCCGCAACGACCGGTATCCGACGCGCACGGGTACCGAGCTGAGCCCGAGCGTGGGGATGGGATGGACGCCGGCGCCAGGATGGCGCGTGCATGCGAACGCGCAGCAGGCCTTCCGCGAGCCCACGCTCAACGAGCTGTACCGACCCTTCCGGCAGGGGGCGAACGTGACCGAGGCGAACGCGGACCTGAAGACGGAGCACGTGACCAGCGGCGAAGTCGGCGCCGACTGGACGCTCATGCGAGCGGCCAGCCCGACGACGGACAACCGCGGCCGGCCGGTCACCCAGTCGAAACGGCCGTGGCTGACGCTTGGCGCGACGCTGTTCGCCGACGATCTGCGCAACGAAGTGGCAAACGTGACCGTTGCGCGTGGGCCGGGGACGTTCCCCCTGTTCGGGACGCTGCCCGCCGGCGGCATCGGGCGGCAGCGGCTGAACCTCGACCGGACGCGCGTGCAGGGCGCCGAACTCTCGGCCACGTGGGCACCGACGACGACGCTCTCGCTCACCGCGAATTTCCTTTACGACGACGCGACCGTCCGCGCCGCGCGCGTGGCGCCGGCCTTGGTGGGCAAACAACTCGCGGAGGTGCCCCGGCACAGCGCGACCGTGACGGCAACGTGGCAGGCGCCGGGGAGCGTGACGTTCACGCCGCGCCTGCGCTGGCTTGGACGGCAATGGGACGACGACGAGAACACGCTGCGGCTGGGTGAGGCGGTGGTGGTGGACCTCGGTATCAGCCGGCCGGTGGGCAAGCGATTTGAGGTGTTCGTGAACCTCGAGAACATCGGCAACGCGCGAGTGGAAACAGCCCGCAGCGCCGACGGCTTGTTCAATCTCGGCACGCCTCGGTTCATCTTCGGCGGCCTCCGCGCGAGTTGGTGAGGCGCGCGCGGAACGGCGGAAACATTCTGATGATAGGCGGGGTGACCTCACCCCGCGAGGCGCAGGACACGCATGTTCCGGCGCGGTGAGGTCACCGCGCCCACAAGGAGATGGGTGGAACGCGCTTTCCTCAGCGCGTTGCCTGGGTGGGCCCCGAGGTAATGAGTGGTGCGCGGGGGAATCCAGGAGGCAACGGAGTGGTGCGTGGAAGAACCCGCTGTGGACATCGGGTTCCACCTGGACCGGGTTCCACCTGACGCGGGTTTGACCCGTCGGGGAATAAACGCCGGGGGCGGAGCTCTCACTTGCGTTGGCGGGCGCCGCGATCATGGTCGGGGGGCCCACCGCGAGGATTCCCACATGCACATTCGCTCGCCCAAGGATTGGCAACTGCCTGAAAACGCCGCGACCCCGGAACATGATTACCGGCTGCGGCCCCGCACCGAAGATTCGCCCCGCCGCGATTTTCTGAAGCGACTCGCGCTCGGCGCCGCCGGCGCGGCCCTCGTCCCGCCCTCGCTCCGTGCCGCGACGTTCGGTTTTCCCGACCACGCGAACCCGGAGTACCACGACCCGGCGCTGAAGCCGACGGCCTACGAGCTGATCACGAGCTACAATAATTTCTACGAGTTCGGGACCGGGAAGGCGGATCCGAAGCCCAACGCCAACGACGGTTGGAAGACGGAACCGTGGACCGTCGAAATCGGCGGACTCTGCCGCAACCCGATGAAGCTCGAGGTCAATGACCTCATCCGGAAGATCGGAGGGATCGAGCAGCGGGTCTACCGGTTTCGCTGTGTCGAGGCCTGGTCG
Organism: Opitutaceae bacterium; assembly: GCA_035545515.1. Classification (GTDB taxonomy): domain Bacteria; phylum Verrucomicrobiota; class Verrucomicrobiia; order Opitutales; family Opitutaceae; genus ER46. The sequence continues at coordinate 7,658 of DASZYH010000107.1, forward strand.
ATGGTGATTCCGTGGGACGGATTTCCGCTCGCGAAACTGGTGACCCTGGCTGATCCGACGGCGGACGCCAAATTCATCCAGTTCACGACGGTCTTCGATCCGAACGACATTCCCGGCCAGCGGAGCGACATTCTGGACTGGCCATACCTCGAGGGCCTGCGCATGGACGAGGCCCGGAACGAACTCGCGTTCATCGCGACCGGCATCTACGGCCGCGCGATCCCGAACCAGAATGGCGCGCCCCTCCGGCTGGTCACGCCCTGGAAATACGGGTTCAAGGGCGCCAAGTCGCTCGTGAAAATCGAGTTCGTCAGCCGGCAGCCGCGGAACACGTGGTACGTGATGGCGCCCGACGAGTACGGTTTTTATGCGAACGTGAATCCCCACGTCGATCATCCGCGCTGGTCGCAGGCGAGCGAGCGCGTGATCGGCGCCGGCGGATTTTTCGGGAGCCATCAACCCACGCTGATGTTCAACGGCTACGAGAAGCAGGTGGCCGCCATGTACAAGGGCATGGACCTGAGGAAATACTTCTGAGGGCAGACCAGGTGGAACGCGGCGTCCCCCGCGCGTTCGACTCAACCAGATCAGCCCGCTCGGACAGCGGGCTTCACCTCACTTTCCCGTGACGCTCCTGGCAAAACTCATCCGTTCGAAGATCGTGGCGTGGATCGCGATTGTGCTGCCGGGGCTGTGGCCGGCGTGGCCGTTCTTTGTGCGACAGGATCCGAGCGCCCTGGCGGACCCGCTGAAATTCATCCTGCACCACCTGGGCTTTGTCGCCTGCATCCTCCTCGTCACCGTGCTGAGCTTCACGCCGCTGCGGGTGCTGTTTCCCAAATCGCCCGTCGTGCAGGCGCTGAACCGCCATCGCCGGCTGGTGGGCGTGAGCGCGGCGGTGTACGCGCTGCTCCATTTCGCAACGCACCTGATCTACGAGGGTGGTACGGATCCGAAAGCGATTCCCTCGATCCTGCACACGGCGGTGACGAAACCGTTTCAGTTGGTCGGCCTGATCGCGCTCGCGATCCTGCTGGTCCTCGCCGTCACGAGCCTGCACGTCTTTGTCCGCTGGCTCGGCGGGAAGAACTGGAAGAATCTGCACCGCCTCGCCTACGTGGCGGCCCCCTTGGTCGCCTACCATCAGGCGCTCGCGCGGAAGGTGTTTCCTCCCCAGGTCCTTTGGATTTTCGTGCCGCTGGCCGTGCTGGAGGTCCTGCGGATCATCACGGAGCGCAGCCGCGCCGCCGCCCGGCGGAAAGCCGTGCCGGCCGCCGCGAACGCGGTGGCGGCCGCGATCCCCGGCCGGGGCGACGCATCGGTGCCGCAGCACCAGTGACCCCGCGGGCCGGACGCGACCGGTCCGTTTCCAGTTGTCCACGCCGCACCGGGCGGACACGGTCGCGCCATGCGCACCTACCCCGGTCTGAGCCGCCTGGCGCTTGGCGCCCTGCTGCTCGCTCCCCTCGCGGTATCGGCGACCCCCGCCGACACCGCCTTTGAACACCTCGCCCACGTCTGCATCGAAGATTACCTTCGCACCAACCCCGAAGCCGCCACCGCCCTGGGCGATCATCGGTTCGACGGCCGGTTGAGCGACTTCGGCCCCGACGCTCGCGCCGCCACCGTGGCGACGCTGCAAAAGGAACTCGGCGAACTCGCACAGATCGATTTCGCCGACCTGACCGGCGCCAACCGGATTGATGCGCAGATCCTGCGCGTGCAACTGCAGGCCCAGCTCTTCGACCTGACCGAGGAGAGGTCGTGGGCCTGGAATCCCTTGTCGTACATGCCGAGTCTCGCCGACAGCATCTACGCGTTCGTCGCGCGCGACTTCGCGCCGCCCGAAACACGGCTGCACAACGCCGCCCGGCGGCTGGACGAGATTCCGCGCGTCGTGGCCCAGATCGAGGCGAACCTTCGCAACCCGCCACGGATTCACACCGAGACGGCGATCCAGCAGACGGCGGGGGCGATCGAACTGGTGCGGACCGGCCTCGATCCACTCCTCGCGCAGGCTCCCGCGCTGAAGGCGGAACTCGCCCCCGCGCAGGCCAAAGCCATCGCGGCGCTCACGGGCTACAAGGCGTGGCTCGAGCAGGTCCTGCCCCACGCCACCGGCAGCTTCCGACTGGGGCCGGAGCTGTTTCGGAAGAAACTCCGGCTGACGCTGGATTCGAACCTCTCCCCCGGGGAGATCCTCGGCCGCGCCGAACGCGAGCTGGTCACGACGACGGATCAGATGTACGCGACCGCCCGGCCGCTGTACCAGGCCTACTTTCCCCACGCCACCGCCGCCGAGGTCGCCGATCGTCCGGCGGTCATCCGCGCCGTGCTGGATCATCTGGCGCAGAAGCACGCGGACGACGCGACGGTCGTCTCGCGCGTCAAGGACGTGGTGGCGGAGGCGACCGCCTTCGTGCGCAGCCACGATTTGATCACGCTGCCCGACACGCCCCTGCAGGTCATCGTGCTCCCGGAGTTTCAACGCGGCGTGGCGATCGCGTACTGCGATCCCCCGGGCGCGCTCGAGCCGAACGAGAAGACCTTCTTCAAGGTTTCACCGACGCCGGCCGACTGGAACCCCGCGCGCAAGCTCTCGTTCTTCCGCGAATACAACGACTACATGCTGCGCGACCTGACCGTGCACGAGGCCATGCCCGGGCACTACGTGCAACTGGCCCATTCCAATCAGTTCCATGCGCCCACCCTCGTGCGCGCCATCTGGTGGAGCGGTTCGTTTGTCGAAGGCTGGGCGGTGTACGCCGAGCAGATGATGGCCCAGGCCGGCTACGGCGGACCCGAGGTCCGGATGGAGCAGTTGAAGATGCGATTGCGGGCGATCATCAACGCGATCCTCGACCAGAAGATCCAGGGTGGCGACATGACCGAGCAGCAGGCGCTCGACCTCATGATGAAGCAGGGCTTCCAGGAAGAGGGCGAAGCGCTCGGTAAATGGCGCCGCGCCTGCCAGAGCTCGACCCAGCTCTCGACCTACTTCGTCGGTGCGATCGAGCATGACGACATGCGCGCGGCGGCCGAGAAGAAGGAGGGGGCCGCCTTCAACCTGAAGCGGTACAACGATACCGTGACCTCGTTTGGCAGCCCGCCGGTGAAGTACGTTCGACAGGAGCTCGGGCTGTAGCCGGTTCGTGGCGACGCCTCAGGTGGTGGGGCTGGGACTGCGCTCCCAGCCGCGGCGGGGTCAGGCCTGGCCGCCGTAGCCTCTGGCGAAGGAGGCCGAACCCGCCCTACATCGAACCATGGCGCGGAAGGGACCTCCTTCGCGCGGGCGCATCTGCCTTCGCGCGAGGCTACGGTGGAAGAGACGGAGGGCGCTTCGCGGCCTACCGGTCGGCACAAATCGAGGTAAACCGCTCCAGACCGGGCCACTCGCTCACGCTCGCAGCCACGAATACCTCCCTCGCAGCCACGGAGATTTTTCGGCGGTCGCGTGCAACGGGCGACGCCGGCGGGTGCGTGGCAACGATTCATCCGTCGGCCATCCTGCGGATGCACGCCGACGACCGCGACACGGCGATCGACGCTTTCGTCGCGGACTTGAAGGCCGCGGCAGCAATGCTGCCCGCCACGTCGCCCGCCTGCAGCGGTTCAACCCGAGTCGCGGCCGCCGGCAGTCGCGGGCTCGAGGCGCTGGGGCCGGCTTGGCATCCGTAGATGCCAGCCGATCAGGGCCGTCGGGAGGGTGGCTGCCGCGTCCCCCGGGGCAAACAGCTACCCCCACAGCGGCGAACCTGCGGGCCGGTCTGCGGTCAGTCGCCCGGCAATCCCATCAACCCTATGAAAACCTCAACCTTGTCCATTCTCGCCGTCGCCGCGCTCGTCCTCGCCGGCTGCAATCGTTCGACCAAGAGTTCGAATACGGCCGCGAGCGATTCGACCCCGAATGCCGATTACACGGCAACCGCCTCCACGCAGACCAGCAGCGCGGCCGCCACCGATTCCCTCAACACCGCCGCGTCGAACACCGCCGACAGCCTCCGCAACGCGGGGAACTCGGCGGAGAACGCCCTTGGCAATGCCGCCAGCAACGTGGCCACCACGGCGCGGATGACGGAGTGGAAGCTCAATTCCGCCGACATCCAGGGTGACCTCGACGCCAACAAGAACATCGTCCGCACGAAGGACAACCAGCCGGGCACGGCCACCGGCAGCACGGACAAGTCCGTGATCGAAAGCCTCGTGAAGGGCCGGCTCGAAGCGGACAGCGATATCTCGGCCCTGAAGTTCCGGGTCAGCGCGGACCGTCACGGGGAAGTCACCCTGAAGGGCAAGGCGGACTCCGCCGAACAGGTCGGTCGTGCGATCGCGCTCGCGCTCGACACCGAGGGCGTGACGAAGGTCACTTCGAAGATCCGGCTGAACAAGGACGCCAAGACCAACCAGTAATTCCGGAAGTCATCTTCCGGCACCGCCGTCCTGATCGGCGGGAGGAACCGCGAGGCGCACCGCGCTTCGCGGTTTTTTCGTTCCCCGCCCGGACGCCGCGCAGCGACGAAGACGCGGCAGCCGATGGCACGGCAACTCCAGCCGCGAAGCGCGCCGCGCCGTGTCGCTGCGCTCCGCCGCGCGGCGTCCGCGTCATGCGGAATGCATGACGCCGATGGCAAAACCGCGCGTCCTGCAAGGTTTCCTCCGCCCGGCCGGGCCAACGCGAAAAAGCACGTCCGAAAATTGGCACGGGTTGGATACCCCGGTCGATGAAACGCGAGCGCGTGATCCCACGGACCAAACATCCCTAACGTCCTCCGGACGTGCGGAAAACGGCTGCGCGCATCCGAGGATTTCGTGCCGGATTTTCGGCCGGCGGGATCGGCCGGCGGACGCGAACCGAACCAACACCGCGCGGTCAGTCGCCGGCGCAACACAATCCGCCTATGAACAAATCAATCCTGTTTCCCATCGCCCTCGGGCTGGTGCTCAGTGGATGCAGCCACGGCACGCGATCCTCCACCGATACGACCACCGCCACGACGACGGGCATGTACAACGACACGACGTCCACGACCGAGCAGCCCGCCAGCACCAACGGCGCGTATTCGAGCAACGCGAACAGCAACACCAACGCGTCCAGCAACGCGAACGACACTACGAACAACTACAACGCGAACATCAACGCGAACGCCAACTACAACGCGAACAGCAACAGCAACGCCGGTGCGAGCAGCGCGACGCCGTCCTACCCGTCGAGCACCTCCGCGACGTCGAACAGCTACAACAACAACAACACGACGAGCAATTCGACGGGAATGAACGGCGCTTACAGCACCGGCACGAGCAGCAGCTCGCCGTCGACGAGCGCCACCGAGAGCAACAGCAATTTCAACAACAACGGGACGGCTTCGAATGCGCCGTCACCGGCGAACTCGAGCTCGACGTACGCGAGCACGACGAACGCCAACACGTCCGGCGCCGCGGCCATGTCGCCCGCCGACACCAGCACGAATGCGACGCAGAATTCGAATGCGAATTCGAATGTGAATTCGAACACGAATGTCGCGAGCAACGACCAGACAACCTCGGGCCAGAACACGTCGAACATCAGCAGCACGCCGCCGAGCTCGGCGACCTCGTCGTCGACCGGAGTTGCCGGCAATGAAGCCACCGCCGGCACGGAATCGACGGGCGCGGTCGCGAGCAACGACACCAGCTCCGCGTCGAGCCTGAACCCGGGCACGTCGGCGGCGACGAGCAGCGAGAACGACACCTCCGCCAACGGCGTCGCGAGCAACGAGACGAGTTCGACGACCCCGACCGGCTCGACCGGTGCGGTGGCGAGCAATGACGAGACGGCACCGTCGTCGAGCGCCGCCGCGACCGGCAGCACCGACACCTCGTCCGCCAACGCGGTCGCGAGCAGCAATCCAGCCCCGAGCGACACGGCCTCGAGCGCGGAAACCGCCAGCACCGAATCGACCGGCTCGGCGGTGGCGAGCAATGAAACCGCGAGCACGGCTTCGACCAGCATGACGGCCTCCACCAACGCGACGACCACTGCCACGGGTGTCGCCTCGGCGAGCACGGACGTCAGCAGCCGGATCAGCGAATGGCGGCTCGCCCCGCAGGACATCCAGTCCGATCTCGATCACTCGACCACCATCATCCGCACACGGCAGCTCCCGGCGGGCGCGCCGACGGGCTCGATGGATGATTCCGTGATCATCACGATGGTGAAGAACAAGCTTCAGGCGGATAGTGATCTCGCCTCCCTGAACCTCGACGTGCAGGCCCACAACGGCGAGGTGACGCTCAACGGCTCGGCCCAGTCGGCCGCACAGGTTGGCCGCGCCATCGCCCTCGCCCTCGACACCGATGGCGTGACGAAGGTGAGCTCGGACATCAAGGTCAGCGCGCAGGCCCAGCAGTAAGTCCCTTCTTGCTTCCCGCCCAAACCGACCCTCGCCGCTCCCGCGGCGGGGGTCCTGTTTTAGGCCGCCGTTGGGCGCGGCGATCTGGCCCCTCCGTCGTACCCCGTTTGAATTCCACGCGGCGTCCGCGGGTCGGTCAGGCCAGTTCCATGTTCCGACCGGAACATCAATCTGGCCATCGCCGGCGCCTGGGCGACTCACTCCGGCGGCGCCGGCGGCATTCCGGGCGACACGGGCGCGGTCGACCGGTACCGCAGCAGGTCGCGCGGCGCCACGCCATGGACGGCCTTGAAGGCGCGGGAGAAATGGTACGGATCGGCAAACCCGACCCGCTGCGCCGCCTCCTTTACCAAACCGCCGTTCTCGATCAGGTGCTCCGCCGCGAGGTTCATTTTCCGGCGCATCAGGTATTGATACGGACTGGTGCCCTGATACCGGCGGAACCAGCGGCAGACGCTCGACGCCTCCACGCCGCTCGAAGCGGCGATCTGCTCGAGCGTCCCGAGCCGTTCCGCCTCGGCATCAATCAGCGCCTTGCAGCGCAGGAATGCCTCGCGCGCCGGCTCCCGCGACTGGGGCGCCAGCGTGGCGGTGTCCTCCACTTTCAGGAGCAGCAGCTCGAGGAGCGCGTGGCAAATCCGGCCCGCGAGCACGCCGGAGCGCTGGCCTTCGCGGATCAGGTCCTCGAACACGCTCGTCACCTCCGCATGGGCCGCGAGCTGGCGCGCCTCGCCGACCGACGGTCCGCAGCGGCGCAGGCGGGACCGCGCATCCCGGCCCGCGAACGCGACGAAGTATTTCGTCATGGGATCCCGTGGATCGGTCCGGATCTCGTACCGCGTCGTCGGGGCATACGCGAAGACGACCCCCGGCCGCAGCGGAAACTCCGCCCCGTCGAGCCGCACGTTGCCCCCGCCGGATTCGACATACTCGAGGACGAAGAAGGGAAAGTCCGTGCGCGCGATGCGGTAGTCGGGGTTGCAGCGCTCCCGTCCGCCCATCGCCAGCACCAGCGGCCCGTCCGACGCCGGCGCCAGGTTGAGGAAAAAGTACCGCCCGCCGCTCACCTGCTGGGAAAGCAGACGGCGCGGATCGGGTCGGGCAATTTTCTCCATGTGAAAGCCGGATCTATCCATTTTACCGCGGGCAAATCGAGCGCATTCTCTGCGGCACGCACCGGACAACTTTGTCTAGGTCGCCGCCCCTTTCCCTCCATGTCCGCCCAAAAGATCCTCCTCGTCGCCAACGGCGACCTCCGTCAGTCCGCCAACGAAGTCTGCTGGCCCGCGCAGCACGCGATGGAAAAGGCGCTCGGTGCCGCGGTCGCGCGGCTCGGTGCCACGCTCGTCCGCGCCCACCCCTACAAGTCCGCCCAGAAGCACGGCTTCATCGGCTCGCAGAAGGAGGGCATGGCCGTGTTCGCGACCCTCGATCCGGAGGCCCCGCTCATTGTCGCGGAAGCGGTGTGGCAGTACTCGCACCACATCCTGCACGGGCTGATCTCGCACCGCGGCCCGATCCTGACGGTGGCGAACTGGAGCGGCATGTGGCCGGGCCTCGTGGGCATGCTCAATCTCAACGGCTCGCTGACCAAGGCGGGCGTCCGGTACTCGACGCTCTGGAGCGAGGACTTCACCGACGAGTTCTTCGTCAACGGACTCGCCACGTGGCTGAAGACCGGCTCGGTGAAGCACGCGACGCGGCACGTGAAGCCGCTGGCGCGCGCCGCGGTTCCGGCCAAGGCGCGGACAACCGCGCGGCGCCTCGCCGACGAACTGCGGACCCGGAAGGCCATCATGGGAGTGTTCGACGAGGGCTGCATGGGCATGTTCAACGCCATCATTCCGGACGAACTCCTGTTTCCGACCGGCGTGTACAAGGAGCGGCTTTCGCAGTCGGCGCTCTACTACGCGGCGACGCAGGTCACCGACCGGGAGGCGCGCGACGCCTACGACTGGTTGCGAGGGAAAGGCATGACCTTCCATTTTGGACAGGACGAGGCGACGGAGCTGACCGAGGAGCAGGTGCTGGGGCAGTGCAAGATGTACATCGCCGCGCTGCGCATCGCCGACGAATTCGGCTGCGACGCGATCGGCATCCAGTACCAGCAGGGCTTGAAGGACCTGCTGCCCGCCAGCGATCTCGCGGAAGGTTTGCTGAACAATGCCGACCGGCCGCCGGTGAAGAACGCGGCCGGGCGGCTGATCCGGCCCGGGCAGCCCCTGACCCACTTCAACGAAGTCGACGAGTGCGCCGGCCTGGACGGCCTGTTCACGCAGCGCGTGCATGCCGCGCTGGGACAGCCGGTCGAAAACACCCTGCACGACCTGCGCTGGGGCGACCAGGACCGCAGCGGCACCACCGACGAATACGTCTGGGTGTTCCTGATTTCCGGCAGCGCCCCGCCGGCCCATCATGTTGGCGGATACAAGGGAACCGACTCGATGCGCCAGCCGCCGATGTACTTCCGCCTCGGCGGCGGCACCGTCCGCGGCATCGCGAAACCCGGTGAAATCGTGTGGAGCCGCGTCTTTGTCGAAGGCGGCAGGCTCCGGATGGATCTCGGCCGCGGCAAGGCCATCGCACTGCCGCAGGCGGAGACGGACCGGCGCTGGAAGGAGACGACCGTGCAGTGGCCGATCATGCATGCGGTCACGTATGGCGTGACGCGCGACCAGATGATGGCGCGGCACAAGGCGAACCACATCCAGGTCGCGTACGCCAAGTCCGCTCGTGAAGCCGATCTCGCGCTCTTCACGAAGGCGGCGCTGGCGGCCGAGCTCGGCATCGACGTCAGCCTGTGCGGAACGAAGGCCGACGGATCGGCCTTCTGATCGCTACTCCCGGCACGCCGCACACGGCACACTAATCGGCGTCGGGCAGTCCCCGGCGCGGGTGGGCCGGGCCGCTTGCGCCCAGTCCGGATCGCGACGCGGCGCGGCGCCCGCGAAACAAAAACGCCCGCCGGATGGCGGGCGTCGGGCAGCGGAATTGCGGCGGGAATTACTTGCCGGGGATGTTCACCTTCAGGCTCGGGCCGGAGGAGGTGTTCGCCGGCGCCGTAGCCGCCGCAGCCGCCGGAGCGGCAGGAGCCGGCATGGTGGCCCGCAGCATCATCGCCCGTTGCGCCCACGGGCTCTGGGGATCGATCTGCATGAGCTGCTCGCCGTATTTCTGGACGTCCGCCGTGTTGTTGGCCTGGGCGGCAAGGCTGCAAAGCTGATAACCGGCCTCGGCCCGCGCCACCTTGAACTGCGTCGGGTCGTTGAAGATCTGCATGAGCTCGGACACGCCCTGGCTCTGGTTGCCAGCCTGGACTTCCGCCAGCGCATGACCGAGTCGGGCCCGCGTCGCCAGCGGTCCGGATTTCAGGATTGTCTGCGCCTTCTCGTAACCGGCGAGGGCGTCGGCCGCATTCCCCTTCTGGTAGGCCTCGTCCGCCAGGCGAATTTCCGCCACGGCCGCGAGCGAATGCGTGGGATGCGCCGCGACGAATGCGCGCAGCTCATCCGGCGTCACCGCAGACTGATAAGCCGCCTCGACGTCGTTTTCCTGGCCGGCCGTATAACGCTCCCAGATGCCCTTCCCAAGGATGACGAGCAACACCAGGGCGCACAACCCAAGCACAATGGCGCGGTTCTTCTGCCAGAACTGCGCCAGGCGTTCCTCGAGCGAAACCGGAATGGCGTTCCCTTCAGGGGAACCAGATGACTTGGAATCGGAAGGAGGAGTGGCGGCCATGGGCATGCTCTGATTTCGTGCTTTGGAATCGGAGACGAGAGCAAAAGCCGGTGCCGCTGTCCATGCAGGAAATCAGTCGGCGCCGCGATTCGACCGCGGTCGCGGGCGCGGGCCTTCCCACGGCCTTTGCCGTTGACAGTCCGAGCGATACGCGGCGTCTTTCTCTGTTGCCGGTCTCGTCGAGGCGCTCGAGCCGCCGCATCCATTACCACTCCAGCTGGCTGCGGCGAACGCAAGATGCCGCCTTGGTAACCTGGCCGGATCCTGTCATGCACCCCTGAATCTGGCGCGTGTGTTTGCAGCGGCGGTGGTCGTGATCGCCACGTCTGTCACCAGCCGCACTGAGCCCGACCCGCTCGACGAGGTCGAACGAGCGACGGAGCGTTGGCTCGATCTCCGGATGGAAGCCGCCCGCGTCGAGACGGCGTGGAAGAGTGAACGCGTGCTGCTGGAATCACTTCTGGCGGCAAATCGCGACCGAGCCGCACTGGAGGAGGACAAGCGCGATCTCGTGAAAGCCCGGACCGCCAAGGACCGCGAGGAAATCGAGGGGCTCCGAACCAAAGCCGACGCGGCGCAAAACGACCTTCGCGAGGCCGAGGAAAGGCTCAAGGTGATCGATGCCCAGCTGGTCCAGCTTCGCCCGTCCCTGCCACCCCGTCTCTCCGCCGGACTCGAAAACGCCTTTCGCACCCTGGCCAAACCGCAGCTGAACCTGGCCGAGCGGATGCAGATGACGGTCCAGATCCTCAACCGGTGCGCCCAGTTCAACCGCAGCATCACGGCCGGCGAGGAAATCCAGGCCCTGGAGCCTGGCCGGAATCCGCGGGCGGTGCAGGTGATCTACTGGGGACTGGCCCAGGCGTACGCACTTGATCGCCAAACGGGATCGGCCTGGATCGGCCGCCCCGACCCGTCGGGCTGGAAATGGACACCGTGTCCTGAAGCCGCCAAGCGCATCGGCGAGCTCATCGCAATCTACGACGGCAAGTCCGATCCGGATTTCGTTTTCGTCCCCGGCCAGCGCGGCCGGCAACCCCCGTCCCGATGATCAAAATCCCGGCTGTTCACATCGTCGCGCTGTCGATCCTCGCCGCCGGGACTCCAATTCGGGCGGCCGAGTCGTTCGCCGAGACACTGCATCGCGAAACGCGCGATTTTCAGCAGCGGCAGACCAAGGCCGCCGACACGCTCACCGCGGCGCGGATCCGGATTGCCCAGGAAAAGGCGCCACTCCTGCGCGAGCTCCGCGCGCTCGAAGACCGGATCATCCTCGCGCAGGCCGAGACACGACGGCTCGAGACCGACCAGGAGCAGAGCGCGAGCCGGCGCCGCGCGCTCGTGCGGCAAATCGACGACCTGGCGAGAACCTCCGGGTACCTGAACACCCTTGCCCACGACGGGCTCCGTGCCGCCGGCGACGGCCTGGCCCCCGGCGAAGCCAAGCTCGTCACTCCGCCGCTCGAATCGATGCTGGCGGCGCTCGACGCCGCGGTCGCCGAAAACCGCGCCCGCACCGCCGTCGATGCGGCCGGGCTCCTGCTCGCACAGACCGAGCAGTCGCTCGGCGGCTATGTCGCGCCGGGGCGCTCGCTCTTCGCCGGGGACAACGAGCTGTACGCGGGAACCTTCGCCTTTGTCGGTCCCGAGACCTTTTTCCGGGCCGACTCCGGAAGGACCTATGGCAGTGTCCGTCTCCGCACGGGCGGTTCGCTGCCGACCACGCATGCGATCGCCGGCTGGCGGCTCGCCGATGCGGAGGCTTTCTTCGCCGGTGCCACGGGCGTGATTCCGCTCGACGCTTCCGGCGGCAAGGCCCTGCGGCTCGCCGAGACGAAGGGTTCGGTCTGGGCGCATGTCCGCAAAGGCGGCACCGTGGCGTTCGCGATCCTGGCTGCGGGCGTGCTGGCCGTTCTGCTCGTCGGGCAGAAAATTCGCGACCTGCTGTCGATGGGCGTCGCAACGCCGGCGGAGACGGACTGCGTGCTGCGGGCGGTGGCCGCGGGAGAATGGGCCGCCGCCGAACGCGCGCTCGCATCGCGTGACGGCGGGACCGCCCGGCTGCTCACGACGGGGCTCGAGCACCGCGGCGACCCGAAGGCGACTCGCGAGGAGGCGCTCCAATCGATCCTGCTCGAGCTCCGACTCCGCTTCGAGCGGCGGCTGCCCCTGCTTGCCGTCATTGCCACGGCATCGCCGCTCATGGGCCTGCTTGGCACCGTGGTCGGGATGATCCGGACGTTTGCGCTGATCACCGTCTTCGGCACCGGCAATGCCGGGAAATTGTCGAGCGGCATTTCCGAGGTGCTGGTCGCGACGGAACTCGGACTGGTCGTCGCCATCCCGACGCTGATCGCGCACGGTTTCCTCGCGCATCGGATCCACAAGAATCTGGCGACGCTGGAGCGGTTCGCCGTCGACCTCATCACCGCGCTCGACGTCGCAGCCATGCGGACGGCCCGCCCCGAAGGTACGCCGACCCCGGTCGCATGAAGGAGCTGCGCGAACTCGTCGAGCGGGGAGGACTGCCGATCCTCGCAATCATGACCCTGGCCGTCGTGTTGTATTCGCGCACCTTCCGGCTGTTTTTCGCCCTGACCCTTCGCTGGCGCCGAATCCGGGCCCAAATCGGCGGCCCAAGGTCGCTGCGGGCGCAAGCGGCGCGCGTCGATTTCCAACGACTCCGCCTCGACCTCGAGGAGGAGTTCGAATCCGAGCGGACCTCGCTCACCGCCCTGATCGCGGCCGCCCCCCTGCTCGGACTCCTCGGAACCGTCAGCGGGATGACCAAGACGTTTGAGACGCTCGGCGGCCCGGCCGCTGAAAAATCGATGGAAAATCTGGCCCGCGGCATCTCCGAGGTCCTCGTGGCAACGGAGGCGGGACTGACGGTCGCGATCCCGGGTCTGGTGCTGGTGTTCCTCGCCCACCGGATTCTCCGGCGATGCTCGGCGATGCTGATCCGCCTCGAACGCGAAACCCCCGGGTCGTCATGATCGGCCGCAACATCGCAGCGGGACGATTCGAGACCATGCACATCGACATGGTTCCAATGGTCGACTGCATCATGGTGCTGGTCATCTTCCTCATGATCAGCAGTGCGTTCGTGAACGACCCGGGAATCGAAGTGCAGAAGCCGGACGTCAGCGGGACGCTCGCCGGCACCCAGAATGTGCTGCTCGTGGCGATCACGGCGGACGACCGCATCTATTTCGACGGGCAGGAGATCCGGATCGACCAGGTCGCGCCGCTGCTGAAGCAGGCCGCGATCGGCCGGTCGCAGGCGATCATCGTGCGGGGCGACCGCGCGTCGAGCCTGGGCGTGTTCGCGGCGGTTTACGCCGAGGCGAAGCGATCGGGCATCGAACATGTGCAGTTCGCGACGGCGCGGGCGGATGGGCCGACCCCATGAACCCCCGCATCTCCCCCGAAGGGCCGCTGGCGGCACCGCCCTGGCTCGTGCAGGAGGCGGTCGGCCTGGTCGCGGGGGTCGTGTTCACGTTCGGAATTTTCTCCGCGCTCGCTCATCTCGACGTGATTCAGCCGCCCGCGCCGGCGGCCGACATCACCGACCTCGTGACGGTACCGTTGCTGTTCGAAGCGCCGGCGCCGCCGCCGCCCGCGCCCGCCGAACCGGCGGAGGCGGTCCGGGTCCCGTTGACCGGCATCGAGGCCGGACCCGGCGACAGTCCGGTCAGAATCGCGGTCGTTCCGCCGGAACTGGCGGCCATCTTTCCGGCCTCGGCGATTCCACCGCCGGGCACGATCGAGTTGGGACGACTCTTTCCGGACCTGGCACCGAAGGCGGAAAGCGCCGTCGACCTGCAGCGCGTGTATCTCCGGAGCGAGGTGGACCGGCGGCCCACGGTGCTCGTGCGCGAGGAGCCGCGCATCCCGGAGCGGGTCCGGCAAAACGCCCCGTTGCTCCGGGTGACGCTTCTCATCCTGGTCGACCGGCAGGGCCAGGTGGTGAACGTCCGCCTGCTGCAGTCCTCGGGCAATCCGGAATTCGACCGGATCGTGAGCGAGAGCGTAAAGAACACGTGGACGTTCACGCCGGCGATCAAACAGGGCAAGGCCGTGCGTTGCCTGGCCGAGCAGCTCGTGACCGTGAAGTGGTCGCCGCCCTCCCCCTTCGAGGTGTCCCGATGAAAATCGTGCCGTCCGGAGTTCTCGGCTTCGTCCTGGCGGCGAGCGCGTTTGCCGCCGGCCCCGACGCGGGCCAGTTCGACCGGTTGCTGCGGGACCAGCTGCGCGCCGACCATCTCGAGCAGGCGCCGGAGACCGACCTGAAGAAGATCGTCAACGAATCGAATTCGTTCCTCCAGGATCGCGAGCCCGAGATGACGGCGGAGGAGTATGCGATGTACCGGAAGCTGACGGGAATGCTGACCGCGAACCCGGCCCTGGCGCTGAAGCTCCTTGAAGGAATGGTCGGTCAGAAGGAGCCGCCGAGTCCCGCGTTCGAATTCATCCTGGGGAATGCGTATTACGCGGCCGGCCGGAACGAGGACGCGGAAACCCACTACCGCCGGGGCCTCCAGCGCTACCCGACCTTCCTGCGCGCGTGGAACAATCTCGGCATCCTGTACTACGGACAGGAGCGCTATGCGGAGGCCGTGCCGTGTTTCAACAAATCGCTGGCGCTGGGCGACCGGGACGCCACGACGTTCGGACTCCTCGGCTACTCGCTCGAAAAGACCGGCAACCTCGTCGCCGCCGAAATGGCCTATCTTCAGGCGGTCGCCGGCGATCCCGAGAAGGTGGACTGGCAGGAGGCGCTCGTTCGCCTCGCCTTCGCCAGCGCCCAGTTCGGCCGGGCCGAGGCCCTCGTGCGAACCCTCGTGCGGCAGCATCCCGCCGATGGTCGCTATTGGCTGACCTACGCGAACGTCCTGCTCGCGCAGAACAAGAAAGCGAAGGCAATCGCGATGCTCGAGATCGCGTCCGCCAACCCCCAGACCACGCCCGGCGAGCTGATGCTCCTCGGCGACCTGTACGCCGAGCAGAAGTTGCTTCCCGAAGCCGTCGCCACCTATCGGAGGGTTTCGGCCCGGCAGCCGCTGGAGGGAGAACGAAAGCTCCTGCAACTCGCGCAGGTCCTCATCGCCGCCGGCGAGCTGGATTCCGCCGCGGAACTGCTGCGCGGACTGCCGGCGCCGGACACATCCGACCGGCAGGTCGCCTGGCGGCAGGTCCGCGCGGACCTGTGCGCGGCGCAGAACCGCTGGGCCGATGCCCGCGCGGAACTGGAGGCCCTGCTGCGACTCGCCCCCCTGGACGGGCGCGCGCTGCTGGGCCTGGGCACAGCCTGCGCCGCGCTCGAGGATCCGGAACACGCCCTCTTTGCCTTCGAAGCGGCCTACCGGATCCCCGCGACCACTTACCGGGCGAGCCTGGAACTCGCCAATCTGGAACTGAAAAACCGCCATTACGCGAAGAGCACGGCGTACCTGGAAAAGGCCTACAGTCTCGAAAAGACCGACGAGGTGGCCGACCTCCTGGTGCAGGTCCGTGCGCTCGCGGGAAAGGACCTGTGAGATTCCTCCCGTTGGCCCTCCCCAGCTCCCGCTGCCTCCGACCGGCGGCGGTCATCGGCCTCGCCCTCGCGTTCGCCAACGTCACCCCCGGAGCCGCGGACAACGCGGCGCCCGCCCCCAGCACGTACACCCTGTACCTCGGCGCCGACGTCGCCGTGATGCACGGAGGCGCCGTCCGGCGGATCATCGGTGTCGCCGAAGGCGCCCTGCTGGTGGACGTCGACGGCCGCACCGCGCGCATTCCCCTGGTCGGTGCCCCGCTCAGCTTCCGCATCGAAAACGCGCTCCGCCTGGGCCGGCACGAACTCGCGGTCGAAAGGCTCAAGACCGGACGCGCCTACACTCCCGCCGCGGATCCGCACCGGAAATTCGCCCGCGAGGTCGGCGCGGCGGGCGCGGCCGCCGCCGATCTCAGCCTGGCGACTTCCCAATACGTCCAGGCGGTCGGCTCGCTCAACCTGGTCGAGGCCGGCCCGGCCAGTCCCGGCCGGGAGGCAGCCATCGCCTCCGCCTCGGCCGCCGCCGCCAGCGCCGGTCGCACGATGCAATCCGCCGCGCTGCAGTCCGGCTCCGACCGCAACAGCCCCGGCTTCCACGCCATGCGACTCCAGGAGGAGCTCGACCAGCAGCTCTTCGACGCGATGGAAATCTCGTTCGAGATTTCGTCGAACCGGCACATCGAACACCCCTACTTCATCGCGATCACGCGGTTTCACGAACGCGACGCGAAGCCCGGCGAGTTTCGCAACTGGATTTATGCCGAGCCGCTCGAGCCGCTCGATGCACAGCCCCGGAAGTATCGCCGGGTGCAGGGCGGACTGCCGGCGGGCTACGAGATCGATTCGATCCAGCTGCACGTCTATGACCGCGGCGAGGAACTCCCGACGTCCGTGTCCACACGGCGCATGGTTCTCACGCGCGAGGAGGCATTCCAGTACATCCTCCTCGATTACCTCAGCACGCATCCGCACGACACGCTGCCGCCGACACCGGCGCTCGCCGAGGCGCCCGCGGCGCTCCGCGCCCGGGCGTCCGCGCACGTCGCGACGTTCTACGTCAAGGTGACCAGGGAGGGACTGCCCGCGGGCGTGTTCGCGGATCAGCAATGCACCGCGAAACTTGGCGATGCGAACGTCGCGGCGCTCGTCGCAACGATGTTTTTCCATCCTGGTCTGGAGGCCGGAAAGCCGGTCGACGCCGTGCTCGCGATGACGACGCGAGACGTGCCGCGCTAGCCGGATTCCGGCCGGTTCCGGCGGCGCGACCGCCGGGACCACTCGCCTGTAACCACTCCGGACGGATGGCGTCATCCGCGCCGTTGCCATGCGAGTTCTTCACCTCTTCATCGGCGCCGCCAAGCAGCTCTGTGTGCTGCTCGCGGTGCTGTGCGTGCTGGTCGCGTCGCTCGTCGTGAGAACGGACAACTAAGCCGTCCGTCTTCGAGCCGCGGGCCCGCTGCCCGGACTTTTTTGGACGGATGTAGGCGCGGACCGTACGACCGCTGTAGGAATCGGACGACATTCGTGCTCGATGCAACCGGTCGGCCCGAGGTGTGAACGGCCCGGACGTCGACCTTCGTGTGCCCGCCATCGGCGCCACTGGCCTCCACCTCTCCGTGATGAAGCCCTGCCCGCTTGCCGACGTGCACCGCCGACGCCGGCGCCCGTCGTCAGTCGAAGACGACGGTTTTGTTGCCGTAGACCAGCACGCGGCTCTCGAGATGCCAGCGGACGGCCTGGGCGAGCACGAGTTTCTCGAGATCGCGCCCCTTGCCCACCAGGTCCTCCACCCCGTGGCGATGCGTCACACGAGCGACGTCCTGATGGATGATCGGCCCCTCGTCCAGATCGCGGGTCGCATAGTGGGCGGTCGCGCCGATCAGCTTCACCCCTCGGGCATGCGCCTGGTGGTATGGGCGCCCGCCGGCGAACGCCGGCAGGAACGAGTGGTGGATGTTGATCACCGGCGCACCGAATTTTTCGAGAAAATCGGCCGACAGCACCTGCATGTACCGGGCGAGCACGACCAGCTCGACGCGCAGGTCCCGCAGCAGTGTCAGTTGTCGCGCCTCACCCTCGGCCTTTGTCTCCGCCGTGACGGGGAGGTGGTGAAAGGCCAGTCCATAGCTCCGCGCGGCGTCGGCCAGGTCCGTGTGGTTGCTCACGACGGCCACGATGTTGCAGGCGTAATCCCCGGCCTTCCAGCGGAGCACCAGCTCGTGAAAACAGTGGGCCGACTTCGAGACGAACAGCGCCACCCGCGGACGGTCCGTCGATCGTGCCACGTGCGCCTTCATGCCCAGTGAGCCCGCGAACGCCAGGAAATCATCGGTGTCCCGCTGGGCCACCCCTTCCGCCCCGGTGGGCAGCCATTCGACGCGCTGGAAAAACACGCCCGCCTCCATGTCGCGATGCTGGTCCGCGTGGAGGATGTTGCCACCGCGGGCAAAGATCCATCCCGCCACCCGGGCAACGAGGCCGGGCTGGTCAGGCCCGTGCAGAAGGGCGATCAAGGTGGCGGTTTCGGAGGACATGAAGCGCGGAGCGTAGTCGGATCGTCCGCCGCTTGTCACGGCGGGATGTGGGAAGGGTGACCTGTCATTTGGCAAATCGTAATTGGAAGTTGGAAACTCCGGTATCGCAACCGCCAGAGTCGCCGGCCGACCCACCAAATCCTGACCACAAACCACCGACGACTCAGCGCCGGCACGTACCGGCGCTCTACGTCAACAGCACAACCTTCCCCGTCGTCTGTCGCATTTCCAGCGCCCGCTGGGCTTCGCCCGCCTGCTCGAGGCGGTAGGTGTGGCCGATGCGCACGTCGAGTTCATGCGCGGCGATCCAGCGGAAGAGGTCGTCGCTCCGGGCGCGCAGCTCGCCCGGGGTCGCGGTATAGTGCCACAGGGTTGGCCGGGTCAGGAAGAGCGAACCCTTCTGGGAGAGGATCAGCGGTTTGAATTCGGGGATCGCGCCGCTCGCGTTCCCGAACGACACCAGCATCCCGCGGGGGCGAAGGCTGCTGAGAGAGCCCTCGAATGTCGCCTTGCCCACGCCATCGTAAACCACGT
>DASZYH010000108.1:0-56344 GCA_035545515.1 Opitutaceae bacterium
GTCGGACAACACGGTCGACCAGCCGATCGAGTACGACGCGTGGGCGCCGCGACCGGCGCGGTACGTGCGCCTCGTCGTCCTGTCCGCCCCGAAAGGCATGCGTCTCGGCGTGTGGGAGTTCTCCGTCTTCGGCCGCGCCCCATCGCAGCGGTGACGTCCCGCGTTCGAGCCTGTCAGCCTGTCGGGACTCCGAGTCTTTCCGAACGTAGCCGAAGTCGTAAGACTTTGGCCAAAATCTCACGATTTCGGCTACACGAACGCGACAACGCCATCGGGCGCACGCGTCTCTATGCCTCTCTCAGCGCATGATCCGTCGGCATATCCACGCCGGCCCAGGTGCGCTGCCAGGTGGTCGGCGCAGGCGGGTCGGACCAGAAGGGATCCGACGCCGGCAACCCGAGCGGAACGAACGCCGCGCTGCAGAGGTACAGGCTCCCCGTTGAAATGTAGACTTCGCCCAGCGATGGCTGGTGGCCGGCCAGCCCGATCCGCAGCCAACCCTGGGCGTCGAAGGTGCCCGGCGCCTCGAGTGTCCGGCGGATCACCGACGTCAGGGCCACGCGGGCCTGTCCCGGACGAACCCGTTCCGGCAACTGGTGCCGCAATGCACAGAGCGCGAGCCCCTGGAAAGCGCCGCAACGATAGGCGATGGACCGGCCGACGACAGGGTAGGAGCCGTCCGGCGCAACCAGCCGCTCCTCGATTTCCGCAAACCGCGTCAGCCGGGCGCGCACCTTCGGGGCGAACTTCCGCCATTCGTCCGCCTCGCCAGCGATGACATCGAGCACCTCGACCAGCATGGGCTGGATCACGAAGGCATTGTAGTAGTCGGTGTGGAACTCGGGTCCATCGCCGTACCACCCATCGCCGACGTACCATTGCTCGAAGGAGCGCGGACCGGCGAAGAGCCGTTCATCATCGCGCTTCTCACCCCAGCGCTGGAATCCGGCCTCGATGGTCGACGCGAACATCCGCCAGTTGCTGGCGCTCGGCGTGATCTTCCGCGTGGCCTTGAGCCCGGCGACCACGTTGGCCTGCGCCCGGCGGTCCAGTTTCGCCCAGAGTTCGCGGGGAGCGCGCTGCAGGGCCTGGGAAAGGAAGGCTGCGTCGACGAGCGGCTGATGCCCCGAGGCGAAATTCACGAAGTCGGGCGAACGCGGGTCGGTCGCGGCATCGATCGCCTCGCGAACCCGTTCTCCCCACTCGGCCCGGGCCCGGCCTTCCGGCGTATCGTCGCCGCCGAGTTCCAGCCACGGAGCGAGCCCCATCAGGAGCCGGCCCACCGCTTCGAGATGCGTGTACGGGGCACGTGCCTCCGGTTTGGCCGCCTCGACGGGCATCGTGGCCTTGAGCTGCCGGCGCAGCAGGGCATCGATCACCGGCGTCGCGACGGTCGTGAGGTGGCGGATCCACCGCGAGCGGTCGTCGGCTCCGGTCGCGGGCGCCGGCGCGGCGCGTCCGGCGGGTTCCGCCGACAGACGCAGCCCGCCGGCCGCGCAAATCCCCGTCGCCGCCATCCACTTCACCATTTCCCGCCTGGTTTTCATACGGCAGCTCCTCGCATGGCGCGTCGTGGCGAACAACCCTTTTCCCCTCGGCACGCCCCCGTCATCGTTGCGGGGCTTTGGCGAGCCGATGCACTTCGCGTCCGGCCAGCAGGAACGCGCCGACGCCATAGGGCATGGTCGCGTCCGGTGGAAACCCCTTCGGCGATCCCGCGATGGTCTGCACGTGCGTGAGCCTGCCGTCAGCGTCGACGCACTGGTTCAACGCCTCCCAGGCGCGCCACACGGCTGGCGTAAAAGTCGCGGCATCGAGCAGGTGATGGTTGATGCCCCACGCCAGCGCGAAACAGAAGAATCCGCTGCCGCTGGTCTCCTTCTGCGGAAAGGCCTCCGGATCGAGCAGGCTGGCCCGCCAGAGTCCGTCGGGCTGCTGCAGCCCGAGGAGGCGCGTAGCCATGTCGCGAAACTGCTGTTCGAACCTCGGGCGGGCGGGATCGTCGGCCGGCAGGAATTCGAGCACGCGGGCCAGGCCCGCGATGACCCAGCCGTTGCCGCGCGACCAGAACACCTTTTTCCCATTGGCCTCGTGTTTGTGGAAAAACGTGCTGTCGCGAAAGAAGAGCTGTTCGGTCGGGTCGTAGAGGTAGTCCGAGGTCACCCACCATTTCTTCACCGCGAAGTCGCGATAGCGGGCATCGCCCGTCGCCGCGGAAAGCCGCACCCAGGCCGGCGGCGCCATGAAGAGCGAGTCGCACCACGACCAGCGTTCGCGCCGGCCGGGATTCTTCACCGGATCGAAATCGAGGTCGTCATCCTTCGGATGCGCGAGGATGGTGTCGAACCGCGCGCGCATCGGCGCGATCATCCGCGGGTCGTGGTCCTGGAGGTAGAGCTCGGCGTACGCCTGGCCGACACACTGGTCGTCCGCATCGTAGGTCAGCGGACCAAGTTCCCAATGATTCGCCTCGCCGATCCGCCGCATGGCGTCGCGGTAGCGGGGATCGGGCGAAATTTCGGCCAGGGCCATCAACCCCGTGTAGAACGCGCCCTGAACCCAGTCCGTCGGCTTCTGCCGCCCGGGGTTCGCGAGTTGCCAGTCCGCCGCGTGCCGCATCTGCGCGAGCACGGTCGCCGCGTCGGGGTGGGCGGGCGCCGCGGTGGCGGCGCGCCCGCCCGTCACACTGATGGCCGACAGGAGCGCGAATCCGAGCGCGGCGCGGAGACATTCCGGAAAACAGGACAGGAGATGGGTGGTCATGACGACGGCGCGGTTTGCGCCCGCTTGCGGCCTCAGGTCAGAAGCTGATCGTGTTGGTCCAGACCACGGCGCGGGGCTGGCCGAAGAACGCGGCTTCGATCAGCGTCGGATCGGTCCAGCCCGTGTTGATGTCCGGAAGGAGGAGGACCTTGTAGTGGTTGAAGAGGTTCGAGACGTTCACGCGCGTCGTGAAGGTCACCCGGCTGAAGCGGCGGGTGTAGCCGAGGATCAGGTCGAACTGGAACATGTTCGGCGCCATCAGCAGCTCGCGGCGTCCGACGCCGCCGTCGTAGCCCTGCGGATAGTAGTAGTAGCGGCGGTTGCGCCAGCTTGCGCTGACCGTCCCGCCGACCTGGATCCCCTTCATCCAACCGGCGTCGAACGTGTACAGGTTCGTGAAATTCGCGCTGAACTCGGGGTACCCCGCGGTGCTGTCACCCGACTGGGCCGCGAGGATCGAGCCGGGAACGCTGAACTTCGGCGTGATCTGCAGCGCGGAGATCGGCAGACCGATCGCGCCGGTCAGGATGGCGCCGTGCGCCGGACTCGTGCTCTTCAGCACGGTGGCCACCGCTGAGCTCTTGTTGATCGCCCCGCTCGGGTTCGTCGGATTGGCCCAGTACGCGCTGTTCGGGTCGTTCATCATCGCCAGGGTGAGCGCGCTCGCGCCGGCCGTGCCCGGCGCGACCGTCGGCGCCTTCGAATTCGGTTTCGCCGGGACCCATACCACCGTGCCGTCGCTGTAGGTCACGTCGCCCTGCGGATTGGCATAGAACTGGTCGTTGTAGTATTGCGCGTAGTGTTTGGTCGTCAGGATCGTCCCGTCGACCATCGCCGCGTTGAACCGCATGCGCCAGTTGCGCGTCGGGTTGGCCGTGAGGAGAAACTGCAGGCCGCGCGAGGTGCGGTTGACGTTGATGTAGTTGCCGGCCGTCGTGCGGCCGTTCAGCCCGCTCGGGTTGATCGCGTTCGTGACATCGCTGGAAATCTGGTACTGCTCGTTCTTCGAATCGACGTGGAAGATCGCGAGCGAACCCGAGAGCCGGCCGTCCGCCCGGGAGAATTTCAGGCCGAATTCCTCGCCGAGACCATGACCCGTCCGCGGCGTGTCCGCTGCCGGATCGTGGCCATTGATCGTCGGCGGATTGTATGAATCCGACACCGACACGTACGGATGCAGCGACGGGCGGAGCGCGTAATCGATGCCGAGGTTGAAACTCGTCGTCTTCGAAGCGGTGGTGGCGCGGGAGCCGCTGGCCTGGATGGTATCGGCATACGTGTTGGCGTAGCGCACGCCGGCGAGCGTCGTGAAGCGGTCGTGGAACCAGTGGCTGAAATTCGCCGCGTAAAAGCCCTTGTTGACGAGCTTGGTCAGCGCATACGTGCCCGTATTGGTCGTCCCGAGCGGGTTGGCGGGCGAGACCAGCGCCGGATTGATCAGGTTCTGGATCTGGTAGACGTAATTCTGTCCGCCGATCGTGATGTCTTCCGACCGCGGGGCGAAGTACGGATACTCGATCGCCCCGTTGTCGATCGACCAGTACTGGCGGGTGATGAGCGTCCGGCCGTTGTTCGTCTTCACCGCCGGGTTCACGACGGCGTTGAAGTTCGAATCGGCGAGAAAGTACGCGTAGGCGACCTGCGCGGCATCGGTCCGGACGAAATCGCCGCCGACGATCGTCTGCCCGTGCGCCCGGCCGCCGAGGTAGCTGTTGTCGGCGAGGACGGAAAACCGGATGGCCTTGACCCGCGACGGCTCGTGGGTGTCGCCCGGCGGAGTGGCCCCGGCGGCCCAGCCGCCCAGCGGATTGCTCGGGCTCTTGGGGCCGTAGAAAGAAAAGCTGCCGGCCGACTGCAGTTCCTCCGAGTAACTGTTGTAGCCGATCGCGAGCTGCGAGCTGAGCCAGCGGTTCCAGTGGGAATCCGCGGTGAGATCGACGAACTTGTTCGTGCTGTAGGCGCTGCCCCACCAGCCGCGGAACGAGTCGACGTTCCCCCAGTTCAACTGTCCGTTCAGGATGGCACCGTTGCCGTTCGGCTGGCCGTTGGCGGGATTGATCGTCCCGGCGCCGGTCTGGTTCGTCGCGAGCAGGTAGTGAAGCGAGTCGTTGGTCCGACTGTCCACGCTTGCGCTGCCGCCGGCGAAGGTGGCGGTGGTTCCGAACTCGCGCGCATTGGTGGTCTTCTCGCCCGACAGCCGCAGCGTGGTGTTGCCCGGCAGCTTCACCGCGATCTGCGCGTACAGGCCGTCGGTCAGGCTCCCGATGTTCACGCGGCGGGTTTTCTGCGACTGCCGCAGGACCGCGATCCGGACCGCAACACGGTCGTTGCCGGCCCCGTAATCGAAGACGCCCATTTTCGAACCGTACTGGTCGACGCGGTACTGCGCGCTGCCGAATGCATGGCGGCCCAGCCGGGCCTGCTTGGAAACGACGTTGATCACGCCGCCGGCGCCGCCGCCCGAGTAGAGGAGCGACTGCGGGCCGTTGATGATCTCGACGCGCTCGGTGTCGAAGTTGCTCGTCATCCCGCTCCCGGTGGATCCGGGATTGTAGTAGGACCCGATCGGCATGAGCGCGTCGCGCTGCATGATCGGGGTGTTGAGCCCGCGGAGCTGCATGTAGCCGTGGCTGACGCGGTCGCCGGGCTGGG
The DNA here is from genome assembly GCA_035545515.1 of Opitutaceae bacterium. Lineage (GTDB taxonomy): Bacteria > Verrucomicrobiota > Verrucomicrobiia > Opitutales > Opitutaceae > ER46. The sequence goes on from DASZYH010000108.1 coordinate 5,416, forward strand.
CGCCGGCACCTTCCGAGGGATCCGCCGTGCTGTAGCCGGCTCCGGCGGAGAACTCCTGGATCATCGATTCGATCGAGGTGGCCCCCACGTCGTCCATGAACGTCTGGTCAAACACGTCGGCCGAAACCGGCACCTGTTTGAGTTCCGCGCTGAAACGCGTGATCGAATTCGAGTTGACCGCCCCGTAGCTGTTGTCGGGATCCGCGCTTACCTCGAACGGGTTCATGGAAATGACCTCGTCGGGTTTCGTGTCGGCTTTGGCCGTCTGGGCGCGGGCGGCCGCCGCCGCGAGGAGCAGGGCGGCGCAGACGGCCGCCGGCAGGCGGAGGGACAGGGCGGCGCGGCGGGACGCGCCGGCCGGCGCGGGAGGTTCCGCGAGTGGGCAGGGGGAGACCGGAAATCGTAGGCTCGGGGTGGTCATGTCGGGGAGAATTCGCGGCGCCGGGCCGGAAGGGAGGTCGGCTTCGGCGCTGATGGGGCCACCGTAGGCCACGCGGCGCCGGGCCGCCGAGACGGGCTTTATGCAACGGATGCGTGCATGGGGCTCACGGCACCCCGACCGCCTCGCGTTGCGGCCGCGGCGCCGATTTCCGGAGGTAGCACCACCAGACGATGGCGGCGGCGACCGGAAAAACCGCCACCGCCAGGAGAAACAGGATCGAGTAGCCGAACCAGTCGACGAGCTGGCCGGCGGCGGCATTGACCAGGATGCTGCTGATTCCGCCGAGTGCGCTCATCACGCCGACAACCGAGGCCATCCGCTGTTTCGGGCAGTACTCGGCCGCCAGCAGGGTCGTGCCGCCGAGCCAGCCGTGGCTCATGAACTGCGTGATCACGAGCATCGCAATCGCGACATCGACGTGGCGTACGACCGCGAGCACGAGGGCGCACGGCGTGAAGGCGACCAGCCCAATCAGGATCCAGGCGCGGGCGCGAGGCGGTGGCAGTCCCCGGCGGATGAGCCGGTCGGAGTACCAGCCCAGCGCCAGGCCCAAGAGCGTCTCGCCGAGCGGCGGCAGCCAGAGCAGCCGTCCGACCCCGGCGAGGCTCACGCCGAGCGACTCCTGCAGGTAGCCGGCCTGCCAGAACTGGAGCAGGAACCAAAACGGATCGGTCAGGATTCGCGCCGCGAAGATGCCCCAGAGCGCGCGGTCGAGCAGCACCGAGCGGACGGTGACGGGCGCGGTGCGCACCGTCTCACCGTGCCCGGAATCGGTGATCCACCAGACCGCCGTGATCGCGATTCCGGCGATGGCCGGCATCCAGAACGCGGACCGCCAGCCGAACGACAGGGCGGCGAACGCGGCGAACACCGGCGCGACGATCGGGCCGACCGCCTGGATGGGCGCGCGGAGTGCGAAGGCGAAGGCGCGCCGTTCCGGCGGGAACCAGGTGGCCACGGCCACGAAGATCGCCGGCTGCACGCCGGCCTCCGCGATTCCCAGCAGCGCGCGGGCCCCGGACAACTGCCACTTGTCGTGCGCGAGGCTGGAAAGCAGCGCCGCGATCGACATCAGCACCACGAAGGTCGAGACGCTGACCCGCGTGCCCCAGCGGTCGATGAACCGGCCGACGAAGAAGTACATCAGGATGTACGGCGCGAGGAACGCCGTCACCAGCATCGAGTAGTCCTCGTTGCTGAGGCCGAGGGTCGTGCCGAGCGTCGTCTTCAGCGCCGCGAGGACGTTCCGGTCGAGAAAAAACAGGAATCCGGCGACGCCGGTGAGCACGAGCACGGCCCAGCCGCGCCACGGAATCTTCGAGGAACGCATTTCGGGGATCGGGGAACTCTGGGTGGGGAACGAGACGGCACGAATGCCGCGTTATGCATCCGATGCATCCGGCGGAGGCCGGACCGTGCGGCCCTCGTGCCAGGAGCTTTCGATCAGCATCTTCCGTGGATGCTCGGGCTGGCCGCGCTCGTTGCGGCGGAGCTGGCCGATCACGGCGTCGACGGCCGCCGCCCCCACCAGCCGGTTGTTCTGGTCCGCGCCCGCGATGTCGCCGTAAGTGTCGTGCCAGTCGAGCACCGCGACCCCGAGGTCGTCCGGGACGCGGAGTCCCGCCTCCGTCAGCCAGGGGATGATCTGCGGGTTGACCGCGAGGATCGCGTCCGGCCGGTGGCGCCGCACCCATTTGAGGAAATCCGCCGGGGCCAGCGCCGCCGGCAGATGCACGGGGACGCGCTGGGCGGCGGGGAGCGTGTGCTGCCACGCGAGGAAACCGGCGAGCCAGTTCTGATCGACGGCGGCGTTCTGCCAGACCGTCGCCGCCAGCCCGATCCGGCGGTAGCCGCGCTGGGCCAGCGTCGAAGCCACCAGCCGGACCGTGCGCACCTGGTCGTTCACCGCGCAGTGGAATTGCGGCTCATATTGCGAGAGGCCGATGCGCACGGCGGCGAACTGCTGCCAGCGCAGCTCGGGAAAGCGCTCGTCCGTCCCGCGGACGCCGAACAGGACACCGGCGATCCCGCGCGCCCGCAGGATTTCGCCGAGTCGCCGGCCGGTCAGTCCCGGCTCGCCGGCCCAGTGCGCCTCGATCGCGAAACCCTGGCGCTCGCCGCGTTCCTTCGCGCCGAGGAAGAAATCGCGGTAGGTGGCGATGCCGCGCCAGCTGTCGGCGGAGGTGTGCGCGGTGAGGAACGCGATCGTGCCGAGGTACTGGCGGTCCCGGCTGCGTCGGACCGAGCTCAGCACCGCCGACAGCAGCGGGTTCGCCTGGTAGCCGAGCTGCCGCGCGATTTTCTGGATGCGTTCGCGCGTGTCGCGCGGCAGCGCCGGGTGGTTGCTCAGGGCGCGGGACACGGTCGACTGCGAAACCTTCGCGCGACGCGCGATCTCCGCCTGGAGGGACTTCATGCATCACATGCATGCAACAACCGTCGGCATCCGACAAGCGCCGTGTTCGCCTTCGCCCATGTCCGCTGCTGCCCCGACCTGCTGGGTGGCCGTCGATTCCGACGGCTGCGTGCTCGACGCGATGACGCCGAAGCATCGCGACGCGTTCGTCCCCGCGCTGATCGAGGTGTGGCGACTCGCGCCGGTCGCCGCCGAGGCGCGGGCGCTGTTCCTCGAGCTGAATCTGCACTCGCCCCTTCGCGGCGTGAACCGGTTCGTGGCGCTCGGCGCGTTCTGGCGGGCGCTGCCGGCGCGGATCACGCCGGACCGCTGGGTCCAGGCCGCGACGCCGCTCGACCGGTATTTTGCCTGGCTCGACTCCGGCGCGCCGCTGACGGAGCACAGCCTGGCGGCGACGCTCGCGCGTGCGCCGCACGACGCGGCCCTCGAACGCGCCCTGGCCTGGAGCCACCTGGTGAACATCCGGTGCGCGCGGCTGCCACGGTCGCTCCCGTTTCCCGGCGCCGCCGAGGCGATGCGGAGCCTGCAGGGCCGGGCCGCCGTCGCGGTCTTGTCCAGCGGAAACGGCGACACGATCCGCCGCGAGTGGAGCGCCGCCGGCCTGACGCCGCTCGTCTCCGAGTTCTTCACCCAAGAGGCGGGCGACAAACCGGAGATGCTCGGCCGGCTCGTGGAAAACACGGGCGACGCGGCCCGGGTGCTGATGATTGGCGACTCACCCGTGGATGAGGAGGCGGCCCGGCGAGCCGGCGCGCGGTTCTTTCCGATCATCCCCGGAGCGGAGGCGGACTCCTGGCGGGCGCTGCGCGACGTGGTGCTCGACGGATTCCTCAACGGGGCCTACGACGCGGACGAGGCCGCGCCTTATCTCGCGCGTTTCCACGCCGTCCTCCAGTCTCCCGCGATCGCGGCAATCTGACCCCCGACATGGACACCCCTGGTTCCCTTGGTCTGCTGCCGTTGGATGAAGCCGGCGCCCGCTGGGTCGACGCCAGGCTCGGCGCGCTCACGCCCGAGCAGAAGATTGGGCAGCTCATGGTGTTTCCCCACTACGGCGCCTTCATCACGCCGGACGTGGTCGACCTCGTGGAGCGATATCACGTCGGCGGGCTGCGGATCGCCCAGAAGTTTGCGCCCGGCACGGCCGACCACCGCGGGGTCGGGGCCAATGCCGACCCGGAACGGCTGCCCGACGCGGATACGTGGGATCGCCCGGAAAACCTCGACCGGATCGCCTGCACCGCGCGCGAATTCGCGGCCACGCTCAATGAACTGCGCGAGCGGGCACTGGCCCGGCCGGGCGGCGTGCCCCTGCACACCGCCTTCGACCAGGAAGGCGAGGGGGCCGATCTGTTGTTCGAGCAGCGACTCTTCCCGCATCCGATGGGTCAGGCCGCATCGGGCGACCCGCACCTTGCGTTCCGGATCGCGCGGGCAATCGGCCGGCAGGCGCACGCGGTCGGCGCGAACATGATCCATTCGCCGGTCGTCGACGTGAACACCGAGCCGCTCAACCCCGAAATCGGACCGCGCGCGTACGGCGACACCGCCGCGACGGTCACGCCGTTCGCCCTCGCCGCGCTGCGCGGTTTCGCGAGCGCCGGGATCGCGGCAACGGCCAAGCACTTTCCGGGTCGCGGACCGTCGCGGAGCGACGCACATTTCGGACTGCCGGAGATCGCGCTCAGCCGGGCGGAGCTGCTCGAGCAGCACATCGCGCCTTACCGCGCGCTGATCGAGGCCGGCCTCCCGTGCGTCATGGCCGCGTTCACGTCCTACCCGGCGCTCGGGGCGGCCAATGTCCCCGCCGCCACGAGTCGCGCCGTCGTGACCGACCTGCTGCGGGGCGAACTTGGCTTCGAGGGCGTCGTGACCACCGACAACATCCAGATGGGCGGGCTGCTCGCCCGGTATGGGATGGGCGAGGCCGTGGTGCGCTGCCTCGTTGCCGGCTGCGACCTCGTCCTCTGCCGGGCGTACAGCCCCCAGCGCCGGCGGGTCCTGGAGGCGGTGCGTGAAGCGGTCCGCAGCGGCCGGTTCGCCGAGCGCGACCTGGATGCCGCGGTGCGCCGCGTCCTGACGCTCCGGTGGAAGATGGGTCTCGCCGCCACGGGCGGCCTGGTCGACGCGGACCGGGCCGGAAGTCTCTTCCATGATCCCGAGATCGTCGACCTCGCCGACGAGGCGGCGACGCGCGGCACCGTCCTGCTGCGGGACCGGACGGGAATGCTGCCGCTCCCGCGCGACCGCCGCATCCTGCTCGTCGAACAGGTCCACCATTTTCACCGGTTCATCAACAACGGCTACGCTCATCCCGGCGTCCTCTGGCGCGAGTTGCGCGGGCAGGCGCCGAATATCGCGACGGTGGCGGTGAACGAGACCGTGACCGACTCGGACCGCGAGGCGATCCGCCGGCGCGTCGCCGAGGCCGACATCATTGTTGTGACAAGTTACTACAACTACCGCAGCCACGCGCTCATGCTGCCGGTGCTGGAGGAATTGCGGGCGGCGGGCCGGCCGCTCGTCGTCGTCAGCAACACGCCGTACGAGGCGTTCGGTGTGCCCGCGTGGGTCGACACCGCGGTGGTTTCGTTCTGCCCCTCGGGCCGCGAGAACATCCGCGCGGTGGCGGAAATTCTCCTTGGCCGGCGGGAGGCAACCGCGAGACTGCCGGTGACCCGCCTCTAGTCCGTGTTCGCTCCCGCGACCGGCCGCGCGGCGGATCCGCCGTCTTTCGCCATGAGCTTCGTTCCCCAGAACCCCGACCGGGCGCTCAGCCCCTTCACCGGCCTGACGCGCGCCCACTGGATCGAGGCGGGGCGATGGCTCCTCGAAGGGGCATTCCGGCACGTGCCTTCCGCCGGGGCGCCGCTGGTGTTTCCCCGGCGCGAAACGCGGATCACGTATCCGCAGCCCGGCGACCCTGATTTCCGGCGTCGCTGCGAGATCATGGAAGGGGTCGCCCGGACCCTGCTGATCGCCGGACCGCTGCTGCGCCATGATCCGGACCTGACGATCGGCCGCCATGCGCTGCGTGATTATTATGCGCAGGCCATCCTCCGGCTGGCCGAGCCGGGCTCGCCCGACTACGTGGGCGACCGTGAGGCGATGGTGCGGGTCTGGGGCGACCGCCCGATCCAGGTCACGTGCGAGTGCGCGTCGCTGGCGCTGGAGCTGACGATCGCGCGCGACCAACTCTGGGAGCGGTACAGCCGCCCCGAAAAGGACCGGATCGCCCGTCTGTTCCACGAATGGGGACATGCGCGCACGCATCCGCACAACTGGCGGCTGTTCAATCTTCACCTGCTCGCCTTCCTCCAGCGCGAGGGCTACCCGGTCGATCGCGACGTGCTCGACGAGCACCTGCGGGTGGTGCGCTCGTTCGACGCCGGCGACGGGTGGTACCGCGACGGCACGTACTTCGATTACTACTCGGTGTGGGCGTTCCAATTCTACGGCCCGCTCTGGGCGGCGTGGAGCGGCTACGACTCGCATCCGCCGATCGCACAGGCCATCGAGGCGGGCGCCAACCGGCTGCTCGAGACCTACGACCGGTTTTTCGACCGGGACGGACACCAGCCCATGTGGGGCCGCAGCAACATCTACCGGTTCGCCGCCTCCGCGCCGTTTGCGAGCGCGTTCTTCCTGCGGCAGCCGACCGCGTCACCGGGCGTCGCGCGCCGGGTGCTGTCCGGCAACCTCCTCCAGTTCATCGGTCGCGAGGACTTCCGCCACGACGGCGTGCCGGCGCTGGGATTCTACGGCCAGTTCGCGCCGCTGGTGCAGCCGTACAGTTGCGCGGCGAGCCCCTTCTGGTTTGGCAACGCCTACCAGGCGGTGGCGCTGCCGCCGGAGCACCCGGTGTGGACCGCGCGCGAGGAGCCGGGCGGGTGGGGTGGCATCGGACCCGGCGAGGTGCGGGAGACAGCGCTGGACGGCCCCGGACTGACGCTGACGCAGCACGGGAGCACCGGCGCGACGGAGATGCGCACGGCGAAGGTGATGGTCGTTGGCGGTCACGACGTGCTGCACCAGTACTCGCGGCTGGCGTTCAACACGAAATTTCCCTGGCAGGGCGACACCAGCGACGGGCTGATGGCGATGCACTACACGCTCCAGAGCGGGGCGCAGCGTCGGCGGCCGAACCTGATGCTGCACGGCGGCACGCGCGGCGGCGTATTCTACCGCCGGCTGGTCTATGACTTTGCGGGCTCCTTCGCCGACAATCCGGCGATCGATCTGGCCGATTTTCCGGCGCCCTATGGGATGCTGCGGTGCGACCGACTGCGGCTGGCCGAGCCGGATGTGGAGTTGGCGCTTGCACACTACGGCCTTCCGCTCGACGCGGGTGACGAACTCGTCGTCGAGGAGCGCACGGTCGGACCGAATGTCCCGGTCCGCATCCTCGCCGCCGGCAGCCGACAGCTCGCCTTGGTCGCAATCCGGGGTTGGACGGACTGGATGATCCGCCGCGAGCCGGGGCTGCATCCGGAAAAGGCGGAAAGCGCCGTGGTCGGCGCCACGAGCCGCCGACCCGACCGCTACCGCGGCGATCCCTGGCGGATCGCCCTGCTGTTGCACCGCTGCGATGCGAACCCGTGGACCGACGAGGAGCTCTGGCCGTTCACGGCGACGACGGCGCTGGACGGCGATCCCACGCGCGAGGTCGTCGAATTCACGTTGCGAGGCGGAATCGTCCGCCGCGTGGATTTCGCCGGTCTCGAAGGCCGGCTCACGGTCTAGCCGCGACGAAAGACTAGGGCACGGTGTTCGGCGTGAGCCGCGCGGCGACGGGCGCATCCACGACGACGTTCGCCCGTGCGATCGCGCGGCGGATCGCCCGCTCGCAGGCATCGCGCCGATATTCAGCGCGAACATGGTCACGCTGCGCCGACAACGGCTGCGGGGTCTTGCCACCGTGCGGCGTGAACCGGGCCGCATGTTCCTCGAGAAAATGTGCGAGCTGCGCGTCAGACTCCGGGCCGGCCGTGCGGGCAAGCGCGACGGTCAGGTCCCGGAGCACGCCGTCGAGCCAATAGGAGCGATACTGCTCCCACGTGAGGTGCCGCGGACCATAAATGATCCCGCCGGCCGCCAACGTCCGGGCGCGCCGGTCGTTTTCCTTCATCCAAAGACTCCGCAATCCCGCGTCGCTCACGTTCGCGATCACACCTTCTCGTCGCGCCAACTGGAGGATGACCGCGAACCGGATGCAGTCGTGCAGCGCGGCCTGGTGCAACGCGGCGACGTCGGGCTCGCGGGTCCGATGCCGGCGAAGCGCCTCGACATAGCACTGGGCCGTGATCGGATCGCCATTGACGCTCCCGACGACAGCAGCCGGTGGCGCGGCCGCGACCCACGGTGCCACCAGCACGAGCCCGAGCGCCCAAGGGAACATCCGCGCCGCGCTCCGGAAACGGTTTCGAGGCGCGCGACCGCCCGGCACCTGTGCCGCCGCGTTACTCAAAGGCCGTTTCGAGGATCACCAGCCGACGGTCGCCCTCGATCGTGGTCTCGACATTCGTCGTTCCCGGATCGAGCGGCACGTCCACGATGGCCGTGGCGCCGCCGGCGATCTGCCGTGTGACCTTGCGCCCGTTTTCCGTGATGTGCACCGTCAGTTCCTCCCCGGCCGGATTGAAGATGTGATGGACGGCCTTGGTTCGGCCTGCGGGAATCCGGCACCAGAATCGTCCGCTCCCCGTGCTCGAGTCCGGGTTCAGCGGGGCGGGCACACCGCTCCAGCCGGCGTGCACATATGGACCGAACGGCCGCCGGCCGAACGGAACGTAAACCAACCCCGGCCGCGAGTTCCAGCCGCCCCTGCCGCCGGCAAATTCATGGCCCTCCTTCGTGACTCGGATCGGCAGCGATCGGTACGAGCCGGTCAAGGCCGGTCGCGAGTTGAGCATCAGCCCGCTGGTGATCCCGGTGAGCACGCCCTTTTCGGTTTCATAGGTTCCCCATTCGATCGGCGCATCGATCAGCGGGTGGGCTTCGTGTCCGCCGGTCGCGCACGCGTAGGTCACCAGATTCTCCAGCAGCCGGTCGGCAATCGGGTCGAGTCCCGCGCGCGGCGCCAGATCGAACCCGGTGAACAGCACCGAACCCCGTCCGGTGAAGAATTCCGCGAGCGCGACGCCTTCGAGTCCGGCGCTGTAGTCGGCCAGTATGGCGGTCGTGCGGACATCGTCGTTCTGCGCGAGCACGAAGCCGTCGGTGACCGGATAGATCTCCGGCCAGCCCTTCTTGTCCTCGCTCCAGCCCGTGTAGTCCGACCATTCCTCGAGCTGACGGCGGTTGATCCCGGCGAACACCGGATGATCCGGTCGTTCGGGGTTGATGTTGAAACTGTCGCAGGAGGGGCGGGGCGGCGGCGGATATAGCGGGTCGTCGGTGCTGGTCGTCGGCATCTTCACCGCCACCGGCAGCAGCGGCGCGACCGCGCCGGGATTCGCGTGGGATTGGCGGAGAACGACGATCCGGGCACCCTCGCGCGCCAGCGCCGCCAGTTCGGCAGCGAGCTTGGACGGGACCTGGGGAGCCGCGTTTTCACCGATGATGACCGGGCTACCGGCCGTTGGAGCCGCACCGGCGGCCAGCAGCGAGTACGGGAGGTGCAGCCGGTCGAAGGCCGCGCGCGTCGGGCCGACGGGATCGAAGAGCTGCACGGACGCCGTCGGTTCGCGGCCGGAGTCAGCGAAGCCGGGCGCAGCGATGAAGAGGGGAACGCGATTCCGCGAGAGGACCTTGCCCTGTGAGACCAGGCGGCCCGTCACGACATAGTTTCCCGTCGCCAGCGAGGCCGGGAGCGCGATCGAGAGGGAAAACCGGGCCGTGCCAAAGTAGGGGACTGCGGGGACACGAACGGTGCCCGCGGCAACCGTCCGCTCGGCGGCGTCGCGGACCTCGTACTGCAGCTCCGCGTCGACGATCGCGGCGCCGTCATCGGAATCGTTCACGATGTGCGCAATCGGCCGCAGGTCGGTTCCCGCATAAACCTGCGGCGTGTACAGCTCCCAGCTCAGCAGGATCGGCTGATACGACGTCCGCATCTGCAATGCGGCCGGCTTGGGATCCATGTCGGCGAAGCTGTGAATGTCGTGCCAGTGATTGAAGAGGATCGTGAACGGAAAGACACCCGAGAGCCGGTCGTTCTGCGGCCGCAGCCGCCGGAACAGTTCCGTCGCCTGCTGGACCGTGAACGACTGATGCGCGTATTCGAGCGCGCCCTGTTCGGTGGATGGCGCATGGCCGGTCCAGTTGAGCTGGGACAGCGGGTTCTTGTGGTTGGGCGTCAGGTTCACGCGGCCGTCCGGACCGTTGTAGTTGCCGACGCACTCGGTGAAGGTGATCGGCTGCACCTTTCCCGTCGGTGTCAGCCCGGGGTAGTCCCGCAGATGCAGGAACGTGAACGGCGACTGGTAATACCAGCCCCAATACCGGTGCAGGTCGTCGATGTCACCGACCCGGCCGAAGCCGTAGCCGGCGTTCGCGATGTACAGCCGGGTCGGATCCCAGGGATGGAGCTGCTCGAAGATCGCGCCGAGAAACCGGTTCCATTGCGCGCCGGCCTCGCCCGAGCCCGCGACTTCGTTCGTCAGCGCGTAGATCACGAGCGACGGGTGGCGCGAGATGAGATGGAACTTGTCCTCGCGGTACCAGCGGACTGCGGCGGTCGGACTGCCGTCGGGGCCACCGCCGTTGACGCGGCCGGAGTAGTTGCCGCCGAAGACGAGCATGCCGAGCTCGTCGCATACGTCGTACCAGGTGTCGTCATCCGGAATCCGGATGGCGTTCACGTGAATGCTCTTCAGGTACCGGATGTAGTCCTCCGCGAACGCGCGGCTGCGCTCGAGTTTTTCCGGAATGCCGCGGCCGGGTGGATTGATCGCCAGTCCGCGGAGGAAGATCGGCCGCCCGTTGAGATAGATATGCCCGTCCTGCGCCGTGATGGAGCGGAAGCCGACCCGCTCCTCGAGGGTGGCGTGCCGGCCGTCGGCCAGGGCCAGGTCCAGCGACATCCGGTACAGGGCGGGGGCGGTGGGCTCCCAGGCGGAGACGTGCAGCCCTGGGAGCGTGATCCGGATGACGCCATCCTCCGCGATCGGACGAATGTCGGCCGGAGCGAGCGCGAGGTGCTGGACGGCGGCGGTGCGGTCGGCCGGCGAAAGCGACACCGTGCTGCGGGTCCAGTCGGGCTGGAGCGACGGCGCGAGCCGGAGATCGATCGTCAGCGAGTCGCGCGTGGTGAAAACCCACGACTTCTGGATGTCCGCGGGCGAAGCCGCGCGTGCCAGACCGGAGGTGCCAAGAAGGAGGGAGACGGTGAGGGTCCCGAGACCTTGCAGATTCATGGGGGAGGTTGACGCACACTGCAGCCGTCGGATTCAAGCCGACGACCCGGACGTTATGCATCTGTTGCCCGCCGGCGCCTGGCGAAGGCGGTTGCGCCGGGACAGGTCACAGCAAGAGGAAGCACAGAGCCATGATCGTCGTCGGGGCCAGGGCGGACAGGACGAGGCCGAGGGGGGAGATGCCCTCGGGAAAGAACCGCTGGAGGATGTTCTGGCCGGCCGGGTTGGGCGCGTTGGCGATTACCGTCAGCCCGCCGCCGGTGACCGCGCCGGTCACGACGGCATATTTCAGGGCATCGTGGAACCCGGGAACGAGCGTGGCCAGGTAGGTGATGGCGGCATTGTCGTTAAAGGCCGTGAGGACGGTCGCCCCGAGAAAGAGCGGCACCTCGCCGAGCCGTCGCAACACGGGCTCGATCCACCAAGCCTGGAGGCCGCCGTGCACGACGAGACCCGCGAGAAAGAAACCGACCAGCAGCGGGCCGCGCAATTCGAGCTTTCCCTGGTGGTGGGCGGTTGCCTGCGAGAAGGCCAGGAAGAAGAGAAACGCACCGATGAACAACGGCGGGTGGTGCGCCACCAGGACAATGAACGCCATGAAGGCGAGTTGCGTCGACGTGACCCAGGCGGGAATCGGCGACTCGGGCCGGGCTGGCTGCGCCGCGGCGGGTGAGGACGCCGCGTCGAGCGCCCGCAGGTCGCGCCGGAAGGCGATGAAATACACCGTGGTCGCAATCACGATCCCGACGACGGCCTTCCAGCCGACATGCGTGAGCAGGTAGGCGGTGTCCCATTTCCAGGGCGCGGCTACCATCAGCACGGGCGGGGCGGCAAAATGCGTCAGCGTGCCGCCGACCGACACATTGACGAACAGGAGGCCGATCGTGGCATACGCGAGGCGCGGTGTTGGTTTCAGCGCGTAGAACCGGTCCGCGAGCAGCAGGGCCGCGATGGTCATGGCCGCCGGTTCGGTGATGAACGAACCGAGAACGGGAGCGACCGTCAGAATGGCGAACCACCAGCCGGCTGCCGATCCGCGCCCGAGGGCCGCGACGACGCCCAGGCACTGCTGCGCAAAGCGAAGGACCGGACGCGTTCCGGCGATCGCCATGATCACCACGACGAACATCGGCTCGGTGAAGCTCACCCGGTGGCTGATGTAGTCCACGGCCGAGTTCCAATCGAAGAAGTAAGTGATGGCGCCGATCAGCACCACGGCCCAGATGCCGAAGACCGCCTCGATCTCGCCGAGGAAATGCAGCATCTGCCCCTTGAAGCTGACCTCGGCCGGTTCCCCCTCGTGATCGCCCTCGTCCGCCGAATCACGACCGCGCCGTTCAGCGCGGTGCCGCGCCTCGACGACATGGGCCCAATGCCGGAACTTCGCCGTGAGGAACGTGTGCACGATCGCCAGCAGGAAGATCGTGGTGGCGACGGCGTTGAAGGGCTCAGCCACGATCCGTTGTCGGAGCGCGGCAAACATACCCAGGCCCGCCGGCTCGACGTAACTCGAGAGGGCGCGCGGCAGCACCGCCGCCGCGTCCGATGTGGCGAACGGCAGGAACAGGGCGGGGAGGAAACGGTGTGCGATGGGGATCAAGGGCGAAGGAGTGCGATCATCAGGCGACTGGTTCCGACGCGAGGTATGTCGGATTGCGCGGCGGGGCCGCGGAATCGTCAGTGAAGCGGACGCGCGGGATGTTGCATGACACGATGCGAGTTTCAACGCCAGGCGCACGCAATGGCGCAGGCACACGTCTCCCCTTGGTCATCGCCGCAAACGCCGTGGCTGCGATCTGCAATCCCCGACCACCGCGGACGCCGAACATGGGCTTGCCATAGCCCGCCGCGTCGTGATTGCGTGTGAACGGGTTCGGAGCGACTCCAGCTTCGGAGGTCACAGGGACAGTCGGGCCGCTGTCTCAGCCAATACGTGCAGGGCGCCATCCGCGATCGTCTGAATGCCGCGCGAGCGACGCCGGCACAGCAAGGTTTCTGATGATCGATCTCCAGGTTGAGAACAGGTTGGGCCGGCCGACCACCGCGCCGGACTGGCTGGTGAAATGGAATGGCCGGCTTTACGCCACAACCGGAATGGCTGAACGGTGCTGCCCGGCGTTTCTCGCCGCCACGACCGACGAGCTGCTGCTGAGCGGCCCGTCCGGTGAGTTTCGGTTTCCAATCCGTGCCATCCGGAAGTTGGGCCGGGGAGGAATCAATCCGTGGTTCTTCGGCTCGATCCGCGTCCACCATGCGATTGCGGATTATCCACGGAGTCTGCAGTTCCGACCGACGTACGCGCGGGTCGCGGATGTGCTGCGCGAACTCAGCATCCAGGGCTATCCCGTCGCCCGACAGCCATGAAGCAGGAATTAATGTCTCCGGTCCTCGCATCCGCCGCCATCCACGCGCGTCGCGGGGCGCGGACGGCTCGACGCCGGCCGAGTTCGCCCGAAATTCTGCAGGCCGCCAGCCCGCTGCCGAGGATCGCAATGATCTCAACCCACGGTTACGTGGCGGCCGTGCTACCCCTCGGGGCCGCGGATATCCGCCGCGGTGGAGAACGCCAGGGCGACCTGTGCCGCGCTGCAGGCGCAGGGCGTGACCGCCGCGAAACAGGCGGCCAAGCGCGTCGACGACACGATTCGCGAACATCCCTACGAATCCATCGGCATCGCACTCGGTGTCGGAATTCTCCTCGGGGCGCTGCTGCGCAGAAAGTAAGGGCCATGCCCGAAGCACCGCCTTCTTCGGCCGGTCTGCTCGATGCTGCCCAACGGCTCGGACGCTCGGCGCTGGGATTGTTCCGATCTCGTCTCGCTCTCCTCGGCCTCGAGCTACAGGAGGAAAAGCTGCGCGCGTTGACGCTGCTCACCTGGCTGTCCGTTGCCTTCGCCGTGGGAACGGCCGGCGTGTTGGTCGCGATCGGCGCGATGGCGCTCTTCGCCTGGCATCAGGCGGGATATGTTGGTCTTGGCGCGTTGGCGGCAGGTTGCCTGGCCGGGGCCGCCGCCATTGTCGTGGCGGTGCGTCGCTCGATCCGGAATGGACCGCCACCGTTTGCGACGACCGTCGATGAATTCCGAAAGGATCTGGAATGTTTGCGCGACGAGTGACGCCCCTCGAGGTGCGCAAGCAGGTCATCTTGCTCGAAAGCGCGCTTCATCGCGGCGAGATCGCGCAGGCGTGGTCTGAAATCGGGGGCCGGCTCGGCGCCGTGCGCGAGCGGATTCGCGCGGGGCGGTGGTGGCTTGCCGGGGCCGCTCTCGTGCTCGGGCTCGCCGTTCGCCGCCGGAAGCAACCGTTCCGCTGGCTGGCCGCCGCACTGGCCGCGATTCGGGCGGCACGGTTCCTGTCCCGTCTCTGAATCGCCCGCCCGGCGGCCGAGTTCGAGGCATCGCTCCCGGCCTGACCGCCAGGCCCCTTCGGTCAGGCGTGGGGCGACGCGGCGCAGTGAATGAGCGTGGACAGACGGAATACGTGTTCCAGTTGATCGGAGCGATTCTCGCGAAAGCCGGAACCGCGTTGTACTCTCCAGCGACGCCGCCAGCGCACGCGTCATCGTGTGCAGCGGCGGCACGGAGAATCGGGTCAGCATGGCGGCGGTACAGCAGGAGACGGGCCGGCGGCACATCGCGTGCTGAGTCCCGACCCTGGCCGCCCTTGGCACCGGGCGGCGAATTTACCTATGTTCCCCAACATGAGCGACGAAACGATGATGCGGGCGGCCATCGCCGAGGCGGCGGCTGGAATGCGCGGCAACGAGGGCGGACCCTTCGGGTGCGTCGTCGTGCGGCGCGGTGCGATCGTCGCGCGCGGACGCAATGGCGTGACCTCGACGAACGACCCCACCGCGCATGCCGAGGTGACTGCCATCCGGGCGGCGTGCCGCGCGCTCGGGACGTTCGTCCTCGACGACTGCGAACTCTACACGAGCTGCGAGCCGTGTCCGATGTGTCTCGCCGCGATTTACTGGGCGCGGATTCCGCGGGTTTTCTACGGCAACAGCCGGGCGGACGCGGCGGCGATCGGGTTTGACGACGACCTCATCTACCGGGAAATCGCCCGGCCCCCGGCGGAACGCACCATTGCCATGAAACAGGTCCTGCCCGAGGAGGCCCGGAAGACGTTCCAGGGGTGGCAGGCCAAGCCTGACCGGACGCCGTAACCGCGCCCGAACCGCGTACAAGCCCTGTCGCATGTTCTCGAAGGGATCCGAGTGATCGGAACACGACTGGTCGTCGAGTCCGACGCCGACCTTGATTCCGGCGCGGCGGCACGCGGGGATGTCCGCGACGCCGGAGCCGAGCCGGCCGTTGGCGAGTGGTTGCCAGCACAGGTGCGCGCCGGCGGCAGGCGTGGCCGCGATGATCTCGGGCGTGGTCTGGACGAAATGGCCGAAGACAAAATCCGGTCCGAGGGCGCCGGCATCGCGATACCAGGCGAATTTGGCCTGTTGTTCCGGCACGCGATCGGGACTTTCGAGAAAATGCGCCTGGTTCATCAGGCCGAATTCGCGCATGAGCCGGACCTCGCGCGCCGCGGCGGCGGGGTCGGGCGCCCGCTGAACCCAGCCGCTGATGGCCATTTTCAGGAAATAGGGGCTGCGTTCGTGGCGGCGGCAGGCGGCGATGATCTCGGCAAACTGGAGGCGCGTCGCGTCTTCGTCCTCCCGCGGCACGACGCTGACGCTGTTGACGAACCGCAGCCCGGCGTCGCATTTCGCGCGGACTTGCGCCAGTTCGAACGGGAGCTGGTTCGCCGGACCGGTCCCGGCGACGCCGCCGGCGCCGATCGAATGCTGGCCGCCGCCGAGATCGCCGGAATAGGTGAAGTCGTAGGCGGTCGTGATCCCGTTGCGCAGGAAGTCGACGGCGCCATGCCGGCAGAACCAATAGATGTCGTCGGGCGTGGCGTGGCGAAGAAGCGTGCGAATCGCATCGAGCCAGCCGTAAAGCGTGCGGTCTGATGCGATGCCGCGCAGCGGACTGTGGAAGAGGTGACTGTGGGCCGACACAAAGCCCGGCGCGACGAACCGGCCGGCGGCGTCGAGCACGGCCTCGGCCGGCAGCCCGCGTGGTGGAGCGCCGCGGCCGAGGCGCTTGATCCGTCCGTCGGAACCGACGACGAGAAATCCGCGAAAAGGGGACGCGGCGCCGTCGACGCGAAGGATCAGTGCGTCCCGCACCAGCAGGCGGGCGGGTTCATTCCGGCGGAGCCGAACCAGATTCACGCCGGCCGGACTGCAAATGGCGCGCCAAAATCACGGCGGGGTGCGACCGGCGCGCACTCATCCGGAAAAGCAGCGCTTGGGTTAACCGGTGAGGGGAAGAAGCCCGAGAATTCCGGTCTCCTTTAACTTTACATAATGTCTATTGTGCGAAAACGACTTAGGTAAGCGTTTCGCCATCCCGTTCTTTCTCCCTTTTCCGTTACGGCTTGTAACAGCCTCGCCACCCTGAGCCTGCCAGCTTGGAGCCGTGAGGGCAAGCACGCGGCGGCGGGTGGTCGTACTGCCGAACCTGCCCCGGGGGGCCCGGAGGGCCCACCGGGCAGTTTCGCCACGCCTAGCCTTGTACGTGGCGATACAAGTGCAACAAAGCGGGTGGATTCTCGGCCAACCTGGGGCCCGCGATCCGGTCCTTTTTCCAGCAATCACGGGGTCTGAGGGGCGGCAGCCCATTCCGAGCCGGAGGCGAAGATCAGTTCGTCCGTCCACGCGGATGCCCCGCTTTCGGCCATTGCGGCCGCTTTTAGGCGATCGCGTGCCCTGCCCGTACCGTTTTCCCTCGTGCCGTGATTCTCAGCTCTACGCTGGTCGGCTTCGAGTGTCCGCCGTCGACAATCGTCAGTCTCTCCAGGTGGGCGCCACGCTCTAGGCAGGATTCCACCCATGCCATGGCATCGTGCGTCGACGCGAAGTGACTGGTTGCGTCGAAGCCTTCCGTGGTTCTGACCCGGATCACTGCACCGTTATCGGCGGCGGACTTCATCGAGGAATGCCGCGAGCGCGGCATGAAACTTTTCGGGCGGACACTGTGAAATCGTCTCCATGACATGCACGGAAAACGGCCCAGTACGAAGCCCTTGCGCAAACGCGAGGTCACCGAGTTTATCGAACGTGTCCTTCCGTAATCGCAGCATCACGGGGTAACGCACCTGTGCCAGCGGCTTCATACAACGGACCGCGTGTTGCGCTCCGCAGCGTATAAAGGCAAGAAATATAGCGGATCAGTCGCGAATGATATACGCAGAAACGTGAATGCTAGATCTTAATGTCTATTGTGCGAAAACGACTTAGGTAAGCGTTTCGCCATCCCGTTCTTTCTCCCTTTTCCGTTACGGCTTGTAACAGCCTCGCCACCCTGAGCCTGTCAGCTTGGAGCCATCGGGGCAAGCACGCGGCGGCGGGTGTGCGCGCCCCGCGCGCGCCCCGCCCCGCGTGGCACGCGCCATGCTCCCCCTAGCCTTGTAAGGGGAGCGGACAGCTCAATGAAACATTGATAAGGGGAGCGGTCCACTCTCCAACGGAAGGGAGCAAAAACCGGCGCATCGAGGACCCGGCCGTCAGACTTTTTTCGTCAAAAGCACTCCCGGGGTCTGAGGGGCGGCGCCCCTTCCGAGGCGGAGCCGAAAGCTAGTTCGATCGTTGGCGGGAACGGCCCGCCGTGGGCCATTGCGGCCGTTTTTAGGCGATCGCGCGCCCTGCCCGGATGGTTTTCCCTCGTGGGGAAAACGTCACTTCGAAATGAACGGCTCTCGGTGTTCCGCCTTCGATCAGTGTCAGGCGCTCCACACACTTTCCGCAGTTTAGGCGTTGGTTAACCCATGCGAGCGCTGTGTGAACGTTCGGGAATTCCCTTTCGGCCTCCACACCTTTTGCGGAAAGAATCTGGACAACTGCGTTGCGATCGACGGCGGACTTCATCGAGGCACGCCGCAGTGCGGCGTGAAATTGTTCTGGCGCATCGCCGCGTCCCCTGCCCGGCGCGACTGCGTGACTATCGCTTCCGGACTTCATCGAGGAACGCGGCGAGCGCTGCATGAAATTTTTCCGGCGGGCACTGCGTGATGGTCTCCATCACGTGCACGGAAAACGGCCCGGCTTTGAGGCCCTGGGCGAACGCGAGGTCGTCGAGTTTGTCGAACGTTTCCTTCCGCAGTCGCAGATTCACAGCGTGACGCACTTGGGCCAGCGGTTTCATATAACGCGCCGCCTTGTTGCGCGCTGAATCCGCCAAGGCAAGCGATATATCAAATCGTTCCCGGATATTATAGGCCGAAACGCGAATGCTAGATCCTAGTGTCTATTGTGCGATGCGCGCCTCTGAAAATGCGGGTGCCGGATGAGAGCGCCACACCCACGTGGCGCCCCCATCCGGACTTCTGTCTTCCAGTCCATCGGAGACCACCGGTGCTTTCAAAACCGGTTCGATGTTCCGGAAAGTTCGAGGAAACTCGTCCATCCACACCCATTCCCTCCGGCGCGTCATTTCAGGAACCGGGCGCGCCCCACGCCTTGTTCGGGAACCGGCCCATCTGAAGTTCCAGCGTGCCGCCGCGCACGAGTTCAGCGTGCGTGATCCAGGGATGCTCGAGCGGCCGGCCGTTCAACTTCGCCCACTGCACGTACGCGTTCTGCCGTGACTCGTCGTGGGCCACGATCGTGAACGTTCCACCGGGATATACCGTCGGATCCAGCCGGATTGCCGCCTTTTCGACCAGCGGGCTGCCAATCACGTAGACGCCGGACGCGGGATTGACCGGGTAAAGTCCGATCGCGCTCCACACGTACCACGCCGACATCTGGCCACAGTCGTCGTTGCCATCCAGGCCGTCCGGGGCGTCCTCGTACTGCGTTTCCATGATGTCCCGCACCCAGCGCTGCGTCTGGTACGGTTCGCCGGCCAGCGCGTAAAGGTACGCGAAATGATGGCATGGTTCGTTTCCATGCGCGTATTGCCCGATCAGGCCGGAAATATCCACGTTCGCGTCCTGCTCGTCCGAATCGGCGGCGAACATGGCGTCGAGTTTCCGGCAGAACGCCGCCGGACCACCGTAAAGCCGGATCATGCCGGGCACGTCCTGCGGCGCGGCGAACGCATACTGCCAGGCGTCCGCCTCGGTGAAATCGTCGAACGACTCCTGCGTCGGATTGAACGGTTCGCGGAACGCGCCCTCCGCCAGCCGGCCGCGGAAAAACCGGGTTTGCGGGTCGAAGAGGTTCCGGAAGTTCTCCGCCCGCTCGCCGAACACCCGGGCGTCGTCGGCGTGGCCGAGCGCCTTCGCCAGCTGCGCGATGCACCAGTCGTCGTAGGCATACTCGAGCGTCCGCGACGCGGCCTGCGTGCGCCGGCCGCGCGGCGTGTCGGGCGGCGCGGTCACCGCCGGCACGTAACCGTACTTGCGATACAGATCCTGGAGATTGCGGTCCGCCATGGCCGTCGCCCGCATCGCGGCGTAGGCCTGCGACGCGTCGAAGCCGCGGAAGCCCTTGGCGTAGGCGTCTGCGATCACCGGCACGGCGTGGTACCCGATCATGCACCAGGTCTCGTGGTTTCCCAGCGGCCACATCGGCAGCTCGTGGTCGGGTGATTCCCGGGCGAAGGCCAGCATGCTGTTGACGAAGTCGTTCGTCCGGGCCGGCTCGATCACGGTCAGGAGCGGGTGCTCGGCCCGGAAGGTGTCCCAGAGCGAAAAGGTCGAGTAATTCTGGAACGTGGCCGAATGAGTCGCTTGGTCCGCGCCCTCGTAGGAATTGTCCGCGTTGTTGTACAGGGTCGGCGCGGTCATCGTGTGATACAGCGCCGAATAGAACGTCCGGCGGAGCCCGGGATCATCGGTCCCGATCTGGATCCGCGAGAGATGGTCATTCCATTCCTTCCTGGCCGCCCGGCGCACCGCGTCGAAGTCCCACGTCGGGATCTCCGCCCGCAGGTTGCGGAGCGCCTCGTCGACGCTTGTCGGCGACAGGCCGACGCGCACGATCAGCGGCCCGGCGAGCCGACCGAAATCCAGGCGTCCCCGCACCTTCGGTCCGGTCGCGTCCCGCGCATCCGGCGGCAGCGGCCGACCGCCGCTTTCCAGGGCCACCGCCGCGAACGGCCGGGAACACTCGAGGGCAAAATAGACGGTCCGGCCCTTCGTCCACCCGTTGCTCGTGCGAAATCCGGTCACCAGCCGGTCGTTTTCGACCTTCAGCTCGGCGGCCGTCGGGGTGTTGCCGATCCCGTGCACGAGATCGAGCAGAAGATGCGCCGGCGGCGCGGCGGGAAAGGCGTAGCGGTGCATCCCGGCGTGCGCGGTCGCGGTGAGTTCCGCGACGACCCCGTAGCGGTCGAGTTGCACCCGATAGTAGCCCGGCTGCGCCGTCTCGGTCTCATGCGTGAACGGCGATTTGAAACGCTCCGCGGCCAGGGGCACGTACGGTGCACCCGACGGCACCGGGCCCGCGATTGGCATCACCAGCAGGTCTCCCAGGTCCCGGACGCCGGTTCCGCTCAGGTGCGTGTGGCTAAACCCGAGGATTTCGCGATCGGCGTACTGGTAACCGGCGCAGGCGTCCCACCCCTGCGTCCGCGTGTCCGGACTGAGTTGCACGAAGCCGAACGGCACGGTGGCGCCCGGATAGGTGTGCCCGTGTCCTCCGGTCCCGACCATCGGCCACGCCTCGTCCGCCGGCTCGGCTCCCGCTCTCGTCCCCCCGCCCAGCACCAGGCAGAGGAGCCATGACGACACGACGCAACGGATCGTTCTTTGCGACATCCCATCGAGACGGATGACGCCCCAAAAAGCTTTACCGCCCCACCCCGTCGATCCGGCGATTGCTTCGGTATCGCTGCCGGTCGTGCGCGACGAGGCTTCGCTTCCCGTTCGCCGCGGACGGGGTCGCTCAGGCGGTCTTCGCGACGGGAACCGCCTGGCGCAAAGCGTCCAGCCGGCTCAGCAACTCCTGCTGCAGGGCGGCGTATCCGGGCCGACCCCACAGGTTATCCCGTTCGCCGGGATCGGCCTGCAGGTCGTAGAGTTCAAACTCCTGTGGGTCGGCGAATTTTTCGGAATGCGTGACGTAGCGGATCAGCTTATGACGCTCGGTGCGAATCCCCTGGCAGGGGCGGACGCTCTCCGGATTCGGCCACTCGAAATATTCGTAATACCACTCGCGCCGGAAGTCCGGATTCGGCGCGTCGGCGAGCGGCAGGAGGCTCCGGCCCTGCAGGTGCGCCGGGATCGCGATCCCGGCGAGATCGAGCAGCGTCGGCGCGATATCGAGATCGAGCGCCATTTCGCTGCGCACCGTGCCGGGACGAATGCGCCGGGGATACCGGATCATCAGCGGCACATGGATCGACGGTTCATGCATCAGCCGCTTGTCGTAGCACCGCCACTCGCCGAGAAAGTAACCGTGATCCGACCCCTGCAGGATGGCGGTCTCATCGAGGATCCGCTCGCGTTCGAGATACCCGATGATGCGGCCGGTGAGATCATCCACCCCCTTCAGCCCCGCGTAATAGTCCTTCACGACCTCCTCCAGGCTGCGGCACGTGTCGGAAAAGACCGTCGTGCCGATCTTGTTCGTCGCCTCCGCAAATGACTTCGGTTTCCCGGGATAGCCGCGCAGGTCGTCATCGAACGTGGCGGGTTTCGGGATCGGCGTGCCGTTGTAGAGATCGAGGTACCGGCGTGGCCGGTAGAACGGCGCGTGGGGCGCCATGAACCAGACGAGGAGGCAGAAGGGCCGGCTGCGATCGCGGCGGCGCTCGAGCCATTGCAGCGCCCGCTCGACCGCCAATTCGTCCGCCCAGACGCCCTGGTACTGGCGCGCCGGGCCGATCCGGCCGGCCGAGCCTTCCTTGTAGATCGGGTTCCAGTAGTTGTTCGCGGCGGCGTTGTGCCCGAAATAGTAGTCCCAGTACCGGTCCTCGGCGCCGTTGCGAACGTGGGTTTTCCCGACGATCGCGACGTCGTAACCGGCCTCGTGCAGCAGGTCGGTGAAGAACGGGATGTCCGCCGGCAGCGGCCGATGCGCGTCCTCGTTGGCCAGGGCGCCGGTCGAGCGGCTGTACATGCCCGTGAGCGTGGCCGCGCGCGCCGGGGCGCAGAGGGCGTTCGTGCAAAACGCGTTGGTGAAGCGGATTCCCTCGCGGCCGATTCGGTCCTGGTTCGGCGTCTGCAGGATCGGATGGCCGGCGAGCGACAACGCATCGGCGCGCTGCGCCTCGGCGAGGAAGAACACCAGGTTCGGTCGCTTACCCGCCGGTTGCGCAGTCGCATGAGCGGCAGCCGGCAGCAGCGTGGTGCCGGCCAGCGCGACCGCGCTCTGCACGAATTCCCGTCGGCTGAGAGTACTGGGCATGTCCATTGGGACGGATGAGCCCGCGAAACCTTTACACGGAACCGGCATCCCGCGGCGCGACCTGGGCTCAGGGCCGGCCGCCGGTGTCGAGGTGGTCGACGTCGGGCAGCGGCGGAAACGGCGCGTGCGGTTCCGTCTGATACCAGAATGCCACCGAGGCGATGTCGTCCTGCAGCGGCAGGTAGCGGCCATCGCGACGCCAGCCGAGCGCCTGGATGGTCACGCGCAGGTCGGACTGGAAATGGATCGGGTCGCGCAGGTGCCAGCGGTACATCCCAAACCGCTGTTGCGATTGGTAAAGTCCGTCGGGCGTGATCACCTGGTTCAGCCCGGCGTACGGCGTGGTGTACACCTGGTATTGTTTCTTCGCCTTGTCGACGAACCCGTAGGAGCCGCAGAAATAGTCCTCCGTGCCCGTGCCGCAGATCGTCGGGAATTCCTTGTCCCCATCGAGGTAGAACTTCACCTCGCCCTCGCCCCACCACCCCGGCGAATGCGAGCCCCAGGCGAGATAGGTGCCGACGTACTGGCCCCGGCCCCGCACGCCGTCGAGAATGGTGTACACCTGCTTGTACGGCACCGGATTGACCCGCCGGAACTGCGCATGGAAATAACCCGCATCGGCCGGCACGGAGCCAAGTTCGTAATCCACCTGATAATACAGCCGCATCGGGGCGCCGCTCTCGTTCTGGAGCGTGATCCGCGCGTGCTTCCGAAACGGCATGTCCCAGTAGCAGTTGAACGCGCTGCCGGGATTCACGCACACGGCCAGCGACGACAGCGGCGCGTAGGTGCCCCAACCGCAGCAGAAGAAATCGCCGAGCGGAGTCTCGACCGACGGCGAGGTCTCGTCGTCCCAGTACATCCGTAGGATCGTCAGCCGCCAGTTGCCGGTCGGCGTCATCCAGATGTGCCGGATCGCGCCCGGTCCGGCGATGTCGGCGAGCGTGACCGTATGGCCGGCGGGGATCAGGATGTTGGGCGATATCTTCCAGCCCTGGCCGAGATCGCGCGCGGCTTTCTCACCCGATCCCACGGTCGCCATCCCGCCCTTGCCCTTCTCCCCGGTGGGGTTCTCCGGCGAAATGGCGCGCGACTGGTGCGACGATATCCGAGCCCAGTCGGCGACATTCAAGGCGGAATCGTCGGCGCCCCGGGCGAGAGCACCGAGCGCCGCGCAAGCGGCTGCGCCGGCGAACAGCCAGCGACCTACAGGATTTGAGTTGGTCATGGAGAAGATGCGGCGGATTTCACTCCGGATGGACAGCGCTCGTGATTTCCTGGAGCGAAACGCCCAGGGTCGCGCGCGCGATCGCGTCCAGCTTGAGCATGGGCCCGCGGAGGTGGATGGTGCGGTGGAGGTGCGTCATCGACTGGCCGGGCGCCAGGGCGGCGGCGGGCGACGAAGTCTCGAGCTCATAGAACGGGCCCATCGGTTTGGCGCCGGGCGTCGGTGGTCCGTCGTTGTAGCTGTTTTCGACATCGCCCCCGAACGGTCGCTCCTGGACCTGCCAGAGGGAGTTCACGTAGTCCGTGACTCCGTCCGGCTGGTTGAACTGGACGATCGTCAACACGTGGTGCTCCGCGTCGTAGCTGCCGAGCACGCCGCGGCTGCGGCGCGGATTGACGCCGATCTTGCTGCGGAACCGTCCGTCGGCGGCGAACAAGAGCGCGTTGTCGCGGACGGCGAGCCGCGCGGGCGGGACGGCGCCGAAGTAGTTCGAGGTCACTTTCGGGCCGAGCTCCGACGCGTCGCCCGGCTTGATCGGGACGACGATGGTGGTCGCCGGCGTCGGCTGGAACATGCCGAGGATCCAGATCGACAACAGTCCGGTCTGCTTCGTCCAGGCGGCGGCGCCCGCGTTGGTTATCCGGTTGCTGGTCTCAAAGGCCACGACGTTGACGCCGGGCGATGCCGCCACGCCGAGATCCTTCCATGCCGCCGCCGGGTCGAGGAGCGTGATCTTTCGGTCCGCCGCGACCGCGAACGCAGTGCCGGAGTGATTTTTCAGCGAGAACCGGGCGGTGAACTCGACGCTCCCGGTGGACTGGTGCACGACCTGGAAAGGCAGGGTGTCGAAGATCGGCGGTGTGAACCAATGTTCGTAGTCGAAGGGCACGCCGGGGGCGAAGAACAGCCCGAACTGGCCGCCCTCCGGTCCCATCCAAAACCGGTCCTCGCCGCCGAAGGCGTTCATGTGCGGGACCGTTTTGCCCGAGGCGATCAACGACCGGTTGATCCAGCCAAAGCTGAGCCCCGCGTCGCCTTCGGCACTGCTGGTCATGACGCGGCCCTGCCAGGCCGGCACAACGGCGACCCGGCCGCCCTGCCCTTGGAGGACGATGACGCTGGTGTGCTGGCGCAGAAATGCCGTATCGTCGCGGAAAGTCGTCGCCGGGAGCAGCGGCACCAGGATCAGCGCGAGGCAGAACGTGGCGATGCGGCCGGCCGGAATTGTGGAGTGTAGCGTCATGGTGAAGGGATTGGTCTGAGGTGGTGGCGGCATGCGTTTAGCGGGGCATGACAAAGCAGGAGGCGTCATAGCGAATCTCGCTCCAGGCCAGTTCGCCGACTGGCCGGCCGCGAAAGAGCGGCACGACGACGGGACTGAACATCACGCGCCCGCGGATCGCGCTTCGGCCGCGGGTCAGCCCCTGTGGCAGGAGAAACTCGTCGTCGCGAAACCGGCGGTTCGACATTTCGACCACCTGCTGCGCGGCGCCGAGCTCCGATTTGGGATGCGAAGACACACCCGAATTCGAACCCGCGAGGTACCAGATCCCGGCGGGTTGCCATCAGCACCGGTAGAATGCCGGCGCGCAGCCGCACCCGCCCGCTCGGGCGAAGGCGATAGGAGGGCAATTGGATATCGAAGGGATGCGTTTCGCTTCTAAGACGTGCGTGACGCCCAAAACCTTTACCGCTTCGTGACGGCACTGACTCACCCGTAAAGGATTCCGGTGCTGACGCGTCTCAGTGGCATGCCCCCCTCCCTCCCGCGTCTGCTTTCCCTCGCGCTGTTCGCCGCCCTGCCGGTCGCATCCCGCGCAACCACCGTCGATCCGGCACCGTTGCGGGTCCTGATCGCAGGGATGGCGCACGGTCACATCGGCCGCTTTCTCCACGGGGCCGACCCGCGGGTCGTCACGATCGTTGGCGTGGAGGAGCCGGACACGACCATCTGGCGCCGGTACGCCCGCAATCCGCGGCTGCGCGGCGTGCCCCACTACTCCGACCTCGCCCCGGCCATCGCCGGGACCAACCCGGAGGCGGTGTGGGCGTTCTCGGATACCCTCGACCACCTGTCGATCGTGCAGGCGGCGGCGCCGCGGCATCTGTCGGTGATCGTGGAGAAGCCGCTGGCCGTCTCGTGGGCGGCCGCGAGCGAGATCGCGGCGCTCGCGCACGACAACGGCACCCTTGTCCTCACCAATTACGAAACGAGCTGGTACCCGGCGTTCGCCGATATTCGGGCGATGCTC
Source organism: Opitutaceae bacterium (assembly GCA_035545515.1). GTDB lineage: Bacteria > Verrucomicrobiota > Verrucomicrobiia > Opitutales > Opitutaceae > ER46. Next base: position 31,470 of record DASZYH010000108.1, read on the forward strand.
GGTCCCGCCGGCCCGCTCGGGCCGATCCGGCAGATTTACGTCCAGGCCGGGCACGAGGGCCCAGTGAAGATCCACGTTGGTCCGGAGTTCCTCGACTGGCTGCGGGATCCCGTCCGGGCCGGGGGCGGCGCACTGTTCGACTTCGGCTGCTATGGCATCAACCTGGTCACCTGGTGGCTCGGCAACCGCGCCCCCGAATGGGTCTCGGCGCAGACCGCCGATTACGACCCCACCGATTATCCGCACTGCGACGATCATGCGGTGGTCCAGCTCGGATATCCGGATCTGCAGGCCACGGTCGTGGGTTCCTGGCACTGGCCGTATCCGCGGAAGGATGCCGCCGTTTCCGGCGAACGCGGGGCGGTCGTCACTTCGGACGAGACCAACTACACGCTGCGGCTCGGGCGCGGGCCGGCGGCCAGCCGCCACGCGACGTCGGCGCCGCGTTCGCCGCTCGCCTGGTTCGCCGCGACGATTCGCGCCGGCCGGGATCCCGTCGACGACCCGAGTTCGCTCGCGAACAATCTGATCGTGATGCGCGTCCTCGATGCGGCCCGCCGCTCCGCCGCCGAGCACCGGGCGATTCGGATCGACGCGCGCTGAGGGCGCGGACCGGCTCACGGGCGCATCGTGACGGACGAGACGGCCAGCACGCACGTCCGTTGCGGCGGCAAAAGGAGCTGAACCTGGCGCGCTCCGACCCGTTGCACGTCCGCCTGGCGCGCGATCTCGGCGATGACCGCGTCGTCGCGGAACCCGAGCGCGGGCAGATCGATCTGCAGCCGGCACGGCTGCACTGCGGTCGAGTCGTTGTAGAGCGTGAAGTACACGACGCCCCTCCGGCCAAACCGTTCGCAGGAGATCTCCGCGCCTTCGACGGTCGCATGCCGGACCGGCTCCCAGCCCGCGGCGGCGAGGTCCCGTGCGAGCGGCACGAACCAGTTCAGGAGTTTCCGATCGCGGAGGTATCCGTCGGGATTGTCCTCGTACTCAGTCCCGTCGAATTGGTTCGTCGTCGAACTGGCGAAGAGGTCGAAGGCGAGGCAACGGTTGACGAACGTCTCGACCCGGGCCTGGTCCCGCCAGTGGTAGTTGAGGAGAGCGTACGGTTTCCGGCCCAGGAAGGCGCGGATCTCCCGGCACTGCCGCACGGATGCCCCCACCCCGAGTTCCGAGCTCGCGAAGTCGAGCAGCGAGGCGCAGAAAAACCGGCCGACGCGGGTGCCGGCGCGGTAATACTCGGGCAGCGCGCGGGCGGCGATGTACTCGTCGAATCCCCGGCGGATTTTCATCGGCTTCCCTGGTCCGCCGCGGTCGCCCCGCGAGTCGTAGGCATAGATGCCATTGGCCACGACGAGACGGCCCTGCGCGCGCATCCACCGCCGCAACGCCGCGATGTACTCGTAATGCGAGAGGGTGTTCTGCAGCGCCACCCGGCCCTCCGGATCGAAGGTGAGCGGGTACTCCGCATAGGTGAAGTGTTCGTGGCGGTAATTGAGCACCGCCGGCCAGTTCGCCCCCACCGAATCCACGTACAGTCCGTCGTACTCCGGATGTTCGGCGAGCCAGCGCCGGCCGAGTTCCAGCGCGTCACGGCCAACCACCCGCCGCCGCTCACCGGCGAACAGCTCCGGATTCGGGTTCATGATGAATGTCACGGAATTGCCGCCCCACCGTGTCTTCCGGAGTTCGAGCGAATACCGTCCGTCGGGTCCGGTGCAGGCCGACGACTCGACCTCCTCCTTGAGGTGCACATCGCCCCCGCTCGCGGCGTTTTCCTTCGTGAGCATGTGCCCCGCGAGATCGGCGACCGTCCAGTGCTGGAACACGGCCATCGCCGCGTCGTAGTCGCGCGGGAGCCGGGGCAGGAACTTGATTTCGCGCTGTCCGACGATCAGGTACGGGATCTTCGCGATGCCGTACTCCTCGTCTCGCGCGATCGCCGCTCCCAGCACCTGCGGATCCCATTGCGGCTCGATGAGGTCGAGCCCGTACTGCGCGACGTTCCGCGGCACGCGGTCGCCCATTTGAAACATGAAGAGCCCGGGATGACGCAGGCGGGGGCGGTAATAGTCGGGGAAGAAACCGTAGTAGCGGGCGAGCGCGCCCCGGAAGCCCTCCGCAGGATCGACCGGATAAATGATGAACACGAAGGACGCGCGGTTGGGAAACCGCACCGTCCGCGGGCTGGTTCCAAGATAGAACCGTGTCGCCATGCCCTGTGCATCGCCCACCATGCCGAATACCCGCGGCTCAGAGGGAGGAATCGCCATGGCCACGCCGCCCCGGGCTCCGCCCATCGCGGCAATGGGAAAGACGTTTTCCTCCCGGGCGGCGGCGCCGGCAATCCGGGCGGCGGCGCCAAAGTCACCGGCAAACGTGGCGTCCACCGCGAAGGGCGGCAGCCGATAGTCGACAATGAATCCGCGCTCATCCGAGCGCGTGTTCTCGATCCAGCCGCTGACCAGGACGTAATTCTCCTGCGGAGTGAAGGTCGCCTGCAGCCGCAGGCCCGACGCCGTGACCGCGAACTCCGCGGCCGCGCCGGTGGCCCGGACCACCCCGTTGGGCAGCGGCACCTCCGCCCGCGATGTCGCGTCGTAGATGTGGAATCCGCCCTTGCCCGCGAACGCGATCTCTCGCCCCTGCCCACTCAGGACCAGCGGCGCCGCCGAATTCGGTCCAATGGCCAACGTGGGGGTGGACACCGACGCCGCACCCATGCTCGCCGCCACGCAGGAGACGGCGGCAATCCCAAGGACGCGGCGACACCACGATCGCATCCGGCACCTCGGAGAACTGGCCTTCCCACCACGGGCCAATAACAAATCGCCGACGGCGACCACCCCACCGCCATGTGGTCGACTCATTGCGATGGCGGAGGTTCATCCGCACCCCGCGTCGCGGGCGCCGGTCCCATCGTGAAGACGAGCGTGCCGCCGCCAGCGATGTCGCGGTGGCGGAACCAGGTCTTCGCCCACGTCCGCCCGTTGAGCGTCACGGACTGCACGTACCGGTTCGTTTCCGAAAGCCCCGGAGCGTCGATGGTCAGGAGGCGGCCGTGCCCGAGATCGAGGGTCGTCTGCGCGAACGACGGGGAACCGAGCAGGTACACGTCCTGGCCCGCGCACGGGTAGAAGCCCAGCGCGCCGAAGACGTACCACGCCGACAGCGTGCCCGCGTCGTCGTTGCCCGGCAGACCCTGGCGGCCCGTGGTGTAGTGTGCGCGCATCAGGGCGTGGACGCGTTCCGCCACCCGGTCCGGGCGCCCGACGTAGTCGTACAGCCACGGCACGATGATGTCGGGCTCGTTGGTCGGGTTGTACCACTGCGCGTCGAACAGGTGATCGAGCGCCGTCGTGAAGGCCGTGGCACCGCCGTCGCGCCGCACCAGCCCGGCGATGTCCTGCGGCACGGAGAACGCATATTGCTCGGCCGTACCCTCGTAATACGGCCCCTTCCAGGACCGGATGTGGCGGTTGGGCACGAAACCGTCCAGCCACCGGCCGGCCGCGTCCCGCGCCCAGAACAGCCGGTACTGCGGGTCGAACAGGTTCCAGGCATAAAGTGACTGCCGCTTGAACCTCACCGCGTCGTCGTGCCGTCCGAGGGTTTCGGCGGCGAGCGCGAGGCAGTAGTCGTCGTAGGCATACTCGAGGGTGCGCGAGACCGGACAGGGCATGGCGTTCCGCTCGTCGACGGTGGTCGCCGGCAGATATCCGAGCTTCAGATACGGGGCGAGATATCGGCCACGGTACAGGCCGTCGCCGCCGGGATCGACCGCATCGCGGCGGATCGCCGCGTACGCTGCGTCGGCATCGATGCCCGGCAGGTGTTTCACGATCGCGTCGGCGATCACCACATCGCCGTTGGTGCCCCCCTGCTCGGTCGCATAATCACCCGAGATCCAGGCATCGGGCACCCATCCTTTTTTGGCCCCGATCGCGGTGAGACACCGGACGATCCGGGCCTCCTGCTCCGGCTGGATGAGCGTGAACAGCGGATTCACGGTGCGGAACGTGTCCCAGAGCGTATAGAAGTCCCAGAACTGCGGCGCGTCGGCCGGCCAGCCCGGCGTGGCGCCGGTCACGTCGGTCGGCATCAACAACGCGTGATAGAGCGCGGTGTAGAAGAGGGTGCGCTCCGCGGCCGTGCCGCCGTCGATCGCGATGCGATCCAGCGCCCGGTTCCACTCGGCCCGCGCGGCCCCCCGGGTCGCTTCGAACCCGGCGGAGCGGGCCCGTGCCAGCTCCGCCCGGGCCTGGGTGAGATTCAGAAACGACAGTCCGACGCGGAGCTCGACGCGATCGCCGGGCTTCAGCTCGAAGTCGAGGACTGCACCGCAGTCCGTTCCCCCGGCGGCGGGCCCCGGTTTCACCGCGCCACCCGCCCAGACCCGCGCGGAGAACGGCCGGTCGGTCTCGGCGGCAAAATACACCCGCGAGGTGGCATGATTGCCCCACCCTCCGGCGAAGGTTCCCTCCCCTTCCAGCCGGCGGTCCGAGACAATCTGCACGCGGGCGCCGAGGCACTGCATCTCGCGGCGGCCGCGGGTCCGGTGGCTGGAGGCGCTCACCAGCAGGCGCGCGCCGCCGGCGCGGGCGAACGTGTAGCGGTGCACGCCAAACCGGGCGCCCTGGGTGAGCTCGGCCGTCACCCCCCAGCGCGTGAGGGTGGTCCGGTAATAGCCGGGTTCGGCACGCTCGCCCGTGATCGGCGAACCGGGATCCCGCAGGTCCAGGGCGCCGGTTTCGGGGGACACCAGCACGTTCCCGTAATGGCCGCCACCGCCGGTCCCGCTGGTGTGAGTATGGCTGAAGCCGATGACCGGACGTCCCGTGGTGTAACCGTTCGTCGGCTGCGGCGGCGCCGTGTCCGGCCCGAGACGCACCAGGCTGAACGGTAGCGCGGACGTGACACAGACGTTTCCCCCGCCGTCGACCCCGATGAACGGATCGACGGCGGCCGCCGGATCATTGGCGGCGCGAAGGATTGCCCCCAGCAATGGGAGCGCGAGCAGCGCGGACACGACGCGGGCGCTGCGAGAGCGCCGGAGGGAGGCAGGGCAGCAAAGCATGGTTTCTGGGAGGGGCGCCGACGCTCGCACCGGGCGGCCGGACTCAGAAGAAGATCGTGTTGGTCCAGGAAATAGACCGCGGCTGCCCGTACCAGGCGACGCCAACGTTCTGGGGTCGCGAGTAGCCGAGCCCGTCGTCCGGGAGGAACGCCACCCGGTAGTGATTGAACAGGTTCGAAATGTTCAACTGGGTGCGCCAGACGAAGCGGCCGATCTTGCGCGTGTAGTACGGGTTCAGGTTCACCTGCCAGCCCAATTCAGGCCGCTCGTACAGCTTCCGCGAACCGTCGACGTCGTTGTAGTAATAGGTGCGATACTGCCAGCCGTTGGTCAGTGCGAACACCACGCCAACCCCCTTGAGCCAGCCTTTGCTGAATTCATACGCATTGGTGAGGTTCACGCTGTAAACCGGGTAGCCCACGGTCTTCTCCCCTGAGCGCGCGACGAGCCAGGTGCCGCCGGTGCCGGCGGGATCCGACCAGTTGTATTGCAGGTCGGAGATCGGCAGCCCGAGTGCGCCGGTCAGAGCGGTGCCAACGCCCGGTTTGCTGAAGTATTTCAACGCCTTCCCGACGGCGGAGGTGGCCGAGATATTGCCGGATACGGACACCTGCGTGCCGGCCCAGGCGTAGTACGGGCTGTTCGGGTCCCCGATCATGTCGGTCGTCAGTTGCTCGGTCGCCGAGCCGGCCAGGACCTTTGACGGGTCGGTCAGTCCGTTGAGTTTCTTGACCTTGGTCGGGTCCACCGGGACGAGGAACGGTGTGCCGTCACTGTAGGTCACCGGCCCGCGACCACCCGCTTTGCCACCGGTGTAGAACTGATCGTTGTAAATCATGGCATAGCGCTTGTCCGACTGCACCCGGCCGTCGGCGATGGAGGCGGCGAGGCGAATGCGCCAGTGGGGCGTGGGTGCGGCGGTGAGGGTGAACTCCTCCCCATCGGCAACGAAGTTCAGGGGGACCCAGTTGTTGCGGCCGCTGTTGTAGATGCCGCGCCAGGTTCCATTGAGCCCGACGGGGTTCATGTTGTTGCAATAACCTGCACCGTAGTTGACGACCTGGTCCTTCGCGTTGGTCCGGTAATAATCGACCTGTCCGGAGATCCGGTTGTCGAGGAAGTTGAACTTCAGCCCGATTTCGCGGCCGACGGCGCTGCTCGTCGGCGGGGGAATCCCGACGGGATCGTTGAACCCAAAAGGATTGTCGTACGTGCTCGAAAGCTCGGCGTACCACCGGAGATCATGCGTGATCCGGCCGTTCAACCCGAGATTGTAGCTGTCGTTGCTGAAGCTCGTGCCGTTGGGGGTGCCGCCCGACTGCACCGGGTTGGCCGTATGGGTGCGGCGGAATCCCACCAGCGTGTTGATCCAGTCCCGGTACCACTGGCTGTAGTTGCTGGCGTAAAACGCATCGACCCGCCGTTGCAGGAATCCCCACGGTCCGTTGTTGATGCCGGTGATGCCGGCGCCCGGATACGCGTTGGCCGCGGTGCCCCAGGGATTGCCGGGGCCGATCCACGCGGGATTGCGGGGATTCCTCTCCACCAGGGCGTAATAATTCCCGTCCTGCGCGCCCTGGAGCACGGGCGTCTCGATCGGCACGAGCGGGCTCCGCAGCGGCCCGCCGCCGACCGCCCACCACTGGTTCGGCATCGGAGTCCGGCCGAGATCCTTCGGGTTCGCGGGATTGGTCACGACCGTGCCGTTCGCATCCGACTGGTAGTAGCCGTAATCGTCCGGACTCGAACCGTTCCACTCGTGGTCGTAACCGAAGACGGTCTGCGTCCTCACCTTCTCGTTGAACAGATTCTTGGTGATCAGCGCCGAGGCGTGCAGCGCCTTCGACAGTTCCGGTCGGTGCGTCGTCCTGAGGATCGAGTTGACCGCCCAGTCGTTGAACGGATTGCCGTTCACGCCCGGCGCGGTCAGCGCCGAAATGCCCGAATCGGCCCGCACCGCCTCGTCCTTGTCCCAGTTGTAACCGATCGAGGTCGACAGCCAGCTGGTCCAGACGGACTCGAGCGTCCCCTGCAGGATCTCATTCGAGTGGCGGTCGTCGGCCAGTCCGCCCGCGAACGATTGGTAATCGAACCAGTCCACCTTGCCGTTGGCGATCGGGCCGAACGTCTGTTGGGTGGACGGCGCGACGATCGTGCCGATTTGATTCGTCGCCAGGAGATAGGCGAGGCTGTCGCCGTTGCGCGGGTCGGCCGGGTCGAGCTTGACCGTGATGTCACTCTGCTGAATGCGCTTGCTATAGGTGTATTCGCCCTCGAGCCGGAGGATGGAGTGGAAGGGAAGCCGGAGCGCGACCTGGCCGTAGTAGCCATCGAGACGGCCGCCGATGAACAGCCGCCGGTTCTTTTCCTCTTCGCGAAGCAGCGCGACGCGCACGGCCACCCGGTCTGATCCGACGTTCGCATCGAGCAGCGTTCGTTTCGAACCGTACTGGTCGATCCGCTCCGCGATCGAACCCCGGTTTTGGTCGAAGGTCGCCCGCTTCGAGGTGGTGACAATCGTGCCGCCGGGTCCGCCGGCGCCGTAGAGCAGGCCCTGCGGTCCCTCGAGCACCTCGATGCGGTCGATGTCGAAATTACTCAGGCTGTTCGCGCTGGTCGGGGAGACGACGAAACCGTCGCGCCGGACGTTGCTCGCGGTGAGCCCGTGCTTTCCCAGGCGCGGCGAGGTCCACCGGTCGCCGTCGGTCGACCGGTCGCCCGGCTGGGTGTCCCGCGCGGTGCCGGACCCGGTCGTGGCATACGCCATCCCCATGCCCGCGCCGTATTCCAGCAGGGTCTGGTTGACATCGGTCGCATCGATGTCGCGCATGAAGTCCTCGGTGAAGATGTCGGCCGACATGGGCACCTGATTCAGCGGCGTGTTGAACTTGGTGATCGAAGTCGAGTTGAGGGCGCCGTAACTCGTGTCCTTGTCGGTTTTCACCTCGAACGGATTCAGCATGATCGTTTCGTCGCCGTTCGCGGACGCCGTCGCCGGCGGATTGGCGGGAGCCTGCTGCGCGCGGGCGAGGCCGGCGAAACCGATCAGGGCCGCGAGCAGGATCGTGACCTCGGCGCGGCGACCGGGGCGTACGTACGGTTTGGGGTATGGCATAGGGATTCGCAGGGATTGTCCGGTCGCGGACGGTCTCAGCCTTGGCCGGCCTTCGCCTGGCGCCGGCCCTTGGCTCCGCCGCGCGGATGCCAGGGGTCGCCGGGTTCGTAGGCGGGATTCCGCGACGGCATCGCCGCGCCCACGGATTTGCGCCACTGGTGCAGCAGGCGGCGGAGTTCGTCCGTTTTTTGCGGCAGGGCGAGCGCGAGGTCGTGATGTTCCCCGGGGTCGTCGCGCAGGTTGAAAAGCTCGACGTGCATATCCTCGTACCACTCGATGAGCTTGTAATCGCCGAGGCGCACCGCGCCTTCCGGCCGGCCACCCTGGTTGCTGTAGTGGGGATAATGCCAGAATAGGGGCCGCTCGGGCATCGTGCGCCCCTCCAGCACCGGGACAAAGCTCACGCCATCGAGGCACTGCTGCGGCTCCGGCGGCAATCCGGTCATCGCGAGCAGCGTGGGATAGAAGTCGGTGCTGATGACCGGCTGGTCGGACGTGCTGTCCGGCCGGGTGACTCCCGGCCAGCGGACGATCAGCGGCTCGCGCACGCCGCCTTCGTAGGGCCATCCCTTGCCGGCCCGCAGCGGCTCATTCGACGTGGGTGAACCCTCCGCGGTGGCCAGACCGCCGTTGTCGGAGGTGAACACGACGATGGTGTTTCCCGCCAAACCCTCGCGATCTAGCTCCGCCAGGATCCGGCCGATGCTCTGATCGAGGCTCTCGACCATGGCGGCGTACACCGGCTGATCCTGCACCTGCCGGGTCTCGTGATCGCCTTCCGGTCGGAATTCCGGCCCGGGCGGCGGTGGCTTCGCCTTCAGTTTCGCCCGGTATTTCGCGATCAGTTCGGGCTTGGCCTGCTGCGGATTGTGAACCGCGTAATGCGCAAGGTAGAGGAAGAACGGGCCGTCCTTGTGGGAGCGGATGAAGGCGATCGCCTCGTTGGTCAGCCGGTCGGTCAGGTACTCGCCCTTCGGACCGTCCTGCAGCGTCGGGATGTGATACGGGCTGAAGTACGACGGCGGGTGCCCGAGGTGACATCCGCCAATGTTGTACCTGAATCCCTGGTCGCTCGGGTAGTAGCCGCGGCCGCCCAGGTGCCACTTGCCGATGAAGCACGTGGTGTAGCCGGCCTGGGCGAATGCCTCGGCCACCGTGAACTCGCCCAGCGCGAGGTGACTGGGCAGCGGCGGCCGGGAGAGCAACTGGTGGGGATTGTCCGGCCGGCCCGGCAACCAGTCGGTGAGGTGCAGGCGCGCCGGATACTTCCCCGTCATGATGCTGGCCCGCGTCGGAGAGCACACGTTGCAGGCCGCATACGCCTGGGCGAAGCGCAGCCCATCGCGCGCGAGCTGGTCGACATGCGGGGTCTCGTAGAACGTGCTGCCGTAGCAGCCAAGGTCCCGCCAGCCGAAGTCGTCCGCCAGGATGAAGACGACGTTCAGGCGGGGCGCAGCGACGGCGCCGATGGCGGTGGCGAGGAACAGGGCGGCGCGGAAAAACCGGGATAGCATTGCAAGCGTGAGTTTGGGGGCGGGCCTCGACCAACAAAGACGCGCTGCGGTCGGGAAAACTTTACGGTGAAATGTCCGGCGTGGCACCGGACCGCGCCAATCCCGGAAAACCATCGGCCCACAAACGCCGCCGAACCGACGCGCCCGTCCCGCGCCCCACGACCCGGGCCGGCGCGACGCAAACTACGAGCCGGGATGGCGGAATCAGGAACGGTCCTTGACGTCCTCGAGCCATTGCTCGTGGAGCGATTTGAGCCGCGCGACGATGTCCGGATGCCGGGACGCGAGATTGGTCATCTCGCCGATATCGTGCTCGAGGTCGGAGAGGAACAGCCGGTCCGCGGCGGTGATCGGGGCCTTGTGGCTCGTGTCGATCGGATTCCCGATCAGCTTCCAGTTTCCTTCGCGCACCGCCCACTGTTTGTTCAATTGCCAGTGGAAGATCGGGTGCCGGGTCGGCTCCGTCGCAGAGTGGATGATCGGCAGCATGCTTTTGCCATCGAGGTGGCGCGGCGGCAGCTTCGCCCCCGTCAGTTCGCACAGCGTCGGCATCCAGTCGCAGCCGGTCACCAACTGGTCGCGGACCTGGCCCTGCGGGAGGCGGCCGGGCCAGCTGACCATGCTGACGACGCGAATCCCGCCCTCGAACATGCTGGACTTGGCGCCCCGGTACGGGCCGGCGTTCCCGCCGCCGAAAAAGGCCCGCTCCTCGGTGGAGTGACCGTGGTCCGACTGCAGCACGACGATCGTGTTCTCCTCCAGCCCGAGCTGGCGCACCTTCTCCAGCACCTGGCCGATCATTTCGTCGGCGGTCGATACGCTGGCGGCGTACATGTTTCGCGGCGACGCCAGGTTCGAGTAATAGTCGCGCCACTTCGCCTTCCCCTGGAGCGGATAGTGCGGGTGGTTGATCGCCCAGAAGAGGAAGAACGGCTTGTCCCGCTGCTCCTCCAGGAATTTGTGGCAGTGCCGGACGGCGAGATCGCCGATGTGCTCTCCCGCGCGCCAGGTCTCGTGCCCGTTGTCCCACAGGTCGTGACGATTCGGGCCTCCCCAGTAGAAAAAGTGGGAATAGTTGTCGATGCACCCGCCCATGTGGCCGAACGACGTGTCGAAGCCGCGCGCGAGCGGCATGCTCTCCGGGCTGTAACCGAGGTGCCATTTGCCGACGTGACCCGTCACGTAGCCGTCGCCCTTCAACACTTGCGCGAGCGTGATTTCATCGCGGCCGAGCTCGCCCTTGCCGCCCCAGTGCGACGCCGCATTGCCCTGCAGCCCGTTGCGCATCGGAAACCGTCCCGTCAGCACGGCCCCGCGCGACGGCGAGCAGAGCGGAGCGGCGGAACAGCACTGCGTGAACCGCGTGCCCCGGGCGGCAAGCGCGTCAAGGTTGGGCGTGACGAGGTCCTTCGCCCCGTAGGCGTTCGTGTCGATCGACCCGAGATCGTCGAGCATGATCACGATCACGTTCGGCTTGCCGCCCTGGCGGGCGGGCGGCAGCGGTCCCGGTTGCGGCCATGACTCGCTGCCGTCGTCCTTGGGCCGCGCCAGCGACGGTGTCGCCGCCGAGCCGGCGGCCATCGCCGCCATCGAGGAAAGCAGGAACTTGCGTCGGGAGATCTGGGAATTCACGGATGCTGCGGGTGTGGGATTGGAATTGCACCGACCGGTGCGTGGTTGAGACGAACCGCGGGGAAAAAACAGTTACGGCTTTCTGCACTCGCCCTCGGTCATTCGAGGTCCGCGCGCAGGGTGGCCAGGCCCCAGGGCGGCAGGGACAACGGACCGGCCAGCGGAGCGCGCGCGGTTTCCGCCGTGTCGCTCCAGGAAACGCGCCGGGGAGCGGGTGCGCCCCAGTGCAGCATCGAGGTGGCCGGATGATCGGTCGCGTTCCACACGCGGACGATAAGGGCGCGTCCGTCATCACTGGGCGTGAACCCGGTGACCACCAGGTCCGGCGTGTCCAGCGTCAGCCGGGGCGCCGGCGCCGGCTCGGGTCCGGCGGCGCGAACGGCGAGCAGCGGCTGGCTTGCATCGACGGCGAGACGCGTCGCCGCGGCGGGATTGAGGGTTCGGTGCGGCCGGATGCGAAAGCGAAACGTCACCGGACCGGCCTGGTACGCGCGGTAGTTCGTGTTCCACTGGTTGTTCATCACCCACGCATAAAGCTTCTGCGTCGGTCCAACCTCCCTCCGCCAGCGCACCTTGTGGCCCTCGGCGGCCACGACGTTGGCCGTCAATCCACCGACCTCCACCAAGGGCGTGTCCACCGAGATCCACGTGACCCCAAAGTCGGCGTTCGATACGTCCGCCCAGCGGTCGATCGTGAACCAGTTCTTGTTTGCGCCCGGGATCTGGTCGAGATCGGGCCGCACGATTCCAAACGGAATTTCGAGCCTGACCTGCCCTCCCGGAACGTTGAAGGGGAAGCCGAAATTGACGCTCTCCTTGCCGTCCAGGACGTGAGAGTACTGCCGCGCGATGATCCGCTGCTTGTCGACGAGGTCCGCAACGTCGACGTAGTCCTGGCCCGCCACGAGGGTGATGCGGCGCCGCAGGAGATGGCAGCCCGGCGCCGCCGACGTCGCCTCGATCGTGGCGACGAGCGGCCCCCGCTCGACAACCCGCAACGTCACGGGCCCGCTGGTCCGGGCGGCCGTGGCATCGACCCCCGTGAAATACAGATACTGGTTCAAGGCCGCCCCGCTGCGGCCGTCGACGAGATTGCCCGGCAGTCCCCGCTCGTGCAGCTCGGCGATGTCGCCGGTCGCCGGGTCCAGCGCCACGCTGATCAGGCCGTTGTCGAGCCGGGTATTCGTCACCGATACGCCCGGCGCCGTATCCGGCCGGCCCCGCCCGATGGCATACCGCCGGCTGGCAAATCCCGGAACGTCGCGGGCCAGGAAGGCAAGTTCGCCCGTCGAAAGCCGCTGCGACGGCACCGGATCACCTTGCGCGTCCTCGACCCGGTTTCCCGCCGCGCCAAGGTGCTTTGGCAGCACCACCAAATCGGTGCGTGCCCATGAGTTCGTGTTCAGGACATCGACGGCCGCCGCCGGCTGCACCGTCCGCCGGGTCAGTTCCTCCGCGCGCGAGAGCAGGTCGCGCGAGTCGTAGTCCGCGGCACCGGCATACGCCTGCTTGATGCTCCACTGCTTCAGGGTCATGGGACTGAGCGGCTCGGTGACGCTCTCCTTTGCCCCCCCGGAGTGCTCGTCGAACAGCAGTTGCAGTCGCATCGCGCGCTCGAAATCGGCCGCCGGGTAAGCAGCCGGGGCGAGCATCGCCCACAGGGCCGCCGCCTGCGCGAGCCGGTCGGAACTGGCGCGGCTCTGCGCCGTTTCGCGAGCCGTCGACCCCGCGCCGTCCTCCCAATACGGCGTCAGGTCGCCCCGGACGACCGGCAGCTTCGTCCCATACCGCCGTTCGAGGGCAACGAAGGCATCGTGGGCGGACGAGATCACGAAATGCGGCCAACGGTGCGCGGCGTTCCACCGGCGCACGAAATCCGCTACCGTCGGATCCGGCGCCGCGTTGTCCCCGTCCCCGGCCCAGCTGATATACGAGATGTCGTAGGGATAATGGACCTGGCGCAGGTGCGCGAGATAGCGGTCCACCCAGTCGGGTGTCCGCTGCACGAACCGGTGCACGTATCCGTAGCCCCAGATCGGATACCAGACGAGCACGCGGCAGTCCCCCGCGGGGCCCATCCACCAGAACGGCCGGTCGTCCCACGTGTGGATCCCGCCAAGTCGTCCGCCGTGGTTCGGCCCCATCGCGAGATAGCGGATGCCGGCCTGGGCCAGCGCCGGCACCACGCTCCACGAGGCCGCGGGATTGTCGGTCAGCATCGCGGTATCCACCGGGACACCCGTCAGGGCGCCCAACCGCGTGCCGCACCGGAACAGCTGGACCAGTTCCTCCGGACGGCAGAGTCCGGTCAGGGTGTTGGTGTACATCCCGCTCAGCGCCACCTGGCCCTGCCGCACGGCGTCAACGAATGCCCGCCGCTGGTCCGGGCCGAGACGACGGAGCAGCAGGTCGGCTGGATACGCCGCCTCCAGGTTGTACACGAACCGCGCGCCTTCCGGATAACCGGCGGTGCGGCGCGCTTCGGCGAGGCCCAGCAGCAGGTTTTCGACCTGCTTGTCCTCTATCTGCGGCTGGGTCTCGGTGTAACCGATGTCGAGGTGCGAATGCACCACGAGATAGATGGTGAGATGCGCGACGGGATCGGAGTCCGCGGGCGTCCGTCCGGCGCAAACCGCCCCGCCCCACCCTCCGGCAGCCAGTCCGAGGCAGAGCCACGCGACGATTTTTCGGATGCAACGATGTCGCTTCATTCTGATCCGGGTGAAACTCAACGGGCAGGTTCGCCGTCCCGGGCCGCCGCGGCAGCGCGGACGGCGATTGGGACCGCCGCGGCGCCGAGCGAATCGTGCACCGCCCGCAGCGTGATCGTTCCCGCCTGTCCGGCGAGCGACCGCACCCAGACGGCGCCGACGCCACCGGCTTCGCCCAGCGCGAACAGATTGTCGCCCACCAGTTCGCCCGGGCCGGATAGCTCGAACCGGACGAGACCGCCCGCAAACGCACGCACCGCTCCGAACCGGTCGATCACCTTGCAGACCACGCGGGTGCCGTCGGACCCATCGCCGGCGATCTCCGCGTCGTCCGCCTGCAGCTCCAGCCGGTCGTGGCGCGGGTCCGCGGAAAACGAACGCGAAAGGGCGAGGCGGTCGCCGAGATAGCCGTCGAGCCGGAGCTCCGGATGCGCCGCTCCGTCCAGCTCGAGATCGACGAACGCGGGCGGTGCCAGCAGGTGCGGATAACGCCTGCGGTCCGGGTGCAGCACGGCGTGGCGCTGCCCGCCGACGAAGACCTCCACCCGGCTGCAGTTCGAGAAAATCGCGACGCCGGTGCCGGGGCCGCGCGGTGTCCGCGGGCCGAAGTCCCAGTAGAAATTCGGCTCGATCACCGGCCGTCGCGCCGGATCCACCTGCGCCCGGTAGAACGACGCGCCGAGTTTTGGCTCGCGGAAGGTGTCGCAGACGCCGGGGTTCTTCACGCCGTCGTGCGAATTCATCGGACTGCCGTATTCGAAGGCGCACCAGGCCAGCACGCCCGCATAGCGCGGGTTGGCGGCGGCCTGGTCGTGCACGTCGGCGTGGTAGAGCGCCTGCCGCATCTGCACGGCGGCATCCGCCGACCGCCGGTACATGTGGTTCACGGCCGGCCCGGGGCCGACGATCTGGCCGACCGCCTCGGTGATCAGGTAAGGCACGTCTGGAATCGGTGCGCGGAGTTCCGGACTCCCCGCCGGCCCGGGATGGTGGTAGTCGTTGTAAGCGAAGACATCCTCGTCCCAGTCGCGCCGGGAGTGCATCGGTCCGTTCATCGCGCCGGACATGGGCCGCGAATCATCGAGCGCCCGGCCCGCCGCGGTCGTCCGCCGGTAGAGTTCGGGGTTGTTCTTCGACTCGTTGACCCGCACGCCCCAGATCACGACCGAGGGGCGATTGCGGTCGCGGCGGATCATCGCCTCGACATCGCGCACCGCCCGATCCTGCCAGGCGGCGTCACCGATGTAGTGCCAGGCCGGCATTTCCTCCCAGACGAGCAGTCCCAGTTCGTCGCAGGCGTCGAGAAACGCGTCCGACTGGGGATAGTGCGAACAGCGGACCGCGTTGCAGTTCAGCTCGCGGCGCAGGATTTCCGCATCCCGCCGCATGGCCCGGGGCGGCATCGCAAATCCGGCGTACGGAAACAGTTCGTGCCGGTTGAGGCCGAACAGCTGGAGCCGCCGGCCGTTGAGATAAAAACCGTCGCGGCGGAACTGCGCGTCGCGCAGCCCGATTCGCGTGACATGATCGTGCACCGGCAGCCCGTCGACCGAGAGACGGGTGACGAGGTCGTACCGGTGCGGATGCTCGACGTCCCACAGCACAATCCCGGCTGGCAGCGGAAGCGTGAGCGCGGCCGCCGTCTCGCCCGCCTTGCCGACGTGCACCTTCTGCGCCGCGCGGGCCAAGATGCGGTCTCCGTCGCGAAGTTCGACCGCAAGCTCGGCGGCGGACTCCGGCACGGTGTGCGCGTCGATTTCGCAGCTCACGTCGATGCGCCGGCCGGGCGTGAGAACCTCAACTGGCTTGGCGAATACCTCTCGCACATACGCGGGTGGGACCGCCTCGAGCCACACGGAGCGCACCATCCCGCCGGGTTCGTAGAAGTCGATGGTACGGCGCCCGTCCGCCGCTCCCTCCGGCGGCACGTTGCTCCAGCGCGCGTCCACCGCGACCGCGAGCACGTTGTCACCGTCCACCAGCGCGTCGGTGATTTCGCGGCGGAACGGCAGGTAGCCGCCCTCGTGGGCCGGCAATGCGCGCCCGTTGAGGTAGGGCGTCGCGACGGTCATCACCGCATCGAATCGCAGGAAGACTCGCCGGCCCGCAAAGTTCGGCGGCAGCCGGAAGCGCCGGCGGTAAATCCACACTCCGTCCCAGGTGCCCGGATCCCACCGCTGCCATGACAACCGCGCGACGCAGTGTGGCAGCGCAATCGGCTCGAAGCGGGAGTCATTGAACGATGGCGCGACCGCGGCGGGATCGAAGCGGCCGCCGAAACGCCAGCCGTCGTCAAGCCGCAAGCGATAGTGTGCCGGGCCGGGCCCAGGAGCCACGCCGGCGGCGCCGCGCAGGACCCGGGCTCCCGCCAGCGTCATCGCGCCGAGGGCGCAGGTTTCGACGAAGTGCCGGCGCGTCATGCCGCGGGTCGCCGGGACGGCCGGCTCGATGGGACGGATAGGTCGCGGGTTCAAAGGGGAAATGGCATGTCGGCCGGATGGCTCATGGATCGAGAGTCAGCGCGTCCGTTCCGGACTCCGCTGGCCGATCGCCCGGAATCGTGCGACCGCCGTCGCCGGAAACGACGGAGCGGAATTCACGCTTCGGCGCCGGGCAGGATTCAGGCGTTGCCGTCCCGTGGTCTGACCGGCGGGTGGCACTCAGAAGCTGATGGTATTGGTCCAGGAGATACTTCGTGGCTGATTATCCCAGCGCACGCCAAGCGCATTCGCGGCGGTGAACCCGAGACCGTTGTTCGGCGTGATCTCCACCCGGTAATGGTTCGTCAGGTTCGTGATGTTCAGTTGTGTCCGCCACACGTAGCGGCCGAACTTGTGTTCGTAGAATGGATTCAGGTTGAACTGCCAGCCCAGTTCCGATTCCCGCCAGAGCAGCGGCTGGCCGGGCGAGGCCGGCGTGTTGTAGTAGAAGTTCCGCCACGCCCATTGCCGGCTGACCGCCACCACCACCCCGAAGCCCTTCAGCGGCCCGTGATTGAACTGGTAGGTGTTCACCAGGTTCAACTGGAACTCCGGATACCCGACGGTTTTCTCCCCGGCCTGCGTCACGATCACGCTGCCGCCCGTCTGCCCTGGATCGGGCCACGCGTACTGGATCGCCGAGATCGGCAGGCCGGTCCGCCCGGTCAGCGCCGTGCCCGCTCCCGGCACGTCGAAGTACTTGAGCACCTTGTAGACGTTGGAGGCCGGCGCAATCTGGCCGTTGGTCGTCACCGTCGTGCCCTGCCAGGCGTAATACGGGCTCTTCGGGTCGCCGATCATCGCGGTCGTCAACTGGGTGCTCGGGACGCCATTGAGAATCGTGGTGTTCGGATTCACCGCGCTGCTCAGTTTCGTGACGCTGACCCCGGGGGTCGTCGGCACGAGGAAAGGCGCGCCATTGGCGTACGTCACGTTGCCGTGCCCGTCGGTGTGAAACTCGTCGTTGTAGAGGATCCCGTAGGTCGCGCTGGACTGCACGTACCCGTCGGAGAAGTTCGCCGAGAAATGGACGCGCCAGTTCGGCACGGGATTCGCGTTCAGCGTCAGTTCCACGCCCTTCGAGGTGTAGTCCTCCGGCACGAACGTGCTCGCGCCGCCGATGCCGTTGTAATCGCCGTTCAGGGCACTGCTCGGATTGATGCTGTTCAGGACGGGATTCCCCGCGTTCACGGCATAGTTCGTGTTCTTGTTGATGTAATAGTCGGCGGATCCGGAGATCCGGCCGTCGAGCGGGGTGAACTTCAGCCCGATCTCCTGGCCCTTGCCATAGCTGGTGTCGTCCGGCTGCCCGTAAAAGTCGGTCTGGCTGTTGGCGACGTTGTAATTGGCGGAGTAGCCGTAGTACCAGCGCAGCCAGCGGGTGATCCGGCCGTCGATCCCGAGGTTGTAGCTCGCCGCGCCAAACTTCGACGTGTCGACCGGTCCCACGACCACCGTGGCGGCGGCACCGCTCGGAATATGATTCGCCGTGTACGTATAGCGATAGCCGAACATCGTGGTGAACAGGTCGTCCCACCAGCTCGTGAAATTCGCGAGATAGAGGCCGCTGCTGGTGATCTCCTTCTCGTAATCCGGCAGGTCCTGGCCGTTGACGCCCGGGTGGAGGAGCGCGCCATTGGGGCCGGTGGCGAGCGAGTACAACCCCAGGGGATTGGCCGGCGTGATGTACGCCGGGCTCCGGGGATTGACGAGGTCCTTCACGTAATACTGTCCGTCCTGCGGACTGCGATACAGGTTGCCGCCGTGGGCGAAGAAGACCGGAGGCATGAACACCGGCCCCTGGTCGACGCTCCACCACTGCTGCGGAACGCCTTTCCGGCCGAGGTTGCTGCCGCCGGGGGTCAGGATCTCGTTCCCCTGCGCATCGGCGAGGTAATAGCCATAGCCGGTCCCGCCGGTTCCCTGCCGCTGGAAGTCGTAGCCGAATGTCGTCTGGCTCCGCGCCCGTCCGTGGAACAGGTTGTTCGTCAGGAGCGCCGAGGCGCGAAAGTTTTTGTGCCGCTTGTTGTTCATGCTCTCGGACGGCGTGTAGTTCATCGCCCAGGCATTCAGGGGATTTCCATTCTGCAGGGGCGCCGACAGCGCTCCGGCGCTGGAGCCGAACAGGTCGTTCAGCCGGTTGTAGTTGAATCCGATGTTGGTCGAGAGCCAGCTCGTCCAGACCGTGTCCGCGATGACATCGATGTTCGAATTCGTCGCGATCTCCCAGTTCGCCGCGCCGGGAAAGGAATAGAGATTCTCCCAGCTCAGCTGGCCGTTGTCGATGGCCCCGTACTTCGAGTACGCCGTGCCGGTCGCGGGGTCGTTCACGCCCGCCTTGTCGGTCAGGAGCAGGTTCGCGAGCTGGTAGCCGTTGCGACGGTCGTTGGCGGCGCCGCCGAAGCTGACGCTGGTCGTGCCGATCGTGTCGACCAGATCCTGGTGGGTGTAGGTCGCGTCGACGCGCAGGGTCGTGCGGAACGGGAGGCGGAAGGCCACCTGGCCGTAGTAGCCCCGCCCGTCGCCGCCGTAGAAGAGGCGCCGATACCGCGAATCCTCGTCGAGGATCGCGAACGTGCCGGCGATCCGGTCATTCCCGGCGTTCGCCTGGACGATCGTCCGCTTCGAGCCGTACTGGTCGATCCGCTCGGAAATCCGTCCGCTTTGCTGGTCGAACTTCGCCTGCAGGGTCGTCGCGACGATCGTCCCGCCCGCTCCACCGGGCCCGTACAGCAGACCCTGCGGCCCGTGGATCACCTCCACGCGTTCGACGTCGAAATTGGTCGTGTTGACGAAATTCGAGCTCTCGGTGACGAAGCCGTTGAGCCGGATGGGACCGCTGGCCAGGCCGCGGAAGGTGAAACCGGAGGTGGTGTTGCGGTCGCCCGGCTGGTTCAGGTTCACCTGTCCCGCGGGATTCGCGAACGCCATCTGCGCGCCACCGTACTGCTGCAGCAGCCCGTCGATCGTCGTCAGATCGACGTCCTGCATGAAGGCGGAGGTGTAGATGTCGGCCGAGAGCGGCACCTTGTTGAGCTCCGTGTTGAACCGGGTGATCGAGACGGAATTCAGTGCGCCGTAGCTCGTGTCCTTGCTCGTCCGCACCTCAAACGGGTCGAGGACGAACGTGCCGCTGTCGGCCGCGAATGATGCCACGGACGACAGCGGCACGTTCGTCCGTGGCATCATTCGCGGGCCTGACGCCCGCCTCCGCCACCGGCGGGAGCGGGCTCACGGCGTTTTTTGCTTCCACAGCGCGTCGCCGCACCACAAAGGCGCCCGAGGCCCGGTCCTGGACCATCGTCAGCGGCGTGCCGCCGACCATGAGCTTCAGGGCGGCGCCGGGCGTGTAGTCGCCACGCACCGGGTTGGTGCGCACGCCGCGCACCTGCTCGGCGGGATACGAGAGATCGGCCCCCGATTGCTCGGCGAACTGCCGGAGCGTCTTTTCGGCCGGGCCCGCCGAAATGTCGAATTTCGTCGCGGCCGCTTCGGCGGCGTGGAGCCCGCCCGCGAGGGCGAGGGTAAAAATGAACAGCCCCGCGTGGCGCCAGGACCACGCGCGGGAGAAGATGCGGGGGAAGGACGTGGCCGAAAGGTGCATTGGGTTTCGCTAGGTGAGACGGAGCGGCGGGAAAAAACTTTACGTCCACGTTGCATGTTCCCACCCGGGCATTGGGGAATACAGTTGACTAACGCGCGAGGCTTAATTTCGGTATCGAAAGAAGCTTCTCCCGTGAGCCCCACCCCACCTACCCGCGAGCCGGCGCCCCCTGCCGAGCATTTCGAATGGTTCTCCCACGAGGTTCATGCCCACGACTCGACGTTGAAGGCGTACCTGCGTGGCGCGTTTCCATCCATCGACGACATCGAGGATGTGGTTCAGGAATCCTATATCCGGGTTTGGAAAATCCGCGCCCTGGCGCCGATCCGGTCCGCCAAGGCGCTGCTCTTCACCGTCGCACGGCACGTTGCCCTCGATCTGGTCCGCCGCCACCGGTGCTCGCCGATTGTTCCCGTAAAGGATGTCAACCAGTTGTTCGTCTATGATGATGCGCTGGGGCCGTTCGACCGCGTCGCCCTGGATCACGAGATCGGGATCCTGGTCGAGGCGATCGACTCCCTCCCGGCGCGTTGCCGTGAAATCTTCATCCTTTGCCAGGTGCAGGGTTTGGCCCAGAAGGAGGTTGCCGCCCGCTTGGGCCTTTCCAAGAACACTGTCGCCGTGCAGGTGGCACGTGGGCTGCAACGCTGCGAGCGTCACGTCCGCCGCCAGCTAGCGTGCCAATGAGCCCCCACTCGCCTAGTTCCCGCCCCTCCCCGCCCGATGCCATCGAGGCCGAGGCGGCGCGCTGGCTGTCGCGCCGGGACGCGGGACTGGACGCCACCGAAACGGGCGAGTTCACCGCCTGGCGCGAGCGGGACCCCCGGCATGACGAGGCCGTCCGACGCCTCGAGGCCCTCGCGGATGCGCTCCGGCGCGCCCGGCAACGCGGGGCGATGGGTCGGGTGCAGGCCGGGCTGGAGGTTCGCGCGCGTCGCCGTCACCACCGCCGGCTCGCCTTGGCCGGAGCGGGGGCCGCCGCGCTCCTCGCCCTGGTGACCACCTTCAGTGTTCGCCGCTCCCTGCGGGTGGCGCCGGCCCCGGTGCCGGCGGAACCAGTCCGTTCGGTCGCGATTATCCGTCACCTCGCGGATGGTTCGGTGGTGGAACTGAGCCGGACCGCGGAGCTGACCGTCCATTTCGATTCGCATTTCCGTCGCGTCGAACTCCGCCGCGGCGAGGCCCTCTTTCACGTCGCGCACGACACCGCGCACCCGTTCATCGTCCGGGCCGGGGGGGTCGACGTCCGGGCCGTTGGCACCGCCTTCGCCGTCCGCCTCGACCCGCGGACCGTCGAGGTGCTGGTCACCGAGGGCAAGGTGGGCCTGGACAACGCCGCCGCGGGCCGCTCCCTGCTGCCGCGTGCGCCCGACGGCCAATTCGCCCCTCTGACCGCGGGTGAACGCGCCGTCGTTGCCACTGCCAATCCGGAGGTGGCCGCGATCTCGCGGATCGATCCGGCCGAAATGGCCCGCCGCCTCGCCTGGCGGGCGCCCCGCGTTCAATACGACGGGATTGAATTGGCCGCCGTCGTCGCTCAGCTGAACCGCCGGAATTCCGTTCACATCATTCTCGCCGATGATGCGATCGGCCGCCTCCGCATCAGTGGATCCTTCCCGGCGGACAATCCCGACGTATTCGCCCGACTTGCCGCTGAAACCTTCGGGTTGACCTGCGAGCGACGCGAAAACGGCGAGATCGTCCTGCGGCGACCCTAGCCGCGGCGAGGCGCGCCGATCCGGGAAAACGAGCCGGCGGATTCGGAACCCTTCGCGCACGGAGCCGGTAAAGCTTATTCGCGGTGCCGCGTCTCACTCGCATGATCCGTCTTCCGCCGCCTCCCGCGCCGATCCATCCGCCGCCACTCACCGCGCGAGTTCGTTCCGGCGCCCAGGCACACCCCCGGTGGGTTGCGGGTTCGAAGCGGGCGATGAACGCGACATCCATCCGTCGTACCGGCTGGTTGCTCGCACTCATCGTGTTGACCTTTTCTCCCTGCGGCGCGGCGGTGATCCGGCTGACTACCCTCGACCTCGGTCAACTGCATTTCGCCGGCTGGAAGCGCCCGTCAATCGTCACGCCCGGCAGCGGCAAGTCCCTCACGATCGGCGATCGTCCCTTCACCGACGCCCTCGCGATCGAAGGTACCAGCAGCCTGTGGCTGGAACTCGACGGCCGGACCCGGCAATTCACCGGGTGGGTGGGCACGGACGCCGCGGCGGCCGTGCCGGGCGTGTCGGTGGTCTTCACGATCGTGGGCGACGATCGCGTGCTATGGCGATCTCCACTCCTGCATCGCGGGGATCCAGCCGTGCCGGTCGATGTTGGCCTTGAGGGAGTACACACGCTCCTGCTCAAAATTGATCGCCAGGACGACAATGTTCGCGGCGGCGCCGCCGCCTGGGCGGATGCCCATTTCGAATTCTCGGGCGCGGCGCCCCGCACGGTGGCAGTTCCCCCCGAGCCCTTCACCATCCTCACGCCACCTCCACCGCCGGCGCCGCGGCTCAACGGACCGACGGTGTACGGCTGTCGGCCGGGTCACCCTTTTCTCTACCGCATCCCCACGACCGGGCGCCGGCCCATCCGCTTCATTGCCGCGAATCTCCCCTCGACGCTCCGTCTCGACCCGGCCACCGGCATAATCACCGGTGTTGCGCCGGCTTGGGGGACCTACGAGGTCGCATTGACCGCGCGCAACCGGTCCGGCACGGCCACACGGACCTTCAGGATCGTCAGCGGCGACACGATCGCACTAACGCCCCCAATGGGCTGGAACGACTGGTATGCCGACTACCGGCGCGTGACCGATCGGACAATTCGCGCGGCCGCGGACGCGATGCTTGCCAGCGGCATGGCGGACGTCGGCTACGCGTACGTGAACATCGACGATTGCTGGGCCCGGGTGCCGGCGGCCGGCGGCCGCACCCGCGATCCGCGGCGCATTGGCCCCGGACGCGATGCCGGTGGCAATCTTCTGCCCAACGCCTATTTCCCGGACATGGCGGCACTCACCGCCTACCTCCACTCCCGCGGCCTCAAGGCAGGCATCTATTCCTCTCCCGGGCCGGTCACATGCGCCGGCTATGCGGGCAGCTACCAGCATGAAGAGCAGGACGCGCGGCAGTTTGCCGCCTGGGGTTTCGATTTCTTAAAATACGATTGGTGCTCCTATGAGCGTGTCACCCGTGGCGTCGATACCCTCGATGCCCTGCAACGGCCGTATCGCGTGATGGGAGATGCATTGCGCCACCTGCCGCGCGACTTGGTGTTCAACCTCTGCCAATACGGCCGCGGCAGTGTCTGGAAGTGGGGCGCCAGCGTGGGCGCCAACTGTTGGCGGACCTCGCGCGATCTCGGCGGCGAACTGAACCGGTTCCTCGACGTCGCCCTTGCGAACTCCCGGCACGCCGCTTGGTCGGGACCGGGCGCCTGGAACGACCCCGACTACCTCCAGATCGGATTCGTCGGCGACGCGCATGGCGGCGGGCTTCCCCGGCCCTGTCCGCTGACGCCAACCGAGCAGTACGCATTCATGTCGGCCTGGTCGCTCATGGCTGCGCCCCTGATCTACAGTGGCGACATGGGCCACCTCGACGCCTTCACGCTGAACGTGCTCTGCAACCCCGAGGTGATCGCGATCGACCAGGATCCGCTGGGGCGGAGCGCGCAACCGGTGATCCTCACCGCTGACACATTTCTGCTGGTGAAGCCGCTTGCGGACGGAAGCGTGGCCGTCGGCCTCTGCAACCGCGGTGACGTCTCGACGGTCGTGCACGCGCGCTGGTCCGACGTGCGGGTGGACGGACCGCAACGTGTTCGTGACGTGTGGCCGGAACGCGATCTGGGGAGCTTTACCGGCGAATTCAGCGCGACAGTGCCACGCCACGGTGTCCGGTTGCTTCGTCTGACTCCGTTGGCTCGGAACTGATTTCACCCGCCCACTGCGCCGGCTGATCCACCCAGAGCGGTTTAACTTGAGTCGTAGCCGCCGGTAGGGCGCGGAGCCTGCCCGCCGTACCAGCTGAGGTGTCGCTCCGGCGACCCGCTACATCTTTGTTTCAACGGCTCGGGCGCAGCATGTCGTCCAGGAGCGGTTGCATTGCGTCGGCCCAGATCTGGTAGCCGGCGACGGTGGGATGAAGCTGGTCCGCCATGATCCCGGGCGGAATCTTGCCGTCAGGTCCGAGAAACTTCGCCCCGATGTCCAGGAAGCGCACGTTCACCCCGTCATCCAGCTTCGCCAGACCCGCATTCGCCGCGCGGATCACCTCCATCGAATGCACGCCGTCATCCGACGTCCCATTCCCATTCCGGTGTGGTCCGCGCGGAAAGATCGCCAGCAACAGCACCTTCACCCCCGGAATCCGTTCCCGAATCTCCCGCACGATCTTCGTGTCGGCCGCCACGATCTGCGCCGCACTGTTCCGGTGGGCGTTGTTCGTTCCCGCCAGCAGCACGACCACCTTCGGATGGATGCCATCAAGTTCGCCATGCTCGATCCGCCACAGGATGTGCTGCGTCCCGTCACCCGGGAGGCCGAAGTTGGCCGGCTGGTCCTTACCGTAATGCGCCTCCCAGAGCTTCGGCGCCGTCCACCACCGCCACGTGATCGAGTCCCCGAGGAACAACAACCCGATCGGACCGCTCCGGCCGCGCGCCAGGAACGATTCGTGCATTTTCAGGAACGTCGCGTTGTTCTGCTTCATCGCCGGAATCGAGGGATCCGGCGCCGGCGCCTC